>DASRKB010000132.1:0-17937 GCA_035649175.1 Burkholderiales bacterium | reverse complement strand
CGCGCTGCTCGTGCTGATCTTCGCGCGCATGCCGATCGGGATCGCGATGACCCTGGTGGGCGCCCTCGGCATCTCGGTGCTCAATTCGCCGCAGGCGGCACTCAACAGCCTGGGCGCGTTTCCCTACTCGCACGCCTCGGTCCAGGCGTTCGCGGTGATCCCGCTTTTCGTGCTGATGGGCAACTTCGCGGCGGTATCGGGGATGGGCAAGGACCTCTATACCGCCGCCTATGCCTGGCTCGGCCATCGCCGCGGCGGGCTCGCTTCGGCTACGGTGCTCGCCTGCGCCGGCTTTGCCGCCCTTTCGGGCTCGTCGGTCGCCTCCGCGGTCACCATGGGACGCGTCTGCCTGCCGGAGATGCGCCGCTACGACTACGACCCTCGGCTCGCCACCGGCGTGATCGCCGCCGGCGGCACGCTCGGTATCCTCATCCCGCCCTCCACGGTGCTGGTGGTCTACGCGCTCCTCACCGAGGAGTCGATCGGGCGCCTCTTCCTCGCCGGATTCCTGCCCGGGGTGCTGCTCACGGTGCTCTTCGTGCTCACCGTGATGCTGCTCTGCAGCCTGCGGCCGAACCTGGGCCCGCAGGGCGCCCGGCTGCCGCTCGGCGAGCGCATCGCCGCGCTCGGCGGCGCGGCGCCCTTCATCCTGGTCGTGGCGATCACGATCGGCGGCATCTACGCCGGCGTGTTCACGGTCAACGAAGCGGCCGCGGTCGGCGCGCTCCTCACCATGGCGCACGCGCTGTGGCGGCGCACGCTCGGCCTCGCGCAGCTCACCGAGGCGCTGCTGCAAACCGTGCGCACCACCGCGATGGTGTTTCTCATCCTCATCGGGGCGCACATCTTCTCGCCCTTCCTCGCGCTCTCGCGCATCCCGGTCGATCTCGCCAACGCGCTGGTGGCGATGGAGCTCTCCGCCTTCGGGGTGCTGGCGACGCTGCTCGTCGCCTACGTGATCATGGGCATGTTCCTCGAAGGCTTCGCCATGATGGTGCTCACCGTGCCGATCGTCTTCCCGATCATCAGCGCGCTCGGCATCGACCCGGTGTGGTTCGGCATCTTCATGGTGATCGTGCTCGAGATGGGGCTCATCAGCCCGCCCGTGGGCATCAACGTCTTCGTCGTCAAGGGCATCGCCGAGCAGGTACCGATGGGGCAGATCTTCGCCGGCATCATGCCGTTCTGGTTCGCGATGCTGCTCTGCGTAGTGCTGCTCGCCGTGTTCCCGCAGATCGCGATGATCCTGCCCAACACGATGATGCAATGAGCCTCGCCGGGCGCACCGCAATCGTCACCGGCGCTGCGACGGGCATCGGCAAGGCCATCGCGCTGCGCCTCGCGCAGGACGGCGCGAGCGTCGTCATCGTCGACCTGAACGGCCATGACGTGGCCGCCGCTGAGCTTGCGAAAGCGACGGGAAAGAGGACGTTGGGGTTTTCAGCGGACGTTTCCTCGGAACGGGATGTCGAGGCAGTCGTTTCCCAGACCGCGAAGACCTTCGGCGGCATCGACATCCTGGTGAACAACGCCGCGCTTTTCTCGCCGCTCGAGCCCAAGCCCTTCGAGCGCATCGAGCCCGACGAGTGGCGCCGCGTGATGGAGGTGAATACGCTCGGCGTGTTCCTCTGCTGCCGCGCCTGCGCGCCCTACCTGCGCAAGTCGGGCCGCGGGCGCATCGTCAACCTCGCCTCGGGCGCGCCGATCAAGGGCGTGCCGTTCCTCCTCCACTATGTCTCGAGCAAGGGCGCGGTGATCGCCATGACGCGCGCGCTCGCGCGCGAGCTCGGCAAGGACGGCGTCACGGTGAACGCCCTGGCCCCGGGTTTCACCCTCTCCGAGAACATCCGGGCGAGCCCGGCGCACCTCAAGCACGGCGCCAGCATCCCCGCCACCCGCGCGATTGCCCGGGACGAGACGCCGCAGGACCTGGTCGGCGCCGTGAGCTTCCTCGCGAGCGACGATGCGGCCTTCATGACGGGCCAGACCCTGGTGGTCGACGGCGGCTCGGCTATGGTTTGAAGACGAGGAAGTACTGGTGCGGCAGGAAGGCGTGTTCCTCGGAGAGCGAGTAACCGGCAGCCGTCAGCTCGCTTCTTACCTTCTCTGCTGAAACGCGCGTGCGCTTGGGCGGCCCCATCGGCGCGTCGGGGCGGAAGTCGATGATCGCCACGCGCCCGCCCGGCTTGAGCGCGCCGCGCAGGTTGCGGAAGTACTTCTCGCGCTCGTCGATGTGGTGGTGCACGTCGACGAAGAGGATGAGATCCGCCTTCTCGGGCAGCTTCGGATCGTCGAAGGCGCCCTGCACGGCCTGCATGTTCGCCTTGCCCTCCCGCTTCGCGCGCGCGGCGAGGTGCTTCACCATGTCGGGCTCGACGTCGACCGCGTAGACCTTGCCCTTGGGCAGCATGGTGGCGAGCCGCGCGGAGAAGTAGCCGGTGCCGGCACCCACGTCCGCGACGACCGCGTCGGGCGCGAGCTTGAGCGCCTGGATCACCTCGTGCGGCTTCTGCCACGCGTCGCGCTTCGGGTCGTCGAAGACGTGCGCCCACTTCTCGGCGTCCTTGAACTGGTGCTGGTGGGTATCCGGAGCCTGCGCAAGCGCACCCCATGCCCAGATAAAAAGAAAGAGTAGGAATGGGGTCTGACCCCATTTGAGCGGGGCCTCGCCCCATCTAAGTGATTTCGGCGGCACGGCGTACGCTCCAGATCATGGATGACTTTACTAGGAACTCGCGCGCGGCCTCGCGGTTCCCCGCGATGCGGCGCAGGTTGTCGAAGTTCTTGCGGCGCGCCTGCGGATCGGGTTCCTCCAGCAGGCGCTTGTTGCTGATGGACTGCGTCTGCACGAAGTCGATGTTGGCGGTGCGCCGCTGCCGCACGTAGAGGTCCAGCAGGTCCTCGCCAGCTTCACCCCGGCAGACCTTGCCGAGATACTCGCCGAGCAGCACGGCATCGTGCAGGCCGCCGTTCAGGCCGAAGGCGCCGAGGGGGTTGTTGAGGTGCGCGGCGTCGCCGGCGAGAAGAATGCGCCCGGCGCGCCACCCCTTCGCCACGCGCTGGTGCACGCGGTAGATGCCGATGTGCGGCGCCTCATAGCGCCCGGCGCGCGGCACGAAACGCTGCATGCGCGCCTCGACCGCCTGCGGGTCGAGCACCGCCGCCTCGTCCTCTTCCGGATGCACCGGAAAGGCGATACGCCACAGGCCCGGCATATGGAACAACGCCGCCCACTCGCGCGGATCGGCGATGTAGGCATTGGAGGTGAAGCCGTGCGCGGCGAAGTCGGCAGCCGTGCCGATCACGATGAACCGCTCGGGCCAGGTGAAGCCCTCGAAATCGGTGCCGATCAGCTTCCTGACAACGCTCCGAGCGCCGTCGCAGCCCACGAGCCACTTCGCCCGGTACCGATCGTTGATCGTTACACCGTTTCCGTCCTGGGAAGCATGCTCGAAGGAAACCCCGAAATGCACGGCGGCGTGCGGAAAGCCCTTCAGCTTCTCCAGCAGGATCGGCGTCAGCTTGTACTGCTCGAGGTGGAAGCGGTACGGATAGGCCGTGAGGTCGGCGATGAGCCCGAGGTCCCACTCGACGATCACGCCTTCCGAGCGGTCGCGGATCTGCCAGCGCGGCACCTTGATGCCGATTTCGTGCATAGCGTCGGTGACGCCGAAAGGCGCGAGCATCTCGAGCGTCGGCGGATGGAAGGAGCCCGCGCGATGATCCTCGGTGAGGCGGGGCTCCGCCTCGATCACCCTGACGCTCACTCCCTGGTGCGCAAGCGACAGGGCGAGCGCCAGGCCCACCGGGCCGGCGCCCACCACCAGGACCTCCGTCATACCGTGACCGGGTCGGCGTTCGGCGCCGGGAAGAGCCCGTGGCGCGCGTGCTCGCGAAAATGCCGGTCGCGCGGCAGCTCGATGGCACAGGAGCGCACGCGCTGCTCCTGCGCGAGCAGCGCGGGCACCGGCTTGCCCTCGCGGCTCGCGGCGGCGGCCTGCAGCAGCTTGCGCCGCGCCATGACGATCCCCCGGTCGGTCGGGCAAAGATTTTCCCGCGTGCGGTCCTGGATCGCTCCCATGCTCTCCTGGAGCGAGGCGTCTTGCATCGCGATGCCCTCGACACCGGAGAAAGTGTCGCCGCGCTTCTGCGCCTCGCGGTCCATCAGGTAGTCGTTGCGCCTGTTCTGCAGGGGGACGAACGTGCCGGGAACGTACCGCACATGAATGCCTTTTCCATCACGCATCGCCTGCAGTTCTTCGGCTTTCAAGCTTCTTGAAGGGTGATAGTTGATGCTCCACGCCCAGCAGCTCTCGTCGTCGATCGGCACCCAGACATGCGCGCCCAGCGGATGGCCAGCACGCGGCGGGATGATCGTGTGCGAGGGCATGATCCACGGCGTGATGCGCCAGTAGTAGCGCCCCTCGTCCGCGTTGCGCCGCGCGCCGATGAGCAATCCCCCCGGGAAATCGACCACGTCAAACTCCGGCATCGTGTCCTTGAGGTTGTACTCGTTGCCTCTGCTGCCCTCGAAGAGCGGGTCGCGCTTCAGTGCGCCGGAATGCAGGAACGACACATGCGAGGAATCGATGCCGCCCTCCATGGCCTGCAGCCAGTTGCACTCCTGCAGCCGCTTCGAGACGAAGCGCCGCTCCGGGGCGACATGCGCCCACTCGATGCCGGGCGCTTCCGGCCGGAGCTCGGGCGGCCCCATGTACGTCCACACCACGCCGCCGAGCTCCATGCACGGATAGGACTTCAGCTTGATGCGCTTTCGCATCGGGCCGTCGGAACCTTCCGAAGGCAGCTCGACGCACTGGCCCGTGACGTCGTACTTCCAGCCGTGGTAGGGGCAGCGCAGGCCGCATTCCTCGTTGCGGCCGAACCACAGCGACACGCCGCGGTGAGCGCAGAACTCGTCGACCAGACCGATCTGATCTCCGGTATCGCGAAAAGCGACGAGGCGCTCCCCGAGGAGCTTGACGCGCACCGGCGGGCAGTCGGGCTCCGCCACTTCGGAAGCGAGCAGCGCCGGCAGCCAATAGCGGCGGAAGAGCCCGCCCATGAGCGTCCCGGGACCGACGCGCGTCAGGCCTTCGTTCTCCTCGGCGCTAATCACGGCGCGCGCCCGAAGCCCGCACGACCGGCGCCCAGCGCTGCGCCTCGGCGGCGACGAACTCGCCGAACTCCTTCGCCGACAGTCGTCCCGGCTCGATTGCCTCCGGCTTCAGCCGCGCGCGCGCATCCGGCGCATCGAGCCCGCGGCGCACCTCGGCGTTGATGCGCTCGACCAGGTCGGCCGGCATGCCCGGCGGGCCCGAGAGTCCGAACCAGATGGTGGCCACGAGATCCTGGTAGCCGAGCTCAGCGTAGGTCGGCACGTCGGGATAGTCGGGCAGGCGGCTGGTGCTGCTCACGGCGAGCGCACGCGCCTTGCCGGAATGGATGTGGCTCGCCGCGCTCGTCAGCGTGTTCGAGGCGATCGGCACGTGGCCAGCGATGAGATCGCCCATCGCCGCCGCCCCGCCCTTGTACGGGACATGCTGCATCTGCACGCCCGCGAGCTGCTTGAAGAGCTCGGCGACGAGCTGACCGTGCGTCCCGTTCCCCGGCGAGCCGTATGAATATTTCTGGGGCTCCGCCTTCAACAGCTGAATCAGTTCCTGAAGGCTGCGCGCAGGAACGTCCGGGTGGACCACTAGGACGGCCGGCGGTCCGCCGAAGAGCGCGATGTGCGTGAAGCCCTTCACCGGGTCGTAGGGCACGCCGCTCGGGAGCGCGGGCGCCACGGCGTGTGAGGCGACGCCCGAGACGACGAGCGTATAGCCATCGGGCGAGACCCTCGAGACCGCATCCGAGGCGATGGTGCCGCCTGCGCCCGGGCGATTCTCGACGACGAAGCTTTCTTTGAACGCGTCCGAAAGCTTCTGCGCCGCCAGGCGCCCCAGGGTGTCGGCGGTGCCGCCCGGGGCGAAGGGAACGAGGATCCGTACCGGCTTGGCCGGCCAGGACTGCCCCACCGCAGGCAGGCCGAACAAGGCGAGGAGCAGCGCGGCAACGAACCGTTTCACGCCGGAAATTTTAAGCATAATGCCCCGCCATGCGCGACTGCATCGACATCCACACGCACATCGTCCCCGAGTCCTTCCCCCCCTACGCCGGAAAAAACGCCAACGTGCCCTGGCCTTCGATGCAGGACGCGCACGCCTGCCACAAGCACGTGATGATCTCCGGCAAGCTCTACCGCACCGTCTCCGACGGCTGCTGGAGCGTGCCGCGGCGCATCGAGGACATGGTCGCGATGGGCGTTGCGCGGCAGGCGCTCTCGCCGATGCCGGAGCTCCTCGCCTACTGGCTGCCGCTCGAGGACGCCAAGGTCATGGTGCGCTACCTGAACGAGCAGATCGCGGTGATGATCGGGCAGGCGCCGGATCGCTTCGTCGGCCTGGGCGCCGTGCCCCTGCAGGACGTCGACGCCGCGATCCGCGAGATGACCTTCTGCCTGAAGGAGCTGCGCTTCTCCGGCGTGGAGATCGCGAGCCACGTGAACGGCGTGTCGATCGGTGACCCGCGCTTCGAGCCGTTCTTCGCCGAGGCCGAGCGCCTGGGCGCGGCGATCTTCGTGCACGCGCTGCGCCCCGCGGGGCAGGAGCGCATCGTCGGCCCCTTCATCGAGCAGGCGGTGTGCTTCCCCGGCGACATCGCACTTGCCTGCGCCTCGATGATCACCGGCGGGATCGCGATGCGCCATCCCGAGCTGCGCATGGCCTACAGCCACGGTGGCGGAACCATGGCGATCCTGCTGCCGCGCCTGGTGCACGCCTGGAACCAGTTCCCCAAGGTCAGGGAGACGCTCCCCGAGTCGCCGGAGCTCGCGGCGCGGCGCTTCTATTACGACCAGCTCGTGTTCGACCCGAAGGTGATCAAGCTCCTCATCGAGCAGTTCGGCGTGAACCAGATCTGCCTCGGCACCGACTACCCTTTCGCGATGGGCGATTTCTCTCCCATGAGATCCCTGCAGACGCTCGACCGCGAGACCGTGAAGCGCCTCGCGTTCAAAAACGCCCGGCACTTCCTAGGATTGCCGGCAACACCTCGCTGATCGAGCCCTTGAAGACCGCGTCGGCCGCGTCGTCGAAAGGCGTGGGCTCGGCGTTGACGATGACGAGCTTCGCGCCGGCGGAGCGCGCGATGTCCACCGCGCCGGCGACCGGGTAGACCTGCAGGCTCGTGCCGACGGCGAGGAAGAGGTCCGCCTCCCCCGCCGCCTGCATCGCCCGATCGATCACCTCGGGCACGAGCTGCTGGCCGAAGGAGATCGTGTCGCTCTTCAGGATCCCGCCGCAGTCCCGGCACTTCGGGTCTTCCTCGCCCGAGCGGACCCGGTCCAGCACCGCCTGCATCGGCCCGCGCATGCCGCAGCCCCAGCACATGAACTTGCGCATCGTGCCGTGCACCTCGACGACGAGCTCCGGCGAGTTGCCCGCGAGCTGGTGGAGCTCGTCGATGTTCTGGGTAATCAGGGCGTGCAGCTTGCCGCGCTTCTCGAGATGAACCAATGACACATGACCGGCATTCGGCTTCGCGTCCCACGCGGGACTGCCCAGGCGGTTCTGCCACGAGGCCTTCCGCACCTCGGGGTCGGCGAGGTAGTAATGAATGTTGGAGAGCTTTTCGGCGAGCGGATTCCTCGTCCACAGGCCCTGCGGGCCGCGGAAGTCGGGGATTCCCGAGTCGGTGGAGATGCCCGCGCCCGTCAGGACAACGACGCGACTGGCGGTGTTTACCCAACCGGAAACTGCTGGGATGAGATCCAGTTTCGGAACCAAACCCTCTAAGGCATCTGGATCTTGCCGCCGCCGCCGAGGCCGCCCGGCCCCATCGGCGGGATGCCGCCCTGCGGCACGACGATCGAGGACGCGGCCTGGCGGCGCAGCTCCTGCAGCTCCTTCACCGTGCGCTCGATCGCTTCCTTGGCGAGCTGGCCGAACTTCTCGGCCGCCTCCTCCAGCGAGCCCGCTGCGATCTCGAAGCCGATCGGCAGCGCGCCTGCCGGGGTGAGCACCTGCGTCTCGCCGACGTAGAGCACCGCGCGCGCCTGATCGCGCTGTCCCTGCCCGTTCACGGGCGTCAGCCGCCGGATCGTGCCGACGCGGCGGTCGGTGAAGACTTCCTCGAGGTAAAGCTGCTTGGGATCGACCTTGATCTCGGTCGCTTCAGGTTTCGTAGCCATCGGCCGATTGTAACCCCGCCTTTCAACCTCTCAATTTGAAGCGCTGAATCTTCCCTGTGGCGGTCTTGGGCAGGTCGGCTCGGAACTCGATCCAGCGCGGGTACTTGTAGGGCGCGAGCTTGGCTTTCACGTGCTGTTGAAGGGTTCCCTTCAAGGTCTCGCTCGGTGACTGGCCTGGTTTCAGGACCACGTACGCCTTGGGCTTGATGAGCTTCGACTCGTCCTCCTGCCCCACGACCGCCGCCTCGAGCACCGCGTCGTGGCTGGAAAGCGCCATCTCGACTTCGACCGGCGATACGTAGATGCCGCCGACCTTCAGCATGTCGTCGGATCGCCCACCGTAGGTGTAGTAGCCGTCCTTGTCGAAGGAGTACTTGTCCCCGCTACGCGTCCACGGGCCCTGGAACGTGTTCTTCGTCTTTTCGCGCTGGTTCCAGTACATGATGGCCGAGGTCGGGCCGCCGATCTGCAGCTCGCCGAGCTCCCCCGGCGTGGTGATCACGCCGCCCTGCTCGTCCACGAGGCGCAGCTCGTAGCCGGGCACGGCCTTGCCGGTGGTGCCGTAGCGCACCTCGCCGGGGCGGTTGGAGAGGAAGATGTGCAGCATCTCGGTTGAGCCGATGCCGTCGAGGATCTCGACGCCGGTGCGCTCGGTGAAGCCGTTGCCGATCGCCGGTGGCAACGCCTCTCCCGCGGAAACACAGATTCTCAAGCCGAGATCTTTCTTCTGGGGGAAGTTCGCTGAGGCGAGCATTCCCGCATAGAGCGTAGGCACCCCGAAGAAAATGGTCGGCTTCTTCTCGACGAGGCGCTTGAACACGGCGTCCGGCGTCGGGCGCTCGGCCATGAGCACGGTGGTCGCGCCCACGGCCATCGGGAAGGTCAGGGAGTTGCCCAGGCCATAGGCGAAAAAGAGCTTGGCGGCGGAGAAGATGACATCGGACTCGCGCATGCCGAGCACGCCTTTGGCATAGAGCTCGGCGGTGAGGACGAGGTGCGAATGCAGGTGCACCGTCCCCTTGGGCGCGCCGGTCGACCCCGAGGAGTACAGCCAGAAGCACATGTCGTCGCGCGTGGTGGGCGCGGCCTCGGCCTTCGGGGCGCCGGAGGCGATGAAGCCCTTGATGTCGGAGACGACGTGCTTGAGATCCCGGCACTTGCCCTGCATTCCCTCGAAGCTCTTCATGAGGGGCTCGGAGACGAAAAGCGCCCGCGAGCGGCTGTCCTTTAGCTGGTACTCGTAGTCCGAGGGCGTGAGGAGCGTATTGAGCGCGACCGGGACGATGCCCGCCTTGATGGCGCCGAGGAAGATCGCCGGCCAGTCGGCGCCGTCGAGCATCGCGATGGCGATTCTGTTTTCTCTTTCAAGACCCATACTTCTCAGGGCACTCGCTGCGCGGTCCACCTTCTCCGCGAGCTGCGCGTAGGTGCAGGTGCCCGTGTCGTCGATGAAGGCGGCCTTCGCCCCGCGGCTGGCGTTGCGGCCGACCAGGTCGACCGCGGCGTTGTACTCGCGCGGGATCTCCATGGCGCGAATGCTACTTCAGGAGCTCGCCGTCCGGCGAGCGCACCGGATCGACGGGGAACGCCTGCGCCGGCCCTTTGGGCAGGCCCGGGAAGTCGAGGAGCACAGGCGTCAGCTTGCCGCGCCATCCTTCCGAGTCGCGACCCGCGACGCTCGTCACGGTACAGGCCGGGCCTGCGCTATCGTGCACTTCGAGCTCGAGCGCCGGGGCGCGCCGAATCTGGACGCGCAGCTCGCGCTGGCCGTGCCAGCGCACGACCACCTCGTCGTTTCTCGCGCTCAGGGCCTGCAGGTTGCTCATCGACACGATGTCCTGGAAGAGCTGCGCGCACTCGATCGGCGTCATGCGCGAGTCCGTGTCCATGCCGAGCATGCCCTTCGTCTGCAGCGCCTCGGCTCGGATTGCCGAGCCGATCGACACGAGGCGCAGGACGGCTTCGCGGTGGGAGTCCGCGAGCGCCAGTGGCCCGAGCGCAAGGAGCATTGCGAGGCCCAGGGCCCGGGCTGCGGCCATCCTAGGCGGGCTGCTTCGTCGCCTGCCAGCGGTCGAGCTTGGCGCGCGCGGCGTTGCGCGAGGGGTCGGTGGCCTCGGCGTGCGAAGGCCTCTTCGCCGTGAGCTCGATCACGTAGCCGTTCGGGTCGCGGAAGTAGATCGAGTGGATGAAGCCGTGGTCGGACACCCCGCGCGTCTCGATGCCGCGCGCCTTGCCCTTCGCCATCATCGGCGCGAGCTCCTTCTCCTCGACCTCGAGCGCGATGTGCAAGTCGTAGTCGTGCTGACGCTTGAAATCGAAGGGCATGTCCGGCGCCTCGAAGAAGGCGAGGTACGAGCCGTCGTCCATCTCGTAGAAGGTATGCAGGGTGCTCGTCTTGCGCCCGGTCATGGTCTCGTTGATTTCCAGGGTGCAGGCGAGGCGCAGGCCGAGGAAGTCCTCGTAGAAGGCGCGCGTCGCGCCCGAGTCGCGGCAGCGGTAGGCGTTGTGGTGCAGTCCCTTGATCATGTCAGACCACCTCGAACTTCGCGTCCTTCATGGACCCGGCGAAGCCGTAGAACACCTCGTGCACCTTGTTCCAGCTCTTCAGTCCCTTCATGCGCTCGTACCAGCGCTTGAGGTTCGGATACGGGCCGAAATCGGCGCGGATGAACTCGGCGAGGCTGACGAACGCCGCGGCGAAGTAGTCGGCGATGGTGATCTGGTCGCCGCAAAGGTATTGCTGCTTGCCGATCAGGCTCTCGTCGAGCACCTTCATCCAGCCCTTGGCACGCTCCTTGGCCCAGGCGAGCTGCCCCTTCTGGAACTCGTCGGTCGGCCGCTTGTGCCCGGGGAAGATCTGCGGGTACACCAGCCCGTAGGCGAGATCGCGGCAGAGCTGCGTGTTCACCCAGTCCATCATCTCGTTCACCTTCGCGCGCGCGCGGACATCCTTGGGATAGGCCGGCGAGCCAGACTTCTCGGCGAGATACTTCAGGATGGCCGAGCTTTCGGTGAGGCGGAAGTCGCCGTCCTCGAGCAGCGGCACGAGCTTGTTGGGGTTCATCGCGGCGTAGGGCGGCTTCATGTGCTCGCCGGTCATCAGGTCGACGACCTGGAACTCCACCGGCAGGTTGTTCTCCATGGCGAAGAGAATCACCGGGCGGCTGGTGGTGGAAACGGGGTGGTAATAGACCTTCATGTCACTCTCCTCCTGCTTCGGAATAGTCGACTAGCTTGGACTTGTATTCTGAGCGCGGCAAGGTCCCCGCCGGGACGAGCTTTACGTCCGCGGAAACGGAAAGGGTTGCCCGGATGGCCTTCGTGATCTGGAAGGCAAGATCCTCCGAAACCCCGGTAACTTCCACTACGACTGGCAGCGGCGGATCCTGGCGCACGCCGCGGCGGCGCGGCCGCACCATGACCGCGCCGGTCGTCGCGGGGCGGAAGCGTCCCACCACCTCGCGGATCGCCGAGGGAAAGACGTTCACGCCGCGCACGATCAGCATGTCGTCGGTGCGGCCGATGCAGCGCACGCGGAGCGAGGTCGCGCCGCAGGCGCACCTCGAGCTCCAGATCCGCACATGGTCGCGGCTTCGGAAGCGCAGCAGCGGGGCCGCCTCGCGCCGCAGGTGCGTATAGACGAGCTCGCCCTCTGCATCATCGTGCATCTCCCGGGGCCGGCCCGACTCCGGGTCGACGAGCTCCACGTGGATGCTGCCCTCGCCCGAAAAGTGCATGCCGACCTGCGCGGGGCACTCGCCCCAGAGCGAGGCGGCGACGTCGCCGATTCCCATGACCTCGTAAACACGCGCGCCGAGGCGCTCTTCCAAGGCGCTGCGAAACGCCGGCTCCCCGCCTCCCGGCTCGCCCGCGACGAGGATTCTTCTCAATCCCGTCTCTCCCTTGATGTTCTCGGAAAGATGCAATGCATACGACGGGGTGCAGACGAGGGTCTGCGGCCGGAAGCGCCGGAGCGCCTCGAGCAGCTTCTCGGTGTGGCCGGTGCCCAGGGGCAGGTGCGTGACGCCGAGCGAGTCGAAGGCATCGAGCGCGGCACCGGCGACGAAGGGGCCGGCGTTGTAGGTGCTGAGAAGCAGCTCCCCCGGCTGCAGGCCGCTCCGCGCGTAGCTCGCGCGCGCGATGCGCCGCCAGTCCTCGAGGTCGTTGCGAGTGAGCGGGACATAGCTCGGCGTGCCGCTCGTGCCGCTCGTCGAATAGATCCGCGCCGCCTCCTCGACGCGGATCACCGCGTGCAAGCCCAGCGGCGGCGCCTCGGCCTGGCTCGCCCGCAGCTCGTCCTTGGTGGTGAACGGCAACCCGGCAATGCGATCGAGCCCTCCCACGGCCGCGGCGCAGTCGAACCCCGCGGCGGCAAGCTTGCGGCGGTAGAAAAGCGAGCGCTCCAGGAGCTTCGCGATCTGCTCCGCATACAAGTTAAGATCGCCGCCCATGACCTGGTCGATCATAGCGCGCGACACGAGCGGTGCGTTCGGCGTGGCGATCGCGACGCGCTTCTTCGCCGTCGGCGCGCTCTGCCCGCACGCGGAAAGCGGCATGGGGGCGCTCTCGACCCAGGCGCTCGTCAACCCGCACTACGGCAAGCAGGGGCTCGAGCTGCTGCGCGCCGGTGTGCCGGCGCCCGAGGTGGTCGCGCGGCTGGTGGCGCCCGATGAGGGTCGCGAGCACCGCCAGGTGCACGTCATCGACGCGCAGGGGCGCATCGGGCAATTCACCGGCTCGCGCTGCGTCGACTGGCGTGGCGCGGTCGCGGGGCAAGGCTTCTCGGTGGCGGGCAACATGCTTTCCAACGAGAACGTCATCCGGGAGACGGCGAGGGTCTATCAAGAATCTTCTCTTCCGTTTGCCGAACGGCTCATCGCCGCGCTCGAGGCGGGCGAGGCGGCGGGCGGCGACAAGCGCGGTCGGCAGTCGGCCGCCCTGCTCATCTACTCCAAGGAGCAGTATCCCGACCTCGACCTGCGGGTGGACGACCACGCCGATCCGCTCGCCGAGCTCACGCGTCTTTACGAGAAGGCGCACGAGCGCTTCGTGCCCTACCTGAGCTGCAGCCCGAGCCGCGAGCGGCCCTGGGGAATCCACGATCGCGAGGCGATCGAGCGCGCCATTCGGGACTTCCAGACGAAACGTGGCGCTTCTTGAGGTCAAAGACCTGCGGACGCACTTCGCCTCCGAGCGCGGCGAGGTGCGCGCGGTCGACGGCGTGGGCTTCGCCCTCGAGCCGGGGCGCACGCTCGGTATCGTCGGCGAGTCGGGCTGCGGCAAAAGCGTCACGGCGCTCTCCATCATGGGGCTCTTGCCGCGGCCGCCCGGGCGCATCGCGGGGGGCGAGGTGCTCTTCGAGGGGGAGGACCTGCTGAAGGCCCGCCCCGAGCGCCTGCGAGACCTGCGCGGCGACAAGCTCTCGATGATCTTCCAGGAGCCGATGACCTCGCTCAACCCGGCGTTCCCGGTCGGCGACCAGATCGCCGAAGCGATACTTCGACACAAGAAGGTTTCGAAGTCAGAAGCGACAAGCCAGTCCATCCAGATGCTTCGCAAAGTGCGCATCCCGTCGCCGGAGACGCGCGCGAGCGAGTATCCGCACCAGCTCTCCGGCGGTATGCGCCAGCGCGTCATGATCGCGATGGCGCTCGCCTGCAACCCGAAGCTGCTCATCGCCGACGAGCCGACCACGGCGCTCGACGTCACCATCCAGGCGCAGATCCTCGAGCTCATGCGCGCGCTGCGCGAGGAGCTCGGCACCGCGATCATCCTCATCACCCACGATCTCGGGGTCGTCGCCGAGCTCGCCGACGAGGTGATGGTCATGTATGCCGGGCGCGTCATCGAGCGCTGCGCGGTGCCGCGGCTTTTCGCCGAGCCGCAGCATCCCTACACCGTCGGGCTGCTCGGGTCGATTCCCCGCCTCGACGCGGAGCAGGAACGCCTATCGGCCATCGAGGGCTTCGTCCCGGACGCGGCGGCATTGCCGGAAGGCTGTCGCTTCCATCCGCGCTGTCCCTTCTCGATCGACAAGTGCCGCCGCGAGGAGCCGCCGCTTTCCGAGGTTTCAAGGACTCATTTTGCTTCTTGCTGGAGGGCGCCCCTGTGATGCCGCTCCTTCGCGCGGAGAACCTGGTGAAGCACTTCAAGAAAGTGCGCGCGGTGGACGGCGTGAGCTTCGAGCTCCGCGCCGGCGAGACGCTCGCGCTCGTGGGCGAATCGGGATGCGGCAAGTCGACCGCCGGAAGACTGGTGCTGCGCCTCATCGAGCCGACGGCCGGAAGGATCTGGTTCGCGGGAAAAGAAATAACCATGTTGAAGGAACACCAGATTCGTTCCCTGCGTCGCGAAATGCAGATCATCTTCCAGGATCCGTACGCGTCGCTCAACCCACGCATGACGGTCGGCGACATGCTGGAGGAGCCTCTGCGGTTGCACGGTCTGTACCGTTCGGGCCGGGTGGCGGAGCTGCTGGGGCTCGTGGGACTCTCCCCCCACCACGCGTCGCGCTATCCGCACGAGTTCTCCGGCGGGCAGCGGCAGCGGATCGGCATCGCCCGGGCACTCGCGGTCGAGCCGCGCCTGGTGGTGTGCGACGAGCCGGTCTCGGCGCTCGACGTGTCGATCCAGGCGCAGGTCGTCAACCTGCTGCAGGACCTGCAGCGCCGGCTCGGCCTGGCGTACATCTTCATCGCTCATGACCTGGCGGTGGTAAAGCACATCGCCACCCGGGTGGCGGTGATGTATCTCGGCAAGATCGTGGAGCTGGCGGACAAGCGGACGCTCTTCGCGGCGCCGCGGCATCCCTATACCCGCGCGCTGCTGTCGGCGATCCCGGTGCCCGATCCCTCGCTCAAGCGCAATCGCCTTGTTCTTCAGGGAGATGTGCCCAACCCGGCCGCGCCGCCCTCGGGCTGCGGCTTCCGCACGCGCTGCCAGCATGCCCGGCCACGGTGCAGCGCGGAAGTGCCCGCTCTGGAAGAGGGCGTGGCGTGCCACTTCTGGCGCGAGCTCGAAGCCTTTCCTACCCCTTCTCGCTTGACGGCGGTCAATGAGAGACTGCTCCGCCTTCAGGCAGCGTTCCGATCCTCGGGAGGTGTACCCCTATGAAACGAATCTCGCTCCTTTCTTTCCTGGTCTTTTCCTTCTCCGTGAATGCGCAGACCCTGCGCATCGGCCTGGCCGAGGACCCCGACGTCCTCGACCCGACGCGCGCGCGCACTTTCGTGGGCCGCATCGTGTTCGCCGGCCTGTGCGACAAGCTTTTCGACCTGGACGAAAAGCTGAACATCGTTCCGCAGCTCGCCACCGGCTACAAGTGGTCGGCCGACAACAAGTCGCTCGAGATCAAGCTGCGCCCCGGCGTGACCTTCCACGACGGCGAGAAGCTCGACGCCGCCGCGGTGAAGTACAACCTGGAGCGCCACAAGAACATGAAAGGCTCGAGCCGCCGTGGCGAGCTCGCGGTGGTCTCCAGCGTCGACGCGGTCGACCCGCAGACCGTGCGCATCAACCTGGCGGCGCCCTTCGCCCCGCTGCTCGCGGTCCTCACCGACCGCGCCGGCATGATGGTGTCGCCGAAGGCTGCTGAGGCCGCCGGTGAGAAGTTCGGCGCGAACCCCGTGTGCTCCGGGCCCTTCAAGTTCGTCGAGCGCATCGCGCAGGACCGCATGGTGCTCGAGCGCTTCCCGGGTTACTGGAACAAGGGCGAGATCCACTTCGACCGCATCGTCTACCAGCCGATCGTCGACGCCACGGTGCGCATTGCCAACCTGCGCTCCGGGCAGCTCGACTTCATCGAGCGCGTCGCCGCCTCCGACATCGCGCAGATCGCGAGCGACAGCCGCTTCAAGGTCGCGAAAATCGTCGAGATCGGCTACCAGGGCATCACCATCAACCTCGCGAAGAGCGACTTCGCGCAGAAGAACCCGCTCGGCCGCGATCCGCGTGTGCGCGAGGCGTTCGAGCTCTCGCTCGATCGCGATGCGATCGTCAAGGTCGTGATGGAGGGTGAGGCGCAGCCCGGCAACCAGTGGGTCGCGCCCTCCAACCAGTACTACGGCAAGAGCGCGCCGATTCCGAAACGCGATGTGGCGCGCGCGCGGCAGCTCCTCAAGGAAGCGGGCGTGCCCAACCCGAGCTTCACGTTGATGGTCGCCACGACCTCCGACGCCCAGAAGATCGGGCAGGTGGTGCAGGCGATGGCCAAGGAAGCGGGCTTCGATATCAAGATCCACTCCACCGAGTTCGCCACCTCGCTCAACCTGGCCGACAAGGGGCAGTTCGACGCTTACGTGCTCGCCTGGAGCGGCCGCGCCGACCCGGACGGCAACCTGCACACCATGCTCGCGTGCAAGGGACCGACGAACTACGCCGGCTACTGCAAGGACGACGTCGAGGCGCTCATCAACGAGTCGCGCACCTCGCTCGACCCCGTGCGCCGCGCCGCCGCGTACGACAAGATCGCCCAGCAGGTGCAGAAGGACCGGCCGATCATCTACCTTTACCACCGTCATTGGCTGTGGGCGCACACGAACAAGCTTTCCGGCCTTCGCACGGTGCCCGACGGCATGGTGCGCGTGCAGGGCTTGAGGATGAACTAGCGGCCAACCGTCGTCCCCGCGCAGGCGGGGACCCATGTCTGAGAAAACGGGCCCCCGCCTTGCGCGGGGGCGACTCCTCGAAGCTTCCCTGAATGTTGAAATTCCTGCTGCAGCGCCTGGCGACGATCGTCCCGACGCTGTTCTTCGTCTCGGTCCTGATCTTCGGGCTGCAGCAGCTCCTCCCCGGCGACCCGGCGATCGCGCTCGCCGGAGAGGAGCGCGATCCCGAGACCATCAGATACCTGAGAGAGAAGTTTCATCTCGACGAGCCGCTGCCGGTACGCTACTGGTACTGGCTCTCGGGCGTGCTGCAGGGCGACCTCGGCGACTCGGTGCGCATCCAGAAGCCGGTCACCGACCTCATCCTCGAGAAGCTGCCGGTCACGCTGCAGCTCGCGACCTGGGCGATGCTGGTGGCGCTTTTCATCGGCATCACCGCGGGCATCGTCTCGGCCGTGAAGAAGGACTCGGCCTGGGATTACGCGGCGAACGTCTTCGCGCTCGCCGGCCTCTCGACGCCGAACTTCTGGCTCGGCATCCTGCTTATCCTGCTCTTCGCGGTGAACCTCGGCTGGCTCCCCGCCTCGGGCTACGTCAGCCCCTTCGAGGACCTCGGCGCGAACCTCGCCGCGATGGCGATGCCGGCCTTCGTGCTCGGCACCGGCATCGCCGCGGTGCTGATGCGTCACACGAGAAGCGCCATGCTGCAGGTGCTGAACTCCGACTACGTGCGCACGGCCCGCGCCAAGGGGCTGGACGAGCGCGTCGTGATACTCAAGCACGCGCTGCGCAACGCCTTGATCCCGGTGATCACGCTCGGGGCGCTCGAGTTCGGCACCCTGCTCTCCGGCGCCGTGCTCACCGAGCAGGTGTTTTCGATCCCGGGGTTCGGCAAGCTGATCGTCGATGCGGTCTTCAACCGCGACTACTCCGTGGTCCAGGGCGTGGTCCTCTTCACCGCGACGGTATACATCACGCTCAACCTGCTCGCCGACCTCGCCTACTTCCTCGTCAACCCCAGGCTGAGGGTTTGAATGTCTACGACCCTCACGTTTGAGTCTCTTTGGGCTACCCCAAAGACGAAAGCGCTAAGGCGCC
>DASRKB010000131.1:0-2768 GCA_035649175.1 Burkholderiales bacterium | reverse complement strand
TGTAGTAGCCGTGGAAGAAGCGGCCCTCCTGCGTGCCGTGCAGCGGTACGTCGGAGTTGTCCACGTCGAGCACGATGAGGCCCGGATCCGCGCCGCCCTTGGCGTCCATGAAGAGCTCGGCGAGCAGCTCGTCCACGCGCTTCTGCCGCATCTCGATCTTCGCGTAGCGCGTCGCCGCCGTGGCTCCCTGCCGCGTCATCTCCAGCCGCGAGAGCGTCGGGTGCGTCGCGAGCGCGCCTTGCTCCCTGCCGCACGCCGCCGCGAAGAGCGGGTCCTTGCCGACCGCGTCGTGGTCGCTGATGTCCTCGTAGCCCAGGCACAGGCCGAAGACTCGCTGCGCGACGAGCTCGCGCACGGTGTGCTCGACGCGGGAGGGATCGCGGTGGTCGCGGAAGCACGCCGCGAAGCGCGACGTCAGCCCGATGCGCCGGTCCACGCGCTCGAGCAGAAGCACGCCGCCGTTGCTCGTCACCGCGCCGGCGTTGAACTGCACGACCGCGTCGCGGCCCGCGACGCCCGGAAACAGGGTCCCCTGGCTGTTACACTCTGTGCGCATCGGGCTGTGTGCCTCCGTCAGTGCAAGTACTTGGTGGTACAAGCACTTAGACGTGCCTCAGCCCGATGCGATTCCCTCGTCGTGAACGAAGCGGGCTAGGAGTCCGTCCGAGTAACGACCTCGGCCGGACTCCTAGATAGAAGGCGGATCCAGTCCGTCGCCGGCGCGGACGATGATCAGGGCATGTCCCGATCACGTCCGTGGATCGTCGATCAGCCGATGCTGCTGCCGCCGTCGGTCACCGACTTCGTGAAGCCCAGCCACCTGGCGCTCTTCGTGCGCGACCTGGTGCAACGGGATCTGGACCTCTCGTCGATCGAGAGGTCGTACTCGAAGGACCCGCGCGGCAACCCGCCCTACCACCCGGGGATGCTGACGGCGCTGCTGCTCTACGCGTACTGCCGCGGCGTGTACGCGTCGCGGCAGATCGCGGTGGCGTGCGAGGAGCGCGTGGACTTCATGGCGCTCACGGGGATGCAGGAGCCCGACTTCCGCACGATCAGCGACTTCAGGAAGATGCACCGCGACGCCTTGGGCGGGCTCTTCGTGCAGGTGCTGCGGCTCTGCCGCGAGGCGGGACTGGCGAGACTCGGTCACGTGGCGCTGGACGGCACGAAGGTCCAGGCGAACGCGTCGCGCCACAAGGCGATGAGCTACGCGCGGATGAAGGAGACTGAGCCCAAGCTCGCGGCGCAGGTGGAGGAGTGGCTGAAGACCTCGGGGGCGGCGGACAAGGCGGACGACAAGGCGCTGGGCGAGGAGCTGCGCGGCGACGAGATGCCGGAGTGGGTTGCGCAGAAGGCGTCGCGGCTCGCGAAGATCCGCGAGGCCAAGGCGGCGCTCGAGTCCGAGGCGAAAGAAGCTGCCGAGGAGCTGCGGCAGGAGCGGGTCGCGCAAGGCAGGCCGGTCGAGGGGCCGCGCGCGCCCAGGGCGCTCTCGGGCGAGGTCGATCCCAAGGCGCAGAGGAACTTCACCGATGCGCAGAGCAGGATCCTGCGCAAGGGCAACGAGTACGTGCAGGGCTACAACGCGCAGGCGGCCGTGGACGCGGGCGACCAGGTGATCGTGGCGGCAGAGGTCGTGGCACAGCAGAACGACGCGGATCAGCTCGTCGCGCTCCTCGAACAGATCGAGACGAACACGGGCGCCATGCCGGCGGAGGCCTCCGCGGACAGCGGCTACTGCTCCGAGGAGAACCTCGCGGCGCTTAAGGAGCGCGGCATCCGTGGCTACGTGGCGACGGGCCGGCAGGAGCGCGGGATGTCCTCGCCGACCAACCGCGAGAAGGACCGGGGCGGTCCGCTCTCCTGCGCGATGCGGGCGCGTCTGCGCCGCGGCGGATGGCGCAGCCGCTATCGCCTGAGGAAGGTGAGCGTCGAACCGGTCTTCGGCCAGATCAAGGAGCGCCGCGGCTTCCGCCGCTTCTCGCTGCGCGGCCTCGAGAAGGTCCGCTGCGAGTGGCGGCTGGTCTGCACCGCGCACAACCTGGTGAAGCTCGCGGCCTGCTCCGCGCGCGCGAGAACGCGTCGCCCAGACTGAAGATCGCGCCGGCCCGCCTCGCTCCCCGCGACACGGCCCTCTCCGGTGTCGGCGCGGCCGAGGACGCCGCGCTCGCGACCCGGGTGACCGCGCCTTTCTAGGAGTCCGGCCGCCGAGGGCGTCGCTCCGAGTGGACCTTTCTCGGACGGACTCCTAGCCCGCTTCGTTCACCAGGGTTCGCGGGAGAACGGCGCGGAACGCAGCTCTCACCTGCATCGCACGACGACTGCGTCGACCGTTCGCAGACGACAGAGTGTCCTGGCTGAGGATTTCGAGCCGAGGGCAAGCCGGGATCGCAGCAGCGACCTGGGCAGGTCGGTGCAAGAGCCCGGCGCAGCCGTCGGTTCGAAAGACCAGCCAGGCGCGGAGCTTGGTGAACGAAGCGGGCTAGTGAGGTCGCGCTTCGAGGCGCGCCTTGTCGTCGACGCCGAGATCCTCGGCCAGAGAAGTTGCCCGACGTTCGTATATCGCTTCGGCCGAAGTGTGTCGAGGCAAGCGCGCGCGACTCACGCCGCGTTCGCGCGAACCCTGGTGAGGGAGGCGGACTCCCGCGGCTGGTCGACTACGGCTCCTGCCCTTCGGCGCGCTTCACCGAGCGCCACACGCGCCAGCCGAACGCTCCGATCATCGAGAACACGACGCCGAGCGTCAGCAGGATGGCCGCGTTGAAGCC
>DASRKB010000130.1:0-41125 GCA_035649175.1 Burkholderiales bacterium | reverse complement strand
TGGGGCCGCATCATCAACATCTCCTCGGTGAACGCCATCAAGGGCCAGTTCGGGCAGACGAACTACTCCGCGGCCAAGGCTGGCATGGCGGGCTTCTCCAAGGCCCTTGCCCAGGAAGTGGTGAAGAAGGGCGTCACGGTGAATACCGTGTCGCCGGGCTATGTCGAGACCGACATGGTGATGGCCATCCGCCCGGAGATCCGCGAGCAGATCGTTGCCTCCATTCCCATGGGGCGGCTTGCCAGGCCCGGTGAGATCGCCGCGGTGGTGGCTTTTCTCGCCTCGGAGGAGGCGGGCTACATCACCGGGGCGAACATCAACGTCAATGGCGGTATGCACATGATGTAGACTGCCCCTCCCCGCGGGAAGCGAGCAGGAGGAGGTCTCATGGTGAAGCAGCGCATCGCCGTCGTCACCGGCGGCATGGGAGGACTGGGCGAGACGATTTCCAGCAAGATGGCGGACGCGGGCTACCGCGTGGTCGTCACTTACTCGCCGTCCAACACCAAGTATAAGTCGTGGCTCGAGGAGATGAAGGGCCGCGGCTATGCGTTCTCGGCGTACCCGGTGGACGTCGTCGACTACGACGACTGCACGCGCGCCTGCCAGCGCGTGCAGTCCGAGTGCGGTCCGATCGAGATCCTGGTGAACAACGCGGGCATCACGCGCGACATGACGTTCAAGAAGATGTCCAAGGTGGACTGGGACGCGGTCATGCGCACCAACCTCGACTCCTGCTTCAACATGACCAAGCAGGTGATGGACGGGATGGTGGACCGCGGCTGGGGTCGCGTCATCAATGTCTCGTCGGTGAACGGCCAGAAAGGCGCCTTCGGGCAGACCAACTACTCCGCGGCGAAGGCCGGCATCCACGGCTTCACCAAGGCGCTCGCGCTGGAGGTGGCGAGGAAGGGGGTCACCGTGAATACGATCTCCCCGGGATACATCGGCACCAAGATGGTCACGGCGATCCCAAAGGAGATCCTCGACTCCAAGATCCTGCCGCAGATCCCGATCGGACGGCTGGGCAAGCCCGACGAGGTGGCCGGGCTCATCATCTACCTGTGCTCCGAGGAAGCGGCGTTCGTCACCGGCGCCAACATCTCCATCAATGGCGGCCAGCACATGTATTAAAAGGCGTAGACCAATAGGAGTAGACTTCGTCTGTGGCATCTCCCGAACCCAAGGTTCCCGGCTCCCGGGTGGAAAATCCCCAACGCCTGATCAAGAAGTACCCGAACCGCCGGCTGTACGACACGAAGACGTCGAGCTACATCACGCTCGCGGACGTGAAGCAGATGGTGCTCAAGCAGGAGGACTTCCAGGTGGTCGACGCGAAGAGCGGTGACGACCTGACGCGCCAGATTCTGCTGCAGATCATCCTTGAGGAGGAATCTGGCGGCATGCCGATGTTCTCCTCGGACCTGCTCTCGCAGCTCATCCGCTCCTACGGCAACGCGATGCAGGGGATGATGGGCTCGTACCTCGAGCGCAACATCCGCGCGTTCCAGGATATCCAGAAGGCGCTGCAGGAGCAGTCGAGCCGCATGGTCGGCGACAACTCGCGTGCCTCGCAGGATCTGTGGGCGCAGTTCATGAACCTACAGGGCCCGGCAATGCAGAGCCTGATGCAGGCCTACATGGAGCAGAGCCAGAAGATGTTCGCGCAGTTCCAAGAGCAAATGCAGAGCCAGGCGCGCAGCATGTTCTCGGGCCTTACCTTCCCCGGTTTTCCCTCTGGCAGCCAGCAAAAGAGCGACAAGGGCGAGAGCGACAAGTAGTCGTCCCAAGGTCGGTTTCGTTTCGCTCGGATGTCCGAAGGCGCTCGTCGACTCCGAGCGCATCCTTACGCAGCTGCGTGCCGAGGGCTACGCGACTTCGCCCACCTACGCCGGCGCCGACCTCGTCATCGTCAATACCTGCGGCTTCATCGACGCCGCCATCGAGGAGTCGCTCGGCGCCATCGGCGAGGCGCTCGCCGAGAACGGCAAGGTGATCGTCACCGGCTGCCTCGGGGTCAGGGAAGAGAAGATCCGCGATGCGCATCCCGCGGTGCTCGCCATCACCGGCCCGCACGATGCGCCGGCGGTGATGAAGCACGTGCATGAGTACCTGCCGAAGCCGCATGATCCGTACACCGACCTCGTGCCGGTGCGCCTCACGCCGCCGCACTACGCCTACCTCAAGATCTCCGAGGGCTGCAACCATCGCTGCACGTTCTGCATCATCCCCTCGATGCGCGGCGACCTCGTGTCGCGCCCTAGCGGCGAAGTGATGCAGGAGGCGGAGAACCTGGTGAAGAGCGGCGTGAAGGAGCTGCTGGTCATCTCGCAGGACACGAGCGCTTACGGCGTCGACGTCAAGTACCGGACCGGATTCTGGCAGGGGCGCCCGCTCAAGACGCGAATGACAGAATTATGCAAAGCATTGGGAACGCTTGGCGCCTGGGTGCGGCTGCACTACGTCTATCCCTATCCGCACGTCGACGAGGTGATCCCGCTGATGGCCGAGGGGAAGATCCTTCCGTACCTCGACATTCCCTTCCAGCACGCGAGCCCGCGCATCCTGCGCCTCATGAGGCGCCCGGCGAGCGCCGAGCGCGTGCTAGAGCGCATCCGGCGCTGGCGCGAGGCGTGCCCGGAGATCGCGATCCGCAGCACCTTCATTGCCGGCTTCCCGGGGGAAACCGAAGAGGATTTTCAACAGCTTCTTTCGTTCCTCGAAGAAGCCCGGTTGGATCGCGTCGGCTGCTTCGCCTACTCACCGGTGGACGGCGCTGCGGCGAACGCGCTGCCCGACCCGGTACCTGAGGAGGTCAAGGAAGAGCGGCGTGCGCGTTTGATGGCCGTCCAGGAAAGGGTTTCTCGGGAGAAGCTGAAGGCGAAGATCGGCAGGACTCTCGAGGTCATTGTCGACGAGCCGGGCGTCGGGCGCTCGGCGGGCGACGCGCCCGAGATCGACGGCGTGGTGCGCTTCGAGGGCGGAAAAGCGGGAGAATTTCGCGAGGTTCTCATCGATCGTGCCGATGCGCACGATCTCTTCGGGAGACTGCAATGAGAGAAGTTGTGGTGGTATCGGGTGCGCGCACGGCGATCGGCGACTATGGCGGTTCGCTGAAGGACCTGCCGGCGACGAAGCTCGGCGCGGTGGCGATCCGCGAGGCGGTGGCGCGCGCGAAGGTCGATCCGGCGAGCGTGGGCCATGCCGTCGTGGGCAGCGTGATCCACGGCGAGGCGAAGGACATGTACCTGTCGCGCGTCGCGGCGGTCGAGGCGGGCCTGCCGGTCGGCACGCCGTGCCTGACCGTGAACCGGCTCTGCGGCTCGGGACTGCAGGCGGTGGTCTCCGCCGCGCAGCACATCCTTCTCGGCGACTGCGACACCGCGGTCGCGGGCGGCGCCGAGAGCATGAGCCGCGCGGCGTACTTCCTGCCCTCGGGGCGCTGGGGGCAGCGCATGGGCGACGCGGCGGTGGTCGACGCCATGACCGGCGCGCTGCACGATCCCTTCGGCCACGGCCACATGGGCGTCACTGCCGAGAACATCGCCGCGAAATACGGCTTCACGCGCGAGCAGCAGGACCAGTTCGCGGTGGAATCCCATCGACGGGCTTCAAAGGCGCTGGAAAGCGGGCACTTCAAGAGCCAGATCGTCCCGATCGAGCTGAAGACGCGCAAGGGCGTCGAGCAGTTCACGACCGACGAGCGCGTGCGCAAGGACGCGAGCATGGAGAACATGGCGAAGCTGAAGGCCGTGTTCAAGAAGGACGGCACGGTGACCGCGGCGAACGCCTCGGGCATCAACGACGCCGCCGCTGCCGTCGTGTTGATGGATTCCACGGTCGCAAAGAGCAGAAACATCAAACCCATGGCGCGGCTCGTCGCTTACGCGCACGCGGGCGTCGAGCCGCAGCTCATGGGGCTCGGGCCGATCCCGGCGGTGCGCCGGGTGTTCGAGAAGGCCGGGCTCAAGCCCGCCGACATGGACGTGGTCGAGTCGAACGAGGCGTTCGCGGTGCAGGCGATGGCGGTGACGAAGGATCTCGGGCTCGACCCGGCCAGGGTGAATCCGAACGGCGGCGCGGTCGCGCTCGGCCACCCGGTCGGCGCGACCGGCGCCATCCTCACCGTGAAGGCGCTCTACGAGCTCGAGCGCACGCAGAAGCGCTACGCGCTCGTCACGATGTGCATCGGCGGCGGCCAAGGTATCGCCGCCATCTTTGAACGAATGTAGCTTTGCATCGCAAGCCGCGAATAGGCCTCGCGCTCGGCTCGGGCAGCGCCCGGGGCTGGGCGCACATTGGCGCGATCCGCGCGCTTGAGGAACGGGGCGTCAAGCCCGACATGGTGTGCGGCACCTCGATCGGCGCGCTGGTCGCCGCGGCCTATGCGGCAGGCGCGCTCGATGGGCTCGAGAAGTGGGTCACCGGGCTGGCGTGGACGACCGTGGTACGGCTCATGGACCTCACTTGGCGCCCCGGCGGCCTGATCCGCGGTCAACGGCTTTTCAACCTGTTCCGCGAGACGTTCAAGGATGCCGACATCGCCGAGCTGCCGCTGCCCTTCGGCGCGGTCGCGACCGAGCTCTCCTCCGGCCGGGAGCTGTGGCTGCGCCGGGGCAAGGTGCTCGAGGCGGTGCGCGCCTCATGCGCCATGCCGGGACTCTTCACCCCGGTGATCCGCTCGGGCACAGTGCTCGTCGACGGCGGCCTGGTAAATCCCGTGCCGGTGTCGATGTGTCGCGCCATGGGCGCCGACCTTGTCGTCGCGGTGGACCTGAGCTGGGGCAAGCTCGGGCCGTACCGCGACCGCGCCAAGCGCACCCTGATCACGCGCGATGTGCCCGCCGGGCATGACGAGTCCAAGGTCGCCGATCCGCGCATCCCCTCGGTTTTCGAGGTGTTTACCACCTCACTCGACATCGTCGAGCAGCGCGTGGCGAGAAGCCGTCTTGCGGGCGAGCCGGCCGACGTGCTGGTGACGCCGCTGCTGCCGGATTTCGCCACCATGGACTACCACCGCGCGAAGGAGGCGATCGCCGAAGGCAGGACCGCGGTCGAGCGCATGGCGCCCCTCATCGAGCAGGTGATCCTCTAGCCGCGCATGGAGATCTCCGCCTCGGTGACGCTCGCCGTGCTGGGGGCGGCCCTCCTACATGCACTGTGGAACGCGCTCGTCAAGTCGAGCACCGACAAGCAGCTCGACTCCACTGCGGTCGGCGTGGGCGGCGCGGTGGTGTCGCTGCTCGCCCTGCCGTGGCTCGCGCTGCCGGCGCCGGCCTCGTGGCCCTGGCTCGGGGCTTCCGCGCTCGTCCACGTCCTGTATTTCGCGTTCCTCGCCGGCGCCTATCGCTGGGGCGAGCTCACGTATTCCTACCCGATCATGCGCGGCGGCGGACCGATGATCGTGGCGCTGGTCGGCGCGCTCGCGCTCGGCGAAGTGCTCGCCCCGGGCCAGACCGCCGGCGTGGTCTTGGTATGCGCCGGCATTCTCGCCTTCGCCTCGGGCCGCCACGACCGCCGCGCCACGTGGTTCGCGATCGCGAACGCGCTCGTCATCGCCGCGTACACGCTGATCGACGGCCAGGGCGCGCGCCTGTCGCAGGCGCCCGTGAGCTATGCGCTGTGGTTCTTCGCCGTGAACGGCGTGGTGATCGGCTCGGTGGTGCTCGCGCAGCGCGGCCGCGAGCTGCCCGCCTACCTGTGGCGGCACCGCGGGCGTACGCTCGCCGGCGGCGCGCTTTCGGTCGGGTCCTACGGCATCGCGCTCTGGGCGATGACGGTCGCGCCGATCGCGCTCGTCGCAGTGCTGCGCGAGACCTCGGTGATCTTCGGCGCCATCCTCGGCGCGCTCTTCCTCAACGAGAAAATGACGCGCCGGCGGCTCGTCGCCACCGGCGCGGTGATGGCCGGGCTTGTTGCGCTGAAAATCTAGACTGGCTGCAGCCGCCCTTCGTGCAGCCGGACGCGGTCGCCGGCATGCCAGAACGGCTCGGTGGGGTTCGAGAGAGTCCGCGTCGTGCCGTCCTCGAGGCGCACGGTGATGTCCCAGCGCTTCACGGCACGCGCCTGCTTCTCGATGTGATTGCCCGCGATCGCGCCGCCGACTGCGCCCAGGACGGTCGCAAGCTTGTTGCCGCGCCCGCTGCCGACCTGATGGCCGAGAACCGCGCCGCCGATGCCGCCCGCGATGACGCCCAGGCCTTTTGCGTCGCCCGGCTCCGTCACCTCGCGCACCGACTCCACGATGCCCGGCGTGCCGGGTGCGACGGGGGCCGCGACCACCGGCGGCTGGCCGGCTTCGCGATAGATGGGCTCCGGCCGCGGCGCGACCGGAGCGACCTTCTTCTTGACGACCGGCTTCGCTGTGGGCGCGGCGGCCGGCGCGGGCACTGGCGCGACGGCGGGCGCCGGCACCGGCGCGGCGCGCTCGGCCTGGTGCAGCTCGAGCTGCGGCTCGGCGGCGGTGCCGCGCGAAGGCGAGACCATGCCGGTCAGCGTCGCGGCGCCGACCGCGCAGAAGACGGTGACCGAGATCGCCGCCATGGTGAGCAGCGGATGCAGTGGCGAGCGGATATTCGTTTCCATGAGCGTTTTTCTCCTTTCATGCTCCCAACAACGCTCACCCTAAGGCATGGGCCGACGCCCTGCCGTATCGGTGTGTTACCGGATGTTTCTCAGGACTCTGGCCGCATGTGGGGAAAAAGGATCACGTCACGGATGCTCGGGCTGTCCGTGAGGAGCATCACGAGCCGGTCGATCCCCAGGCCGCCGCCGGCGCAGGGCGGCATGCCGTACTCGAGCGCGCGCACGTAGTCGGCGTCGTAGTACATCGCTTCCTGATCGCCCGCGTCACGCATGCGCGCCTGCTCCAGGAAGCGCGCCGCCTGGTCCTCCGGATCGTTCAGCTCGGAGAAGCCGTTGGCGATCTCCTTCGCGTCGATGAACAGCTCGAAACGGTCGGCGACGTCCGGGTCGCCGTCGCGCCGCCGCGCGAGCGGCGACACCTCCGCCGGGAAGTCCATGACGAAAGTCGGCTCCACGAGGTGCTTCTCGGCGACCGTCTCGAAGAGCATGAGCTGCAGCGCGCCCCAGCCCTGCTGGTTTTGATGTTCTACGTTCAGCTTCTTAAGGGTGGTGGAAAGGAACTTCCGATCCCGCAGGTCGCCTTGCACGCCTTGAGCGCGTATCGCGTCGGCAATCGAAATGCGCGCAAACGGCTTGCCAAAGTCGATCTGCCTGCCCTGGTAGGTCACCGCCGGCCTGCCCGCCGCCGCGCGCACCAGGCGCTCGGTGATGTCCATCATGTAGCGCCAGTCCTCGTAGGCGCAGTACCACTCAAGCATCGTGAACTCGGGGTTATGCCGGGTCGAGATGCCCTCGTTGCGGAAGTTACGATTGATCTCGAACACACGCTCGATGCCGCCCACCACCAGGCGCTTGAGGTAGAGCTCCGGCGCGATGCGCAGGTAGAGGTCCATGTCGAGCGCATTGTGGTGTGTCTTGAAGGGCCGCGCCGCTGCGCCGCCGGGGATGGGCTGCATCATCGGCGTCTCGACCTCGAGATAGCCTTCGGCGACGAGCGTCTCGCGGATCGCCTGTATCACCTTGCTCCTCGTGAGGAAGACTTCCTTCACGTGGGGATTCATGACCAGGTCGACGTAGCGCTGGCGGTAGCGTATCTCCTGGTCGGTGAGGCCGTGGAACTTCTCCGGCAGCGGGCGCAGCGCCTTGGCGAGCAGGCAGATTCTCTCCGCGTGCACGGTGAGCTCTCCCTTCATGGTCTTGAAGAGCTTCCCCTCCACGCCGACGATGTCCCCCAGATCCCAGTGCTTGAACGCCTCGTAGTTCGCGGTTTCGTTCGAGACATAGACCTGGATGCGACCCGAGCCGTCCTGCAGCGTCGCGAAGCTCGCCTTGCCCATGACGCGCTTGAGCATCATGCGGCCCGCGACCGTAGCGCGGACATTGGCGTTTTCGAGCTCTTCCTTCGTTTTCCGGTTGTAGAGATCGAGAAGCGCTTTCGCGTGGTCCTTCTTGCGGAAGTCGTTGGGGTAAGCGACGCCCGCGGCGCGCAGCGCCCTCAGCTTCTCGCGGCGCTCCTCGATGAGCTTGTTGTCTTCTTCCATTGCCCTAGACTCCCTGCTTGAGGCTGGCGTTGATGAAGTCGTCGAGGTCGCCGTCGAGCACGGCCTGCGTGGCGCCCTTTTCGACGCCGGTGCGCAGGTCCTTGATGCGCGACTGGTCGAGGACGTACGAGCGGATCTGATGGCCCCAGCCGATGTCGGTCTTCGACTCCTCGAGCTTCTCGCGCTGGGCCAGGCGCTTGCGGAGCTCGACTTCGTAGAGCTTGGCTCTCAGCATGGCCATCGCCTCGGCGCGGTTGCGGTGCTGGGAGCGGTCGGCCTGGCACTGAACCACGATGTTGGTCGGCAGGTGGGTGATGCGCACCGCGCTGTCGGTGCGGTTGACGTGCTGGCCGCCAGCGCCGGAGGCGCGGTAGGTGTCCACTCGCAGGTCGGCCGGATTGATCTCGACCTCGATCGACTCATCGACCTCGGGGTAGACGAAGACGCTCGCGAAAGAAGTGTGACGCCTGGCGTTGGCGTCGAACGGGCTCTTTCTCACGAGGCGGTGCACGCCGGTCTCGGTGCGCAGGGTGCCGTAGGCGTAGTCGCCGGAGACCTTGAGCGTCGCGCTCTTGATGCCGGCCACCTCGCCGGGCGTATGCTCCAGCACCTCGGCACCGAAGCCTTTGCGATCACAGTACTTCAGGTACATGCGCTCGAGCATCGAGGCCCAGTCCTGCGCCTCGGTGCCGCCCGAGCCCGCCTGGATGTCGACGAAGCAGTTGTTGGGGTCGAGCGGGTTGGAGAACATGCGCCGGAATTCCAGCCCCGCGATGTCTTTCTCGAGCGTTTCGACATCCGAGAAAACCGAAAGCAGCGTGGCATCGTCCTTGTCGGCGCGCGCGAGCTCGAAGAGCTCGGCGGAATCGGAGAGGCCGCTGTCCACGCGCCCCAGCGTGCCGACCATCGTCTCGAGGGCCTTCTTCTCGCGCCCGAGCTCCTGCGCGCGCTTCGCGTCGCTCCAGACCTTGGGATCGGCGAGGAGCTCGTCGAGCTCGGCTAGCCGCTTCTTCTTCCCGTCGAAGTCAAAGATACCTCCGCAGCTCCGCCGACCGCGCCCGCAGGTCGGAGAGGGTTGAGGCGATCTGGTTGATGCGCTCGGCTTCCATTGTCGTCTATCGCGTCGCTGCCTTGTCTTCCCAATACAGCAGCTCGGCGCGGAAGTTCCGCTCGGCTTCCTGGCGCTCGAGCGGCGCCACGAGTTTGCGGCTCGGGATGGAGACGAAGGCGCGCTTCAGGCCCTCGCGCACCGTGGAGAAGTAGAAGAACACCTGGTCGTCGGGCTGCTGCACCATGAAAAGCACGTAGTCTCGTTCCGCCTCGGCCGGCACCTGCGCGATCCTCAGCACCTCGTCGTTGCGGAAGCCGCGCTGGCGCGCCGGCAGCGGCGACTCGGGCGCGTCGCGGTGGATCCCCATCGCCTCGGCCACGTCGGCGCCGAGGAAGCCGGGATTACCGTGCTTGCGCAGCCAGCCCGCGACCGAGCGCAGCCCGGCGGTCTCCACGACGCTGACATCCGGCCGGCCCTCGGGCGCCGCGGCGCGCGCCGAAAGCGCGAGGCACAGCACGCCTAGGCATGCGGCGAGCCGCATGTAATCCTCCCTTCGGAATTCTTGCAGGCTATTTTACCGGCTTCGCCGTGTATTCCTCGGCGATCTTGTCGTCGAAAAAGGAGGTCGGGTTCGGCGCCGCCATGAACCGGCGGTAGACCTCCGGATAGACGCCGACGTACTGGTATACCTGGCCGCCAGACATCTCGACTTCCAGCGTGCGCGTCTTCTCGTCGTAGCCGACCGAGCGCAGCTTGGAGGAGTTGACGCGTTTTCGGTCCATCAGGCTTTCTCCACGAGGATCCTGTCCCCGGAGGAGATCTTTTCCAACTGCCGCGGGTCGCCGAGCACCTTCCCGAGGATGTTGCAGGGATTGGCGAGCTTTGGCCGCTCGTCGCTCGAGATCGGCGTGCGGCCGTAGGGAAGGGCGAGCGCGTCGCCCTGCGTCCAGAAACACACCGTTCCCGGCTCGACGACCTGTCGCGCGCCCGGCTCGAGCTTCGCCCTCACCGGCGTGGCGAAGTAAACCTCCTCGCCCCAAGTCTGCGCGCGCGACTCGAACGGCACCGCGGCGGCGAGCGCCCTAGCGGTCTCACTCGCCGAGATCTCGATGTCGATGCGGGTTTCGCCCGCCGAGATGCGCAGCTTCATCCGCCAAGCGTGGCGCTCCAGGGCGTCTTGCCGTCGACCATGCCGTTAATCTTCCCGTCCTTCACCTCTCCCGTGAACTCGCCTTTCAGGCCGGCGAGCCGGAAGCTGATCCGGTTACCGCGGATCAGGCTTTCTTGCACCGGGACCGCTTTGCCGTTCACCCGCGCGGTGCCGGAGATTCGCGTAATCTCCTGACGAAGGCTGAGCGTGACAGGTTCCTTGCTGATGGGCATGTTCGCCTGCCAGGTTCCCGTGACCTTCGCCGGAACGAGATACAGGTAGATCACGGTGGTGGTCACGCCGGAGATCTGCACCTTTTCTTCGAGCTCAAACTGCTCGGCCTTCTCCGGCAGCCAGCCGGTGAGCGGGTAGTCGTGCGAGACAATGCGCGTGCCGGGCTTGAGCTCGGTCAGGAACTTGTCCCTGAGCAGCACCACGGTGTCGGGCAGCAGGTACATCGTGACAACGCTCGCCTGCGAGAGGTCGGTCTTGAAGAGGTCGGCCTTCAGGAACTTCGCCCGGTCGGCGAGCCCCTCGGCCTTCGCCGCCTCGTTCGCTTGCTTCACGAGGTCGTCCTTGATCTCGACGCCCAGGCCGCGCGCGCCGAACACCTTCGCCGCGGTGAGAACGATGCGGCCGTCGCCCGAGCCGAGATCGATGAGGAAGTCGCCCGGGCCGACCTCGGCGTAGCGCAGCATGTCAGCGACGACGCTCTGGGGCGATGGCACGTACGGGCCGGCGTTCTTGACGGGCTTCAAGTCCGCGGCGAGCGCGCCGGAGGAAAGCAAGAGGGAAAGCGCGAGGGCTCGGATCATTGCTCGAAGTGCTCCACGTTGAGCTGCACGGACTTCAGTCCGTTGAAATCGTTGACGGCGAGTCGGTAGGCGGCGCGCACGCGGGAGGGCAGGGGCTCGAGCGCGCCGAAGCGCATCGCTTCGTAGCGCCGGCCATCCTTCGCGAGCCGCAGCTTCAGGTGCCGCTCGCCGACGACGCGCTGACTTTCCACGATGAATGTATCGCAGAAGGTGGGTTGCGGAAAGCCCTGGCCCCAGATCTCGCCTTCCAGCATGCGCGCGACCTGCAGCGTGCAATGCTCGTGCTCGAGGCTGCCGTCGGTCTCGACGGTTCGCAGGCGCGCCTCCGCCGGAAGCAGCTCCTCCAGCGTGCGCACGAAGGCATCGGTAAAGCGCCCGTAGTCGCCTTCCGCGATGGTGAGCCCGGCCGCTTGCGCATGGCCGCCGAAGCGCAGGATGAGCCCGGGGTCGCGCTTGGCGACGAGGTCGAGGCAGTCGCGCAGATGCAGCCCGGCGATGGAGCGCCCCGAGCCCTTGAGCAGGCCGCCGCTCGCCGCGCGTGCGAAGCAGATCACCGGCCGGTGCAGCCTGTCCTTGAGGCGCGAGGCGAGGATTCCCACGACGCCTTCATGCCAAGTCTCTTCAAAGAAGGAACAACCGTGATCGGGGAGATCCTTGAGAATACTGCTGGCCTGATCGAGCATCTGCGTTTCGATCTTGCGCCGCTCGCGGTTCAGCTGATCGAGCGCCTGGGCGAAGTTGGCGGCGCGCGCTTCGTCGTCCGTGATGAGGCACTCGATGCCAAGCCGCATGTCGGCCAAGCGGCCGGCGGCGTTGATGCGCGGGCCGGCGACGAACCCGAGGTCGAAGCTCGATGCCTCCGCGAGCGGCCGGCCCGCCGCGCGCAGCAGCGCCGCGATCCCCGGCTGCGCGCGCCCGGCGCGCAGCCGCCTCAGGCCCTGCGCGACGAGGTTGCGGTTATTCGCGTCGAGCGGCACCACGTCGGCCACGGTGCCCAGGGCGACGAGATCGGTCAGGCTTCCAAGGTTGAATTCACTTTGGGGATGCCTCCTATCGCGAAGCTCCGCCCGCAAGGCGAGCATGACGTAGAACATCACGCCGACCCCAGCGAGCGCCTTCGAGGGGAAGTCGCAGCCCGGCTGGTTGGGGTTCACGATGCAAGCGGCTTCGGGCAGCGCGGGGCCGGGCAGGTGATGGTCGGTGATCAGCGTCGCGATCCCGAGGCTCGCGGCGCGCGCCACCCCGTCGACGCTCGCGATGCCGTTGTCCACCGTGATCAGCACGTCGGGCTTCGCCTGCGCGGCAATGTCGACGAGCTCCGGCGTAAGCCCGTAGCCGAGCTTGAAGCGGTCCGGAACGAGGAAGTCCACGCTGGCGCCCATGGCCTTCAGGGCTCGCATCCCGACCGCGCAGGCGGTCGCGCCGTCGGCGTCGTAGTCCGCGACGATGAGCAAGCGCTTTCCAGCCCGTATGGCATCGGCGAGCAGCCGCGCCGCCTCGCCGACGCCTTTGAGGAGCCGCGGCTCGACGAGCCGTGCCGGCTCGTAGCGCAGCTCTTCGACGCTACGGATGCTGCGCGCAGCGTAAAGGCGAGCGAGCACGGGGTGGATGCCGGCCTGCACGAGCGCGCTGCGGTCCCTTTCGGAGAACGTTCTCTCCCTGATCCTCATGCGTAGTGCTCCAGCGGCCGGGGGCGGCGCCAGAAGCGCCGCAGATCGGCGCGTACGGTCTCGAAGGACGCGGCTGCGTCCGGCACGTGCACCGTCACCATGCCGAAGCGCCCCGCACGCAGCGCCGCGAGGAGCGGCGCGAACCAGTCGCGCTCGAGCGCTTCGAGCGCCGCGCGCGCCTCGCCGGGCTCACCCAAGGCTAACGGAGCCCGCAGCGCATCGAGCACGACGAGGTGGCGCCCGTCTTCGGGTGCGCGCGCTAGCCACTGGGGTGCGTTGGCCGCGAGCGCGTGGTTGCGCGTCCCCGCTGCGCGGGCGAGGCCGAGGGCGAGCGGGTCGACTGCGCTCACCGACTGCCAGCGGCACGGTGGCACGGCCGGCGCGCGCCCGCCGCCCCAGAGCCATAGACTGTTCACCGCAGGCTCGCCGCGCGCCTCACGCGCCTCGTTCACCGGATGCGCGTGCAGCAGCATCTGCGCTTCGTTCAGGAACACGTGCATGCCTTCCGGAACGGCGGGGTCGCGGCCGGCGCGCTCCAGGGGCGTTTCGCGGATCGGCGCATCGACGGTCGCGCACCATCGCCCCGCATCCAGCGCGACGACTTCCACAGGCGCGAAATGGCGGCTCAGCGACTCGCAGAGCGCAGCGGATTCCTGGGCCGTGATGGGAAACGCGGGCGGCGGCACGACGACCGCGCGATCGCGCAGGAGGCGCAGGTGCACCGGGTCGGCGCGCGACCAGGAGCGCTTGCCGGGGTCGCGACCGCAGCCCAGGAGGGAAAGCGCGCCGACGGCCAGCGGCACCTCGGCCAGGCCGAAGGCCTCGCCGAGCCATTCCTCCAGGGACTGCGGCTCGGACCCGGTGGTGGAGGCGCGCCCTCGCGCGATCAGCAGCTCGAGGGCGGGCGGCCGCGCGTGCGCGCCAGCGGCGAAGAGCCCGGACACCACGAGCTCGCAGTGCATCAGGGCGAGAGCGGCACGATCTGCACGCCGGGCCTCGCCAGGTGGCGCACAAGGATGCGGTAATGGTCGTAGTCGAAGCGGGGGTGGCGTCCTTCCTCGAGGAGCTCCGCCACGTCGGCCTCCGAGCTCGCCGTGCCGAGGTAGCACCAGCGATCCACGACGTGGACCTCCGTCGCCTCGCGCTCGCGGTCGGCCTCCACCACGCCGAGCGCGCCGCGGTGCGGCCAGTCCGCGGCCTTGAGCGGCGCGAGCGCCGCCGCGAGTCGCGCATGGTGCGCATGGATGCTCTCCGCGCCGCCACAGACGCCTGCGCAGCGCCCGATCTGGCGGCGGAAGCAGCGGGACTCGAAGCCGAGCGCCTGCAAGCAGAACCGGTGCGCGTCCGCGAGCCCGCGCAGCGCCTTCATTGCCGCGGCGCGTGAATGCCACGGGCCGATCAGGCAGGCAGCCGTGTCGGGCTCGAGATCCTCGCAGCTCGCGAGGCGCAGCCGGCGGTTGTGTGCCGGCGCGAGCGCCTTGATGAGGCGCGCCTCCGCGAGCAGAGCGCCGAGCTCCCCTGCAGTGCGCCGCCACTCGATGCGTCTCACGCGCCTCGTCCAGGCCGGCGGGCTCGCAAAGTGCTGCAGGATGCGTGCGCGCATATTCCGGCTCTTGCCAACGTAGAGCAGCGCGTTCTCGTCGAACAGCAGGTACACGCCGCAGGCTTCGGGGACCTCGTCGATCGCTGCGCGGTCGAGGTGCGGCGGCAGCGCCGGAAGCCGCGCTACCTGACGCGCGGCGGTCGCGAGCACTTCCTCGCCGTGCTCGCGCGCCGCGATGCGGAGAAACTGCCAGAGCGCGTCGGCGTCACCGAGCGCGCGATGGCGCGCGCTGCAGGCGATGCCGTGACGCTCGATCAGGCTGTCGAGGTCGTGGCTCGCCTCCGCCGGGTAGAGCCGGCGCGACAGCTTGACGGTGCAGAGCGTCCTCGCGTGGAAGCGCATGCCGGCGCGCGCGAACTCGCGTCGCAGGAACCCGTAGTCGAAGCGGGCGTTGTGCGCCACCAGGATACGCCCGGCGAGCCGCTCGTGGAGCTGCGGCGCGAGCTCCGCGAAGCGCGGCGCCGCAGCTACCATCTCCGCGGTGATTCCGGTGAGCGCCTGGATGCCGGCCGGGACCGAAGTGCCGGGGTTGACGAGCGTCGACCATTCCGAGGTGAGCTGGAAGCCGTCGAGCTCGATGACGCCGATCTCGGTGATGCGGTCGCGCCCGGCATGCGTGCCGCTGGTCTCAAGGTCGACAATGGCGAGCGGCGCATCGAGCGCGAGCATGGATTTTTATACAGTAAAAATCCTCAACTCGGAAGCGCGACGAACCGTGGTTGCCCGCGCACGCGGTCGAGCCACGCCTCGATCGCCGGATACCCCGCGAGGTCGAACCCGCCGTCGGCGGCGCAATGCGTGTACGCGAAGAGCGCGATGTCCGCGATGCTGTATGCCGGGCCGGCGAAGAACGGGTGCGCACCCAGGTGCCGCTCCATCACCGCGAGCGCTTGCCTGCCGCGCTCCTGCAACCGCGGCAGCTCGGCGCGCCGCGGCGTGTCGGCCGGTAGGTAGCGCAGGATGAAACGCGACACGGCGATGTAGGGCTCGTGGCTGTACTGCTCGAAGAACATCCACTGCAGCGCGCGCGCGCGCCCGAGCCGGTCGCCCGGCAAGAGCGGCGTGCCCTCGGCGAGGTAGTGAAGGATCGCGTTCGACTCCGGCAGATAGCCGCCCCCCTCCAGTGCGAGCGTCGGCACTTTACCGTTGGGGTTCATCGCAAGGAACGCCGGCGTGCGCGTTTCGCCCTTGCTCGAATCGACCTCCACCCAGCGATAAGGCAGGTCGAGCTGCTCCAGTGCGAGCCGCACCTTGTAGCAGTTCCCCGAGTCGGACATCCCGTAGACGGTGAACATGTGCAACGATTCTAGGTCCAATTTTTCGATGCGTATCGCGACCACCATTCTCGCTTTGCTGCTCGTCGCCGGGTGCGCGCAGATGCAGTGGGTAAGGGAGGAAGCCGGGCCCGGCCAGCTCCAGGCCGACCTGCGCGAATGCGAGCAGTACGCGTGGGAGGAGTCCTTCGCCCGCACGTTCTTCTATTACCCGATGGCGCCCGCCGTCGTGCACGACACCTTGGGCAGGCGCATGCTTGTCTACCCCTACGGACCGTTTGCCGATCCCTTCGGCTACCGCTTCATCGAAGAAGGCCGGCTCGCAAACTTCTGCATGCGCTCCAAGGGCTGGCGCCTCGAGGAAGTCCCGAAGCCCTCGCCTCAAGCGGAGACGATCCAGCCTTCCCAGGCGCCGGCATCCTCGGGCAGGCCGTAGCGCGGCTGCCTTGTCGCCCACGCGGCCTGGACGGCGCAGACGACGGCGTCGAGCAGGTCGCCCGAGCCGTCGGCAATGACGCGGTTTTCCAGGGCGGTGTCGATCTGCAACTTTACTTGAAGAGGGCTGCCGGTCTTCAGCGCCGCGACCACTTGCTTGCGAACCGCTCGTCTCGCGCGGGTCTGCTCCGCGCGGGTGTCGCTCTTGTACGAGGCGCGGATCCCGAGCTGCTTGCGTACGAGGAGCCCGGGATATGCTTCGAGCGCGACCCTCGACGAGTCGCCTTTGGCGAGAGCGGGTACCTCTACGCCTGCGGCAAGCAGCCGCCTTGCCCCCTCATGGAACATGAGGGCGACCGGGGGATTGACGAGCTTCATCGGGCTCGAGGAGCCGGCCGGAAGGTCGGTTGCCCGGTGCGCATACTTGCGCCCGACCGGCCTTGTCTCCCGATACTCGTTCAGGGTGTGCCTGAATTGCTTTCTGTCCATCGCAGCGCAATGTGCGACGAGCTCCTTCCAGGCCGCAGGCCAGCCGAGCTCGCGCACGAGCTCTACCGGGAGGCCGAAAGGGAAGTCGAACCCGCCGACCCACGGTCCCGGCCGCGCGAGGAACGCCTCGAACCCCTCGAAAGCGTAGAGCGGAATCAGCGCCTCGAGCTGCAGCGCGCTGCGCTTCAACACGGCGGCGGCGACGGTGATCGGCTTCGCCCTGCGCGGCGCGCAGGTGAAGTCCACGCCGTAGATCCTCACAGCGCGATCGCGTCGTAGCCGCGCGCGCTGAACTCCAGCAGGCAGAAGCCGTTCCCGAACGGATCGGCGAAGAGCGCGATGCGACCCCAGTTGTGCGACACAATGTCCTTCTCGAGAACCGCGCCGGCTTGCCGCGCGCGCGCTAGTGCAGCCTCGAGGTCCTCGACCACGAAATCGAGGTGTACCGGGGTCCAGTGACGCCGGTAGTCGCGCGCCTCGGCCGGCGATGGCGCCGCGGGTGTGCCGGCGGCCTTGGCGAGAAGATAAAGCGGCGCATCCGCGCCCAGCAGCTCCACCGCGCCGTCGAAGCGACGTCCGACTTTCAGTCCGAAAGCCTCGGTGTAGAAGCGCTCGGCGGCCTCGAGATCGCCCACGTCGAGGTTGACGAGCAGCCGGGCCGGCTTCAAAGGCGCTTCTCGAAGACCTCGCGGTCTTTCCCCGGGCCCTTGAAGTCCCGGCGCAGGCCGAGCGAGGTGAAGCCAAGCGGCGGCCAGGCGCGTACGGCGGGATTGAGCGGATCGGTGCACAGCCATACGCGCGTGCAGCCGCACGAGCGGGCTGCGGACTCCACGGCCTCCAGCAGCACCTTCGTCACGCCGTGCCCGCGCCATGCGGGGTCTACGGCCACCTGGTCGATGTACAGGTCTTGTGGCCGGGATTGGTTCACGCAGGCGAGCACGCCGCCGATCGGTGCGCCGTTATCGCGGGCGATGAACGAGGTCTCGCCGAAGCACTCGTGCCAGAGCCAGTAGTCGGTTGCCTCGGGCAGCCAGGGGAGACCGTGGCGCATGGCGCGCGCTACCTCGCGCACGTCCACATCGCGCACGGCGATTACCTTCACGCGGCGATCTTCACGGTGGGTGAATTGCGGATGGTCTGCAACACGACGCAGTAGCGCTCGGTGAGCTCGATCAGCTTCTTCTTCTGCTCCTCGGTGGTGTCGCTGTCGAACTCGAAGCTCAGCCGGATCTCGCGGAAGCCGACCGGCGCGTCTTTCGCCACTCCAAGGGTGCCGCGAAAATCGAGGTCGCCTTCCGCTTTCACGGTTCCATCCCTCACGTCGATACCGAGCGCGGTGGCGACTGCCTTCAACGTTACCCCGGCGCAGGCCACGAGCGCCTCGAGCAGCATGTCGCCCGAGCACGCCTGCAGCCCGCTGCCGCCGGCGGCGCGGTGCAGCCCCGCCTCGACCAGCGCACGCCCGGTATCGACGCGGCAGGCGAGGCCTTCGCCGAGCTTCCCTTCCGCACGCAGCGTCACTACGGCGGCGCCCGGATCGGCCCGATAGCGCTCCTTGATCGGCGCCTGGAGCGCCTTCAGCTCCTGCGAGTTCATGACGTCGTTGCTACCCCTGTAGGTTCACGGTGACGCTCTTGCGCTGGGTAAAGCTGTCCAACATGCCTTCCAGCGAGAATTCGCGGCCGATCCCGCTCTGCTTGAACCCGCCGTAGGAGTGGCCGGGGAACTGGCCCAGGCCCTGGTTCACCTGCACCCAGCCCGACTCGATCTGGTGCGCGGTGCGCAACGCCCGCGCCACGTCGCGCGTCCAGACGAAAGCCGCGAGCCCATAGTGGCTGTCGTTCGCCATGCGGATGGCAACCGCCTCGTCCTCCCAGGGAATCGCCGCGAGCACCGGCCCGAAGATCTCCTCGCGCGCGATGCGCCAGTCGTTCTCTACTCCGGCGAAGATGGTCGGCTGCACGAAAAAGCCCTCCGCGAGCGGCCCATCCTTCGGCGGCAGCCCGCCCATGACGAGGCGCGCCTGCTTCTGCTTCATGCCGTCCTCGATGTACCCGCACACGCGGTCGAACTGCTTGCGGTTGATGATCGAGCCCATGTCGGTCGCTTCGTCCAGCGGATCGCCGAGCTTGAGCTTTTCCAGCTTTGCTTTGAGCCGGGAAAGGAAGTCGTCGTAGATCGACTTGTGGAGGAAGAGCCGCGAGCCCGCGGTGCAGGACTGCCCCTGGCGCGTGAAGCGCATCGCGCTCACGACGCCATCGACGGTGCGCTCGTCGTTCGAGTCCGGGAACACCAGGCAAGGGCTCTTGCCGCCTAGCTCAAGCGAGATCGGCACGATGCGGTCGGCGGCGGCGTGCATGATGAGCTTGCCGACCTCCGTCGAACCGGTGAAGGAGAGCTTGCGCACCAGCGGGTGCCGGACGAGCGCCGCGCCCGCTTCCTCGCCGTAGCCGGTGAGCACATTGAGCACCCCCGCGGGCAGATGCGCGGCGCAGATCTCCGCCATACGCAACACGGCGAGCGGCGCATCCTCCGCCGCCTTGAGGACGAGCGTATTGCCCGCGGTGAGCGCCATCGCGATCTTCATGGCCCCGAGCGCCACCGGCGAGTTCCACGGGATCACCGCGCCCACCACGCCGATCGGCTCGCGGCGCGTGTAGGAGAGCACGTGCTCGCCCAGCGGCACGGTCTCGCCCTTGAGCTCGCTCGCCAGCCCTCCGAAATAGCGGAAGAGATCCGCCGCGCCCTGGGCCTCCGGGCGCGACTGCGTGCGCAGCGCGTTGCCGGTCTCGGTGGCGATGAGGCGCGCGATCGCCTCGCTCTCGGCCTCCATCGCATCGGAGATCTTCATGAGCATCCGCCCGCGCTCGCGCGGGGGCACGTTCTTCCAGTCGCGGAACGCCTTGGCCGCGGCGCACACCGCGCGCTCCACGTCCTCGGCGCCCCCGCGCGGTACCTCGGTGATGATCGTCCCCATTTTTGCCGGGTTCTCGACGGGGATGAAGCGACCGTCGGCGCTCGCCTCCCACTTTCCATCGACGAGCATGAGGGCGGGCTTGAGCTTGGGTTGTGCCGTCATTTGGCGTCTCCTGTACGAATAAGGTCGGGGGCCGAGAGGTTGTGGATGCGCCCGAAGCCGGCGACGAAGCGCGCGTCGCGCGGCGTGACCTTCCAGAACGAGAAGTCGGCAAGCTGGAAGTTGATCGCCTGCTCGGGGAAGCGCGCCAGCCACCGGTCTTTCAAGGCAGGATTCTCCTGTTGAACCATGGAGGCTTCCCCGCGGATCGACACCCGCATGAGCGTGAAAGGATCGGCGCGGGCGTCGTCGGTCTGCGCGACCGAGAGCGAAACGCGCGGGTCCTGCAGCATGTCCTGGGTATGCCACGCGAGGCGGCTCACGTGCAGCCAGAACGCCGAGAAGTTCGGCGCGAGCAGGTAGAGCGTCATCGATACGAGCGGCGCGCCGCCGCGCAGCGTGCCGAGGTGCGCGATGCGCTCTTTGCGCAGCAGGGCGGCGAGGGCACGGGAAGTGTCGGCGTCCACTCGGTCGATTGTAGTATTCTCGCCCGCTCATGCGATACGAGATCGCTGTCGGGCTGCGCTATACCCGCGCGCGGCGGCGCAACCGCTTCATTGGCATCAACTCCGCGGTCTCCATGATCGGCATCGCTGTGGGCGTGTGGGCGCTGATCGTGGTGCTCTCGGTGATGAACGGGTTTCAGAAAGAGGTGCGCGAGCGCATCCTGGGCGTCGCCTCTCATGTGCAGCTCGTCGCCGCCGACGGCCGCCTCGAAGGCTGGACGGACATCGCCGCGCGGGCGGCGAAGCACCCGCGCGTGCTCGCCGCCGCGCCCTTCGTGCAGGCGCAGGCCATGCTTTCCGCGGGACAGGCGGTGCGCGGCGCGCTGGTGCGTGGCGTACTGCCCGCCGACGAGGACCGCGTGGCCGACATCGGCAGGCACATGCGGTCCGGGTCGCTCGAGGACCTGAAGCCCGGCGAGTTCAACGTCGTGCTGGGCGTCGACCTCGCGCGCGCCCTCGGGGTCTTTCGCGGCGACAAGGTGGCGCTCGTGGCGCCGCAGGGCCTCGTCACGCCGGCGGGCGTGATCCCGCGCCTGAAGCAATTCACGGTCGCCGGCGTCTTCGAGGCGGGCATCAACGAGGCCGACGCCGGCCTCGCGCTCGTGCACATGAGGGACGCGCAGACGCTCTACCAGCTCGGCGAGCGGGTATCGGGCGTGCGCCTGAAGCTCGACGACCTCTTCGCGGCCCGCGAGGTGAGCTCGGAGCTCGCGGGCGACCTGCCGCGCGAGGTGTACGCCTTCGACTGGACGAGGAGCCACGCCAACTTCTTCCGGGCGGTGGAGATCGAGAAGCGCATGATGTTCATCATCCTCGCGCTCATCATCCTGGTCGCAGCGATCAACATCATCTCGACCCTGGTGGTAGCGGTGACCGACAAGCAGGCCGATATCGCCATCCTGCGCACGGTGGGCGCGGCGCCGGGCTCGGTAATGCAGATCTTCATCGTGCAGGGCATGGTGATCGGGGTGATCGGCACGCTCGCCGGCATGGCCCTGGGCATCGTCACCGCCCTCAACATCGACGTCATCGTCCCGGCGATCGAGAGCGCTTTCAACGTCAAGTTCCTGTCGAAGGACGTGTACATGATCCCGGACCTGCCTTCCGACCTGCAGGCCGATGACGTGGTCTCGGTATGCCTGATGGCGCTCGCGCTTTCCTTCCTCGCCACGCTCTACCCGAGTTGGCGCGCGGCGCGCGTGAATCCGGCCGAAGCGCTGCGCTATGAATGATGTCGTCCTAAGCTGTTCCAATCTAAGAAAAACATATCAAGGACCGGAGCCTGTGCCGGTCCTGCATGGCGTGACGCTCGAGGTGCGCGCGCGCGAGCGTGTGGCGATCATGGGGCGATCCGGCTCCGGCAAGTCGACGCTCCTCCACCTCCTCGGCGGGCTCGACGTGCCGACCGGCGGGACCGTGAGCGTGCAAGGCCGCGCTTTCGGCGACATGAGCGAAGCCGAGCGCGGGGAAGTGCGCAACCGCACCCTGGGGTTCGTCTACCAGTTTCACCACCTGCTGGCGGAGTTCACCGCGGTGGAGAATGTCGCCATGCCGTTGCTCATTCGTCGGATGGAAAGACAACAAGCTTTGGAGAAGGCGGGCAAAGTCCTGAGCGACGTCGGGCTCGGCGCGCGCCTCGAGCACCAGCCCGGCGAGCTCTCGGGCGGCGAGCGCCAGCGCTGCGCGTTCGCCCGCGCGCTGGTCAGCGAGCCCGCCTGCGTGCTCGCCGACGAGCCGACCGGCAACCTCGACTCGCACACCGCCGACGAGGTATTCGAGGTGATGCTGCGGCTGTCGGCCTCGCGCGGCACGGCGTTCGTCATTGTGACGCACGACTCGGGGCTCGCCGCTCGGGCCGAGCGCGTGCTCGAGCTGCGCGACGGGCGCCTGCAACCTGCTTCGGCAAAGGAGATGGCATGAGAGACGACCTGCGGGAATCCCGCGACCGCGCCTGGGCGGCGATCGCCGCGCCGGGCACCTGGCTCGACGGCGCGCGGCGCGTCGCCGTGGCGGCGGAGATCCGCCGCGCACGCGATTGTCCGCACTGCATCGAGATCAAGGCAGCGCTCTCGCCTTACGCGGTCAAGGGTAAGCACGACACCACCGGCAGAGTAAGCGAGGCTGAAGTGCAGCTCGTCCACCGCGTGGTGAACGACCCGGGCCGGCTCACCGAGTCCTGGGCGCAGTCGGTGCTCGCGCGCGGGCTCGCGGAAGGCGAGTACGTGGAAATCGTCGGCCTCGTCGCCATGGTGATGATGCTCGACACCTTCTCGCTCGCGCTCGGTCTGCCGCTGCGCGCGCTACCCGAGCAGCAGCCGGGAGAGCCTACTCGCTATCGGCCGCCGGGGGCAAGAAAGAAAGCGGCCTGGCTGCCACTCGTCGAGCCAGAGGACGCGGTGGCCGCGGACGGGCCGATGTATCCGACGCCGAAGGCGGGCTACATCTATCGCGGTCTCTCGCTTGTGCCGCAGTCGCTGCGCGACTATTGGGCGCTCGCCTTTCACCATTACCTTCCGGCCGAGTTCGTCTACAAGTTCGACGAGTCGATCCGCGCCATCAGCCGTCCACAGACGGAGGTCCTCGCGGCGCGCGTCTCGGCGCTGCACCAGTGCGCGTATTGAACGACCGCCCACTCCTACATGCTCCGTGAGAGTATGCGAACCGGCGGCAAGGAAGTGGACCTGCGCGGCGTGACGCAGGGCTTCGACGCGGACGTCGAGATTCCGCATGTGCAGGCGCTTCTCGGGTTCGCCGAGGCGGTCGTCGCGCGCGATGCGCCGCGCACCGCGCGCGCAAGGGAGGCCCTGCGAGGGAAGCTCGGCGAGGCGGGCCTCGTGGACGCGGCGGCTACCGTGGCCGCCTTCCACGGCTTCGTGCGCATCGCCGATGCGATCGGCATTCCCTACACGACCGCGGCGCGCGGCGAGGACGCGCCCGAAGTGCGCGAGCGCGCTGGAGTCAACGAGTTCTACCGCGTGCGTTACTCCACCGCGAGCACGCCGGCGGATCTCGCCTGATCGTAGAACGCGGCGTCCTGCAGGGCGCGGGCGAGCACGAACCCCGGGCTGCTCGCGCGCACGGCGTAGCGGAAGACGAGCGCGGTGAGGAACACGAGCAGGCCGAGGGCGAGATGGCCGGTCAGGGCGAGGCCCACCCCGAGGCCGAAGACCGGCAGGAGCAAGAGAGGCAGCATCATGCGCCCTGACAGCAGGCGCGCCGCGCGCTCGGGATCGACGCGCACGCGGATCTCGCCGCGCGCGTAGGCGGCGACGAACTCCTGATGCGTCATCCTCGAGGCCTCAGCGTAGCTTGAGGCCCACCTTGATGATGCGCGGACCGTCCATCTCGCGCACCGTGAGCTCGATGTCGCCGACGTGCACCGCGTCGCCGACCACCGGCCGGCCTTTCAGCCGGTGCCGCAGGAACTCCTCCAGCGTCCCGGTCCCGAGCGGCGGCACGCCGTAGGCCTCACAGACGTCCTCGAGCTTCGCGTCGGCATTCAGCACGAAGTCGCCGAAGAAGCTGCGAGTGAGCTCGCCCGCCGGCCCCGGTCCGGCGGTGAAGATCTCACCGACGCGGTGGTAGCTGTCCTCGGGCGCGAGCACGCAGGCCACGTCGCCTGCCTGCAGGAGCGCGGGCGGGGGGGCCAGCAGCTTCATCGCACGGGCGACCGCGACGATGCGCGCGCCCTTGGGGAGCGGCAGCTGCGACGGATTGGCGCCTGCTGCCGCCGAGCTCTCCTCGACCGCGTACTGCAGCAGCTCGAAGTCAGGCGCGGTGGGCAGGTGCAGGCCGCTGCGCATGCGCGGCTCGGGAGCCGCCGGCACCTCCAGCTTGAGGAGCCGCGCGACCGGCGTCACGGTGGTTCCCTGCACGACGAGGGAGAGCAGCACCACCACGAAGGTGTACTGAAAAAGCCGGAACGACTCCTCCACGCCCGCCATGAGGGGGAAGAGCGCGAGAATGATCGGCACGGCGCCGCGCAACCCCATCCAGGCGATGTAGAGGTTCTCGCGCAGGTTGAAGCGGAACGGGGCGAGCGTGGCGAAGGTCGCCAACGGCCGCGCGACGAGCATGAGGAACGCGCCGGTGGCGAGCGCCGGCCAGAGCTCGCGCGCCACTGTCGAGGGCGTTACCAGCAGGCCGAGGATCAGGAACATCCCTGCCTGCGCGAGCCAGGCGAGCCCGTCCATCACGCGCATGACGTGCTCGGTCGCGTGGCTGCGCCCGTTACCCACGATGAGGCCGATGATGTAGATGCCGAGGAACCCCGAGCCGCCGATTCGGTTGATGAGCGCGAAGGCGGCGATAGCGCCCGAGGCGATGAAAAGCGCGTACAGCCCCTCGGCGAGCCGGATGCGCTGCACCGCCTCGCGCAGCGCGAGTCCGAGCGCGAACCCGCCAAGTGCCCCCAGGCCGACCTGCTGCGCCAGCATGCCGGCCGCGCCGAGTATTCCGCCTTGGCCGCCCAGGATCAGCTCCACGAGCGCGATGGTCAGGAACACCGCCATCGGGTCGTTAGAGCCCGACTCGATCTCGAGCGTGGCGCTGACCCGCTCGTTGAGCGTGATGCCGCTGTGGCGCAGGAGCGAGAAAACCGCGGCGGCATCCGTGGAGCCGACGATCGCGCCGAACAGCAGGCCGTACTCCCAGCGGAACCCGAGCGCAATGGCGGCAAACACCCCTACCGCCACGGCGGTAAGGACCACCCCCACCGTGGCGAGCGCAAGCGCGGGACCTAGCGCCACGCGGAAGGTGCGGATGTTGGTGCGCAGGCCGCCGTCGAGCAGGATGAGTGCGAGGGCCAGGTTGGCGATGAGGAACGACAGGCCGAAGTCGTTGAACTGGATGCCCCCGGGGCCGTCTTCGCCGGCGAGCATGCCGACCACGAGGAATACGAGCAGCAGCGGGAAGCCGAAGCGCGAGGACACGATGCTCGCCGCCACGCTGATGAACAGCAGCAGCGCGCCCAGCAGCAGCGTGGTGTTGACCGCGTCCATGCGGCCGATTCTAAGGGCCGCGCGTGGCCTTCCGGCGGCGGGCTCGCGCCCGCCACGAGAGCACAACGTAGGCGCGCCATCCGAGGTCTGCCGCGACGTAGCCGAGGACCGCGAGCGTCAGGCCCAGCGCAGGCAAGCCGACCAGCAGCGGCTTGCCGAGGCCAATCGCCCATTCGCCAAGCGCCTCGATCGAGCCGCCGAAGTCCCCCCAGTGCCAGGCGAACGGCTCCGGCGGCGCGCGGTAAGTCCCCTCGGGAAGTAGGAGCCGTCCGTAGGCGTACGCGAGGAGATAGAGCGGCACGATGGTGAACGGGTTGGTGTAGAGCGTCACGAGCAGCGCGACCGGCAGGTTCCGGCGGAGCGAAACCGCGAGCACCAGCGCGGTCAGCATCTGCAGCGGGCCGGGCACGAGGCCGGAGAAAAGCCCGATCGCCACCGCCCCCGCGACCGAGCGTCGGTTCAGGTGCCAGAGGTTCGGGTGCTGCAGCCAAGCGCCGAACATCTGGACCAGGCGGTGCGAGCGCACGTGATCGGCCTTCGGCAGGTACTTGCGAAAAAGCTTGCGGGGCACGGTCAGCGGCGGGGCGTGTGGCGCGTTGCATCCTACATGACGGCGGCGGCACTCGCGTTCGCAGGCGGTGCTGGGGCGCTCCAGGTCCAGGCCGCGCTGCCCTCCCTTTGGTGGGCAGCCGTTCTTTTTGCCCTCCTCGCCTTATCCCTCCGGCATCGATGGCTGGTTCCGGCAGCGGCCTTCGCCGCCGGGTTTTTCTGGGCAGCGGCGTGCGCGCACTGGCGCATGGCCGACCGGCTCGATCCGGCGCTCGAGGGGCGCGATATTGAGGTGGTCGGCGTCGTCGCAGGTCTGCCGGCCCCGGGACCGAATCCCCGCTTTGAGCTCGAGCCGGAGTCCGCGTCGGTGGGGCTGCCGAAAAAGCTCCTCGTCACCTGGTATGAAGCCGCCTCCCCGGTGCACCCGGGCGAACGCTGGGAGTTCACCCTGCGGCTGCGCCGCCCGCGCGGCCTCGCGAACCCGCACGGTTTCGACTACCAGGCGTGGCTGCTCGAGCGCGGCATCGGTGCGACCGGCTACGTGCGCGAGAAAGGCATCCAGCGCAAGCTCGGCGAGCGGGGATCGTTCCTCGATGCGATCGAAAGGACGCGCGAGGCGGTGCGCACGCACTTCGTCGAGGTGCTCGGCGCGACGCCGGCCGCCGGCATCTTGACCGCGCTCGCAGTGGGCGATCAGCGCTCGATCTCGGCGGAGGAATGGCGGCTTTTCAACCGCACCGGGGTCACGCACCTCATGAGCATCTCCGGCCTGCACGTGACGCTAGTCTCCGGGCTCGCCGCCTGGCTCGCAGCCTGGGGGTGGCGGCGCTCGCCGCAGCTCGCGCTCGCCCTTCCTGCGCGCAAGGCCGCCGCCGCGACCGCGATCGCCGCTGCGCTCGGCTACACGCTGCTCGCCGGGTTCGCGGTTCCCGCGCAGCGCACCTTCTGGATGGTCACGGTGGTCGCCGCGGCGCTCTGGTCCGGCCGGCTGGCGTCGCCTTGGCGCACGCTCTCCCTCGCGCTCGCCGCGGTGGTGCTCGCCGATCCCTGGGCGCCGCTTGCCCCTGGCCTGTGGCTTTCCTTCGGCGCCGTGGCGCTTATCTTCTATGTCGGTGCCGGCTGGAGCCGCAATGAGCCGCGCCTAGCCCAGTGGGTACGCATTCAATGGGCGATTACGCTCGGGCTCGCTCCCGCGGTGCTCCTCCTTTTCGGCCAGGTGTCGCTCGCCGGTCCGCTCGCCAACGCGCTCGCCATTCCTCTCGTTTCGGTGGTGGTGACGCCGCTCGCCCTGCTTGCCGCGGTGATTCCCTTGGATGTCCTCCTCATCGCCTCCTCTTTTTTGATCGAAGTGCTGCTGCAGTTCCTCGAGTGGTGCGCGGCGTTGCCTGGCGCCCTGTGGCGCCAGCACGCCCCCGCCGCGTGGACCGTCGTGCTCGCGCTCACCGGCGTGGCGTGGATGCTCGCGCCGCGCGGCGTGCCGTGGCGGGCGAGCGGCATCGCGCTCATGGCACCGGCGTTCGCCGTCACGCCCCCGGCACCGGCGCAGGGGGATGCATGGATCACGATATTCGATGTCGGCCAGGGCTTGGCGGTGCTGGTGCGCACCGCCGGTCATGCACTGCTCTACGACGCCGGGCCCGCTTGGGGGCCGGACGCCGATGGCGGGTCGCGCGTGGTGGTGCCTTCGCTCGCCGGGGCCGGCATCGCGCGCCTGGACCTGATGGTGCTCACGCACGAGGACACCGATCATATCGGCGGCGCACTGAGCGTGCTCGAGGCGCTGGAGGTCGATGCGCTCGCCACGTCGCTGCCGCCGCGCCACGCCCTTCACGCGCTCGCCGTCGCGCCCCGGCGCTGCCTTGCCGGCGAGCGCTGGGAATGGGACGCCGTGCGCTTCAGCTTCCTGCATCCGCCGCGCGGGGGCGCGAGCCGCCGGCGCAACAACCAGAGTTGCGTGCTGCGCGTCGAGGCGCAAGGCGCGTCCATGCTTCTCACCGGAGACATCGAGGACGCCGTCGAGAAGGAGCTGCCGGCAGAGAGAGCGGACGTTCTGCTGGTTCCTCACCACGGCAGCCGCAGCTCTTCGTCGGCGGAGCTCATCGCCGCGGCGCGCCCGCGCCTCGCGATCGTGTCCGCAGGCTACCGCAGCCGCTTCGGCCATCCCGCTCCGGAGGTGCTCGAGCGCTACCGCGCTGCCGGCGTCGAGGTGCTGCGCACCGACCTCGACGGGGCGGTGACCGTCGGATTGAACCGCCGAGGTCTCGCGCAGCGCGCCGAGCGGCGCGCCCGCGGGCGGTATTGGCTACAATGATTCGGCTCCGATTGGCGACCTTTAGAGGAGGAGAGGCCATGGCGAAGAAGGGCAACACGGTCTATCGCGTCACGGAAGTGATCGGCACGAGCAGCACGTCCTGGGAAGACGCCGCCCGCAGCGCGGTGGCAACGGCGGCGGGAAGCCTGCGCGACCTGCGCATCGCCGAGATCGAGAAGCTCGACGTGCGCATCGAGGACGGCAAGGTGGTGCAGTTCCGGGCTAGGCTGGCCCTGTCGTTCAAGTACGAGGGCTAGTTGTTCACGGCGGTCGTGCGCATCACCGGCGCGGGCCGGCTCGATGACTTTCGCGAGCGCCTGCGCTGGCTGATGGTGCGCGACGAGGAGGCTGAGGCCTACACCGAGCACCACGGCGAGGGCCGGCTCGAGTACCGCTTCGAGCCGAAGAAGGGCATTCCTTTTCCGGCCTTCAGCGCCGCTTCGGTCGACTTCCCCGAGCTGCGGGTCGAGGCGGAATGGGAGCGCGACGGAGTGCGGGGACGGGCCGTCATCGAGAGCGGCAGGCTAGTGCAGGACGAGCGCGGGGACCCCGGCATGCCGGGCGTCGAGGTCGAGGTGAGCGACGATGGCCGTCTAGTGCTCGGCCTCGCGGTGAGGGACGGAATTGGCTACGCCGTCACCTCGGACAGGCAGACGTACTTCCGGTACCGCGACGGCGTGCTCACGCTGGTCAGCCCCGACGACGCCGATGCGGCGCTCGAGGACGTCGCTTTCGCCTTCGCCGAAGAATGGCTCTGGTACGACGAGCAGGAAGCCCTCGTCGAGCGCGCGCGCTATGCAGGCTACGGCTATGCGGTGCGTGGCGCCAACGTGAAGTCGGAGAAGCTCGCGCTGTTGCGCGCCCGCGGCATGCGCTACTCCTCGCTCGAGCCGACGGCCGCGTCGGCGCGCGAGGCGATTGTCGAGCGATGGCTGAGCCAGGCCTAGCACCGGAGCCGCGCCGGCGCTCGGTGCAGTGCGCATCGCCCCGGGGGTTGCATCGCATCGCCTACCTGGAATGGGGTGACCCGCGCAATCGCGATGTCCTCATTTGCGCGCACGGTCTCGCGCGCACGGCGCGCGACTTCGACGCGCTCGCTGCCGCGCTCTGCAGCCACTTCCGCGTCGTGTGTCCCGATCTTGCCGGCCGGGGCGACTCCGACCGACTGCCCGCGGCGAAGCTCTACGCCATTCCGCAGTACGTTGCCGACATGGTGACGCTCATCGCGCGCCTCGACGTCGAGGCCGTGAACTGGACGGGCACCTCGCTCGGGGGCCTGGTCGGCATGGCGCTCGCGGCGCAGCCCGGGAGCCCGGTCTCGAAGCTCGCCTTGAATGACGCGGGGCCGGTCGTGACGCGCGTATCTCTCGAGCGCATCGCCTCCTACCTCGGCAAGCAGATGCAGTTCCGAAGCGTAGAGGAGGCCGAGCGGCACATCCGCACCGTTTCGGCGCCCTTCGGGCCGCATTCCGATGCCCAATGGCGCTTCCTAACGGAGATTTGGCTGAGGAAGAACGAGGACGGCACCTGGCGCGCGCACTACGACCCGGCCATCGCCGAAAACTACCGCGCCACGCTTCCCGACAAGGACCTGGAGCTCTGGGGCCTGTACGACGCGGTGCGCTGCCCCACGCTGGTGCTCCGCGGGGAGCGGTCCGACCTGCTCAGCCGCGACACGACACGCGCTATGATGGACCGTGGCCCGAAGGCGAGGGTGGTCGAGGTGCCCGGCGTCGGCCATGCGCCGACGCTCATGCACCCCGAACAGATTGCGATCGTTAGGGAATTCCTACTCGAAGGAGGAGCAACATGAAGAAGACGGCAATACTGGTACTGGCGCTCGCGGCGTTCCCCGCCTACGGGCAGTCGACGCTCGACGCGGTGAAGAACAAGGGCTTCGTGCAGTGCGGCGTGAACACCGGCCTCGCCGGGTTCTCGCAGCCCGACTCCAAGGGCGTGTGGAAGGGCATCGACGTCGACGCGTGCCGCGCGGTCGCGGCCGCGGTTTTCGGCGACGCGACCAAGGTGCGCTACACCCCGCTTACCGCGCAGCAGCGCTTCACGGCGCTGCAGTCGGGCGAGGTGGATGTCCTCGCGCGCAACACCACCTGGACCATCACCCGCGACACGAGCCTGGGCTTGAACTTCGTCGGCGTGAACTACTACGACGGCCAGGGCTTCATGGTGCCGAAGAAGCTCAACGTGAAGAGCGCTAAGCAGCTGAACGGCGCCACCATCTGCGTGCAACCGGGCACCACCACCGAGCTCAACCTCGCCGACTATTTCCGCGCGAACAAGATGAGCTTCAAGCCGGTGGTGATCGAGAAGCTCGAGGAGGTGCTGAACGCCTACTTCGCGGGCCGTTGCGACGTCTTCACCACCGACGTGTCGGGCCTGGTTTCCACGCGCGCCTCGCGGGCGCCGAACCCGGCTGACCACGTCATCCTTCCCGAGGTGATCTCCAAGGAGCCGCTCGGGCCGGTGGTGCGCCACGGCGACGATCGCTGGTTCGACGTGGTGAAGTGGTCGCTGATGGCGATGATGGAAGCCGAGGAGCTCGGCCTCACCTCGAAGAACATCGACTCGCAGATGTCGAGCGCCAACCCTTCGATCCAACGCTTCGTCGGCGCAACCGGCGACGTCGGCAAGATGCTGGCGCTGGACAACAAGTGGGCGTACAACGTCGTGAAGCAGGTCGGGAACTACGCCGAGAGCTTCGACGCCAACCTCACCCCGCTCGGCTTCGAGCGCGGCCTGAACCGCCTCTGGAACCAGGGCGGCATCATCTACCCGATGCCGATCCGCTAGGTCTTGTTTCGCCCCCCTGACAAGGGGGGAGCGAGCATGGCGAGCGGGGGGTTTAAGCCCAAGGAAGTCGCCTACCAGGCCGCGGCGCTCGCCGCGGTCCTGGCGGTCGTCTGGTTCTTCGTCTCGAACACCGTCGCGAACCTCGACGCGCGGCGCATCGCGAGCGGCTTCGGCTTCCTGCAGCGCGAGGCCGGGTTCGAGATCGGCGAGAAGTTCTTCCTCACTTACGGCGCCGCGGATACGTACGCGCGCGCGCTCGTGGTCGGGGTGCTCAACACGCTCGGCGTGGCGATCATCGGCATCGTGCTCGCCACGGGGCTCGGCGCCGCCGTTGGACTGTCGCGGCTTTCGCCCAACTTCATGCTGCGCAGCGCCGCGGCGGCATACGTCGAGTTCTTCCGCAACGTGCCGCTGCTTGTGCAGCTCTTCTTCTGGTACGCGCTCATCACCGAGGGCCTGCCCGGCCCGCGCGAGGCGCTCTCGCCGCTCCCGGGCGTGTTCCTGTCCAACCGCGGGATCCTCCTTCCCTCACTCGAGGGCGCGCCGCGCCTGGAAGGGTTCAACTTCGTCGGGGGTACGGCGATCACCCCGGAGTTCGCGGCGCTCCTCGCCGGGCTCTCGGTCTACACCGCCGCCTTCATCGCGGAGATCGTGCGCGCCGGCGTGCTCGCCATCGAGCGCGGCCAGTGGGACGCGGCGCAGGCGATGGGCCTCACGCGCGGCGAGTCGCTGCACTTCATCATCGTGCCGCAGGCGCTGCGCGTAGTGATCCCGCCGCTCGCGAGCCAGTACCTCAACCTCACCAAGAACAGCTCGCTCGCGGTGGCGATCGGCTATCCCGACCTCGTCTCGATCGCCAATACCACTCTGAACCAGACCGGCCAGGCGATCGAGGGCATCGCCATCATCATGGGCGTCTACCTCACCATCAGCCTGTCGATCTCGGCGTTCATGAACTGGTACAACGCGCGGATCGCGTTCCGCCGATGAAGTGGATCCGCGAAAACCTGTTCTCGGGCTGGCTGAGCGGCGCGGCGACGCTGCTCATCCTCTTCCTCCTGTGGCGCAGCCTCCCGCCTTTCGTCGACTGGGCGTTCCTCGACGCGGTGTGGCGGCCCGACTCCAAGGCCTGCCGCGCGAGCGAGGGCGCCTGCTGGGGCTTCATCGCGGACAAGCACCGCTTTATCCTCTTCGGCACCTACCCTTACGACGAGCACTGGCGCCCGGCCGTCTCGAGCTTCCTCCTCGTCGGCCTGTGGATATGGTCCTGTTTCCGACGGAACTGGAACCGGCTGCTCATCCCGGTGTGGCTCGGCGGCCTTACCGTCATCGGCGTGCTCATGTGGGGCGGGGTCTTCGGGCTGCGCTACGTGGAGAACGAGCGCTGGGGCGGCCTGATCCTCACGCTGCTCCTCTCGACCTTCGGGGTCGCGATCGCCTTCCCGCTCTCCATCCTGCTCGCGCTCGCGCGGCGCTCGAAGATGCCGGTGATCCACTGGCTCGCGGTGGCGTACATCGAGCTCATCCGCGGCGTGCCCCTGATCAGCCTGCTCTTCATGGCCTCGGTGCTGCTGCCGCTCTTCCTCCCCGAGGGCGTGACGATCGACAAGCTGCTGCGCGCCCAGATCGCCATGATCCTCTTCGCCGCCGCCTACCTCGCCGAGGTCGTCCGCGGCGGCCTGCAGGCGATCGACCACGAGCAGTACGACGCCGCCGCCGCGATCGGCCTGGGCTACTGGGGGCAGATGGGCTACATCATCCTTCCGCAGGCGCTGCGCATCGCGGTGCCGCCGCTGGTCAACACCATCGTCGCTTTCTTCAAAGACACGTCGCTGGTCCTGATCATCGGCCTGTTCGACCTGCTCTCCACCATCAAGGTGTCGCTGAACGAGCCGGCCTGGAGCGGCTTCGGCGTCGAGGCCTACGTGTTCGCCTCCCTCATCTACTTCATCTTCTGCTACGCGATGTCCGCCTACAGCAAGAGCCTCGAGCGACCCGTCGCCGAGCGCGCCGCCGCGAGGGCGGCGGACGCCGCCTGACGGCTCGGGTTCTTCGCTTAACGGGATTTTTTGCGAAGCAAGTCCCTTGTCGCGTACTGGAGAATGCGCACGTAGGACAGCCCGAACTTGCGTTCGACCAGGAAGGGCAGGGGGTCGTCCCAGGCGAACAAGGCGAAGACCCTGGCCCCCATCATCGATTTCAACCAGTCCTTGAAGCCGAGCTCGCCTTCCTCGTGATACTGCTTGAACGCATGGAAGTCTGCGATGGTGTCCAGCCACTTGACCCCTTCCCTATACTCCCGTTGCGGAGCGGGCTTCTGGTCAGTCAGGTCCAGGTACTGAAGTAGCGCGAGATTGATTCCGCAATAGGCCGTCAGTCCATCCGAAAGCATCAGCCTGGGATTGAAATCGAGCAGCTTGTACTGGTCATCCTCCCGATCGCGCTTGTACTCGAGACCCGCGATGCCGCGATATCCGAACGATTCGCAGAAGCGCGTTGCAGCGGCGACCAGTTCGGGATTGCGCTCGCCGATCGCGAGCGTGACCGTTCCGGAATTGGGCGGGTACTGGCGAACCTGCCTTCGCGGAAAGGCCGCCAGCACTTCGCCCGCCTTGCTTACGTACAGGGACACGCTGAACAGGTTGTCATCGGGACTGGTGATGTAGGACTGGACGAGCGCTGAATGACCCGACGCGAGGACCTCCCGGAACCTGCACAGGAACTCGTCGGGCGACCATACCTTGAAACCCTTGTGCAGTCCCCCGAAGTGCGCCCTCCACTGATGCCCCCAGTAGGGCTTGATGAACGCCGGGTAACGTAAGGCGTCTTTTACGGCAAGCGCGTCATCGTAGGTGTCCGGAAAGAAGGACTTCGGAAACGGCGCGCCGCTGGCGGCCGCGAGCTCATAGAGCCGCCGTTTGTTGACGACGCTTTCGGCGACATCCTCGGAAGGCAGGTTCATCAGGAACCTGTCCGCCAGTTGCTCCCGATGCCGGGAAAGAAAAAGGAAGAACGCGTCCGAGGTCGGCAGCAGGACGACTTTTCCCGGCCCATTCCCGACCCGATGTCTCAGGAATCGGGCCAGCTCCTCCGACTGATGAAGTGGATCCGGACAGACCTCCGACGCGCAGTAGCGCGACCGGAATCCGACGCGTTTGGCGCTCACATCGAAGCCGCTTACAGATATTCCTTCCCGGCCCAGGCTGCGGGCCGCGGTCAGGCCGGTCGCGTTCATTCCCAGGACAAAGGCGCCGTTACGCGTATCGAAAGCCTCTCTGCCGGGTCTCGCATGCGTGCGCCTCCGGCTGCGCGATCCGTGGGCTCCGGTCAGTTTCCAGGTATGCACATGCCTTCTCTATCACGCGCCGCATGGAGGTGGAATCCTCGCAGTGGAGCAAGGCAAAGACAGGTCGTCGGCTACCCGACTAGGGGGTCATTGCTTTGTGACAACCGGGCTGGTGCGCCGCATTGCCGCCCCGCGTCGTTGACCCCGGTCGCGCGCGCTCCTAAGCTGTCATCCATGACGGCCCGCGAGCTCGAGATCGTCCCAGTAACGCCGCACTGCGGGGCCGAGATTCGCGGCTTGGATCTCTCGCGGCCGCTCGCGCCGGCCACGGTCGCTGCCCTTGGCCGCGCGCTCGCCGAGCATTGCGTGCTGTTCTTCCGCGACCAGTCACTCACCCCCGAGCAGGAGAAGGCGCTGGGGCGCCAGTTCGGAGAGCTGCACCTGCATCCGGCGTACCCGGACATCCTCGAGGGACATCCCGAGATCATGGTGATCCGCGCCGACGAGAACTCCAAGCGCATCGCCGGCGAGGACTGGCATTCGGACGTCTCCTGCGACCCCGAACCGCCGCTCGGCTCGATCCTGTACATGCTGGAGGTTCCGCCGGTGGGCGGCGATACGCTCTTCGCCAGCATGTACGCGGCGTACGAGGCGCTCTCGGCGCCAACCCGCCGCTTCCTCGAGGGGCTTACGGCGCTCCACGACGGCGAAACGACCTACCGCGGGCGCTACGAGGGGAGCAATGAGTCGCCGGTACCGTACCCGTCGGCGGAGCACCCGGTGGTGCGCACCCACCCGGTCACGGGCCGGCAGGCGCTGTTCGTCAACCGCATCTTCACGAGGCGCATCACGCAGCTCGCCAAGCACGAGAGCGACGCGCTGCTCGAGATGCTGTTCCGGCACACCGAGTCGCCGGAATTCCAGTGCCGCTTCCGCTGGGCGCCAGGCTCGGTCGCGTTCTGGGACAACCGCTGCGCCCAGCACCACGCATTGTGGGACTACTACCCGCACCGGCGCCGAGGGCTGCGCGTCACCGTCAAGGGCGACCGGCCCTTCTACCGCGCGTAGTTCCTCTTACAGCGCCCTTTTCAAGACGCTCGACAGCGCTCGCTGGACGCCGGCGGCGGCCATGTCCTGCCACGCCTTCGCGCACGAGCCCTGGAGATCGATGGCGCGGCAGGCATCCTCGATGACGGTGACTTCGAAGCCGGCAGCGCGCGCGTCGAGCGAACTCCAGGCGACGCAGAAGTCAGTCGCGAGGCCGCAGAAGAACAGCTCTTTCAGGTCTCTCTCTCGAAGATAGCCCGCAAGTCCGGTCGTGGTCTTGCGATCGGCCTCGAGAAAGGTGGAGTAGCTGTCGACGTCCTTGTGGTAGCCCTTGCGCACGACGAGTTGCGCCTGAGGGAGGACGAGATCCTCGTGAAAGGCTGCGCCGCTCGTTCCCTGAACGCAGTGATCGGGCCAGAGCACCTGCTCCCCGTAGGGAAGCCGGATGATCTCGAAGGGCTGCTTGCCGGGATGCGAGGAGGCGAAAGACACCTGGCCGCGCGGGTGCCAGTCCTGGGTGAGCACGATGTTCTCGAAGCGCGCGGCGAGACGATTGATAACAGGCACCACCTCGTCTGCGCGCGGCACGGCGAGCGCGCCGCCCGGCATGAAGTCGTTCTGAACGTCGACGACGATCAGGCAAGCGCCGCGCACGCGACTACTTCCTCTCTTGTACGGTCTCCACGAGGGCGCGCAAACCGGCGGTGTAGGAGCGCCAGCCCAGGCCTTGCACCGTGCCTTTCGCGGCGGAGGAGATGATCGAGTGGTGGCGCCATTCCTCGCGCATGGCGAGGTTCGACATGTGCACCTCGATTACGGGAAAGGGCATGGCCTTGATGCAGTCGTGCAGCGACACGCTGTACTGCGTGAGGCCGGCAGGGTTGATGAGCGCGCCTTGCACGTCATCCATGTGCTTGTGGAACATGCCGACCAGCTCGCCCTCGAGGTTCGACTGGAAGATGACCAGCTCGACCTTGAGCTCCTTCGCGAGCGCTTCGAGCTTCTGGTTGATCTCGCCGAGGGTCATCGTGCCGTAGATGTGCGGTTCGCGCCGCCCGAAAAGGTTCAGGTTCGGGCCGTGCAGGACCAGGACTCTCATTTGATCCTCCAGTTCTTCTCGAGGTTCGCGACGAGCGTGGGACTGAGGTGACAGTATGCCTGCTCCCGCGCATAGACCGCCATGTAACGGCGAAACGCATCGAGCGGCTCCTCCCCAACCCGGAAGGCGCGCCGATTGCCGGCGGCGCTGACGACGCCTGATCCCGTGAGCTTCTCCACGATGGCGTCGAGGGCCTCGTCCATCCTGGCGGCGGGAACGACCTCGTCGCAGATCATCCTCCCCTCAGGACTCGCGCACTCGATGCGCCGCTCTGCCATGACCGCCTGGCGCGCGATGCGGTCGCCAACGAAGCGCGGCAGACGCAGGTTCGCCGCGCCGGGGATGATGCCTTCCTTGCGCGCGGGAAGGGTGAGGAATGCGTCCTCGGCAGCGAGCGTGTAGTCCATGGTGAGCAGGATCTGGCAGTGCCCGCCGATGGCGAAGCCTTCCACCGCGGCGATCCAGAGCTTCTCGGTGCTCGCCGCTTCCGGCGATTCGTTCTCGCGCGCGAGACCCCGGTAGAGCTTGTTGACGAAGCCGAGGTCGCGGACGAGGTACCAGAGATAGCCGATTTTCCCCTGGTAGAGGTGGGTGAGGTTGATGCCTGCGCCGAAGAGTCTCCGGCCCCTGTACTTCGGGTGCTCGACCGGCGCGCCGCGCAGCATGCACACCTCGGCCTGCGGATCCATCAGGGCGAGGTCGACGGCGAGCTCCATGCCCGGCAGCGTCGCCTCGTCCTCGGCGTTGAGATAGGCGGGGTTCTTCATTGTGAGCACCGCCGCCTTGCCCCGGCGCGCGAGGTGCGCGCCACCGAGATCGATTTCGCCTTTCGCCTGATATTCCTGAAACTTCCCTCGTGAAAGCGGGTGAGGCAGGAGCATCGCGTGGCAGAGGTGCGTGCCGCATACGGGGTCGGCGAGGATCTCCGCGAGGAAGCGGCCCTGCTCGAGCTCGAGGCCCTTCTTCTCCTTGAGCGGAACCCGCGCCTCCGCCTCCAGGGCTGAAGCCGGGGGCAGTGCGCCTTCCTCGCCGGCGAGCCGGCAGAGCTCATCCGCGCGCAGGAATCGCGAGCGGTTCGCGGTGAGCTTGTTGTAGAGGGCGGTGCTCATATCTTTCTTCCTGCCTTTTCCCAGTAGGGCGCGCGCAGGCGCCGCTTGAAGATCTTGCCGCTTTCCTCCCGCGGTAGCTCCTCGTGGAAGGTAACGCGCTTCGGGACCTTGTAGTCGGCCAGTTTCTTCTTGAGGTAATCCTGGACGTCGTCGGAAGAAATCTTTCCAGCAGCTTCGGCCTGCACCGCGGCGCATAAGGCTTCGCCGAACTCCTCGTCCGGGATGCCGAACACCGCGCAGTCCCGCACGCCGGGCATCATGGCAAGCGCGGCCTCGATCTCCGCGGGGTAGATGTTCACGCCCCCCGAGATCACCATGTCCGAGGCGCGGTCGCAGACGTAGAGGTAGCCCTCGGCGTCGAGGAATCCCATGTCGCCCACGGAACACAGGCCGTCACGCTCGAGGCGGGCCCGCGCCTCCGGATTGTTGTTGTAAGTGAACTCGGGAAAAGCCGACTGGCGCGCATAGATGAGGCCGACCTCTCCCGCGGGCAGCTCGCGGCCCTGCGCGTCGAGGATGCGCACGATCGCCCCGCCGGCGGGCCGGCCGGCCGAGCCCGGCTTGCGCAGCGCTTCCTCCGAGGAGATCGAGGTGACCCAGCCAAGCTCGCTCGCCGCGTAGGACTCATGGAAAACCGGTCCCCACCAGTCGATCATCGCGCGCTTCACCTCGGCCGGACACGGCGAGCCGGTCGTGGCGACGAAGCGCATGGTGGAAACGTCATAGCGCCTCTTCGTCGCTTCCGGCAGCCGCATCAGCCTCACAAGCATCGTCGGCACGAGGTACGCGCGCGTGAGCTTCATGTCCTGGATGAGGGCGAGGGTGCGCTCGGCGTCGAAGCGCTCTTCCAGCACGAGAAGCGCGCCGCGCAGCATGGCGAGCCCCCCATAGCTCGCGGGCGCGCTGTGATAGAGCGGCGCAGAGAGCAGCGCGCGCGTCCCCGGCCCGAGCCCGAGCACCTGCGCGGTGAGCGAGGCGAGCGTCTCCGCTGCGGCCGGCGCGAGCGGTACGCGCCGCACGCCCTTGGCGCGTCCGGTGGTGCCTGAGGTGTAGGGCATCATCGCGCCAGGCGGCCGCTCGGTGCCGGTCCAGGCAGCACCCGAGGAAAGCTCCGCCGGCGTGACGATTTTCAGGCCGGCCGGAATGGTCTGCGAAATCCCGGCGAGGAACTCGGGGGCGACGACCAGCGCTCTCGCGCCGCTGTCCTTCAGGATCCAGCCAGCTTCCTCGGCCTTGAAATGCCAGTTGATCGGGCAGTAGTACGCGCCGAGCATGCGCGCGGCAAACATCGCTTCGAGGAACGAGGGGCCGTTGGGGAGCATGATGCAGACCACGTCGCCCTCATGCACGCCGAGACGCTCGAGGCCGCCCGCGGCTCGCCGCGCCGCCACCTCGAAGTCTGGCGGCGCGATCTCCCGCCCGCCGAAGTGCAACTTTGCCGTCACGAAGCCGGATCCTGCCGGTAGAAGAGCCGGAGCTGATCGTACACGCCCGGATAGCGGCGCCGGGTCTCCGCGGGCTCGGTGAAGAACGCTTCGCTGACCACGGCGAAGAACTCCGAGGGATGCTCGGCGGCATAGGGGTCGAGCCAGGTGTCGCGGCCGCGCTCGACCGCGTCGCAGAAGCCCTCGTACGCCTCCTCGAACGCCGCCGTCCAGGCGCGGCGGTTCATGTTGGCGTGCAGCGGCGGAAGCCCATCGGCCTCGCCGTTCAGCATGTCCAGCTTGTGCGTGAACTCGTGGATGACCACGTTCATCGCCGTGTCGTGCGCCGCCGCGTCCCAGGAAAGCACCACCGGGCCGCCGGGAAACGCCTCGCCCGCGAGGTCGTCCTCCCACTCGTGCGTCACCCCGTCTTCGTCGACCTCGCGCCGGCGCACGCGGAAGTCCCCCGGGTACACCACGACGCCGCGCCAGCCGCGGTACCAGTCCAGTCCCAGCTCGAGGATCGGCAGGCAGGCCTGCGCGGCGATGGAAACGCGCATCGCGTTGGTGACCTCGATGCCGTGGGCGCCGGCGAACTCCTTCTCGGAGAGGAAGAGAACCGACAGGTCTTTCAGGCGGGCATCCCCAGGTAGAAAGCTCAACTTCCCGGTTGCCTGCGACCAGAGCCGGTCGTCGATTGCGTGCTTCTCCAGCACGCGGCGTCGTCGCCACTCGGTGAGCCATCCCATGGTCCGTAAAATACCGCATGGTCACCGTCGTCCAGCTTCATCCGTCGAGCGCCGCGGCGGCGCTCGAGCCGGTCGCGCAGGGGCTCGTCGGCGACGAGCGCGCGCTGCTTGCGCGGGCGCTCGAGTTTGCCGAGCCGCTCTACGCCAGGCAGAGGCTTTCCACCGGGGAGTCCACGTGGGCGCACGCCCTCGGGCTTGCCGCCAGCCTAGCGAGCATCGGCGTCGACGCGGCCGGCCGCGCGGCGGGATTGCTCTTCGCCGCGCCGAAGTACCTCGAGGACCCGGTTCGCCTCGCCGCGGGATTCGGCGGGGAGATCGCCGGCCTCGCCGCCGGCGTCGAGAAGCTCTACCAGTTGCGCGTCGCGACGCGCGACACCCCGGCGGAGCAGAGCGAGGTGCTGCGCAAGATGGTGCTCGGCATGGTGGAGGATGTGCGCGTGGTCCTCATCCGGCTTGCCAGCCGGACGCAGACGCTCAGGTTCTTCTCGAAGAACGAGTCCGCCGAAAGAACCGGTTACGCAAGAGAGACTCTCGACATCTACGCGCCGCTCGCGAACCGGCTCGGCGTATGGCAGCTCAAGTGGGAGCTCGAGGACCTGTCGTTCCGCTTCCTGGAGCCCGCGCTTTACAAGAAGATCGCCCAGATGCTGGACGAGAAGCGCCTGGAGCGCGAGCGCTACATCCTGAAAGCCATGGAACTGCTTTCCGGAGAATTGAGGCTGTTGAACGTCGATGCCGAGATCACCGGGAGGCCCAAGCACATCTACTCCATCTGGAACAAGATGCGCACGAAGGGCCTCGACTTCGAGGACATCCATGACGTGCGCGCCCTGCGCATCATCGTGCCGGAGGTGAAGGACTGCTATGCCGCGCTCGGCGTGGTGCACGACCTCTGGCAGCCGATTCCCAAGGAGTTCGACGACTACATCTCGCGCCCCAAGGGCAACCTCTACCAGTCGCTGCACACGGCGGTGGTCGGCCCGGCGGGCAAGACGCTGGAAGTGCAGATCCGCACCCAGGAGATGCACCGACAGGCGGAATACGGCGTCGCCGCGCACTGGCAATACAAGGAGAAAGCGAGAAGCTCGAAGAGCTTCGACGAGAAGGTCGCATGGCTGCGCCAGCTTCTCGCCTGGCGCGACGAGGTGCCCGTCAAGCGTCCGAGGCTCGACGACATCATCTATGTCCTTACGCCGCAGGGCAGAGTGATCGACCTCCCGGCGGGCGCGACGCCGGTCGATTTCGCGTACGCCCTGCATACCGACCTCGGGCACCGTTGCCGCGGCGCCAAGGTCGATGGCCACATCGTCACGCTCGACCGGCCTCTCGCGAGCGGGCAGCGCTCGAGGACGTGATCGCGGAGTCTCGGTTGCGCGGCGAGAGCAAGCTGTTCAACAACGCGGCACAGACCTGGAACCACGCTTTCTTCTGGCAGTCGATGGCGCCCGTCGCGACGGAGCCGGCCGCTACGTTGCGGCAAGCCATTGATACCGCGTTTGGCAGTCTCGGCGCGCTCGGCGACGTGTTCGTCGCCGAAGGCACGGCGCA
>DASRKB010000129.1:0-16173 GCA_035649175.1 Burkholderiales bacterium | reverse complement strand
CCAGCCAGGGGAAGCGCTGGCCCTGCCAGCGCCATCCCCCAGCGTCCACCTCGACGGTCGTCCTCGAGCGCTCGAGGTCCAGCGAGCACTCGACCGCGGGCTTACCGGCGCGCGCGGCCGCGCGCAGCGTCGCGTGCACTTCCAGGGTCAGCAGCGGTCCCGCCATCGACGAACCTTTCCAGCCCCGTCGCGCACCACTGCAGCTTGTCGGCGCGAGAGACCTGTTTGAATGCGAATTCCGCGCGCAGGGCTTCGCTCTTCGTCGCCAGGATCGCCTTGCCCAGGATGCGTACCGGCCGATTCAGCCGCGTGAAGATCGCGCCCGTGCCTTTGAGGTGCGCGTCGAACCGCGCGTCGACATCCTTGGCGATGCCGGTATACAGCACGCCGCCCTGGCACTCCAGCACATAGAGACACCAGGGGCTAGAGCGAAGCGATGTCTTCATCGTCCAGCCTCACGGACGCGGCTCCCATGTTCTCCTTGAGATGCGCGACCGAGGAGGTGCCCGGGATCGGCAGCATGACCGGCGACTTCGCGAGCAGCCAGGCGAGCGCGACCTGTGCCGGGGTCGCTTTTCGTCGTCTTGCCATTTCCACTATTTTCTTTTTCTTCAAGACGGCGCCATCGCCCAGCGGATACCAAGGCAGGAACGCGATGCCCGCCTTTTCGCAGGCCTGGAGCACGTCCTCGGAGGAGCGGTCGCCGACGTTGTAGCGGTTCTGCACCGATACGATCGGCACGATCTTCCGCGCCTGCTCTAGCTGCCTCACGCTCACGTTCGAAAGCCCGACGTGCCGTACCTTGCCCTGGCGCCGCGCCTCGGCGAGCACGCCGACCTGCTCCTCGAAAGGCACCCTGGGGTCCGGCGCATGGAGCTGCCAGAGGTGCAGGCAGTCGAGCTTCAGGCGCTTCAGGCTGCCCTCCAGATCCTTACGCAGCTTTTCCGGCCGGCCATCCTCGTCCCAGCGACTTGGCTTCGGGCGCACGAGCCCGCACTTCGTGCCGATCACGAGGTCCTTCGGGTAGGGATGCATTGCCTCGGCGATGATCATCTCGTCGGTGTGCGGCCCATAGCTCTCGGCGGTATCGAAGAAGTTCGCGCCGAGCTCATGGGCGCGGCGTAGCACCTTCTTCGCGTTGGATGGATCCTTCGGCGGGCCCCAGATGTCCTCGTTGCCGAGCACCCGCATGGCGCCGAAGCCCATGCGGTTCACCTCGAAGTCGCCAAGCTTCATTGCACCTCCTTCAGCATTTCCGCGAGTCCCATCGTGACCCTCGCCATCCGCTCGTAGTCCAGCTTCTCGGGAGTGTCGCTCGGGAGGTGGTAATGAGGATAGCGATAGAACGCGGTGTCGGTCACCATGACCGCGGGAGTGCCGTGCTTGCGGAACGACCAGTGGTCGGACCACGAGACACCGGGGATCCAGGCGGGCGCCGAAAGCCCTTCCGACGGAATTCGCGCATGCCGGCGGAACGCCTTGATGGAGCTCCTGACGAGCCGCCAGGCGCCGAGATCGCCGACGAAAGCGATGAAGTTCCCCGCGTCGGGATAGAAGAGCCCGAGCGGGGCGGGATAGCTCTGGCTGCCGGGCGCATCGCGGTAGTAGCCGAGCATCTCGAGCGAGAACATCGCCCGAACGCCATCGGCTCGGTCCCGCGCGTAGACGTAGCTGCCCATTTCGCCTGTGAGGAAGTAGGGCATTTCCTCGTTGGCAAAAGCGACGAAACGCACGCCGCTCACCATGCTGGAAAGCTCGATCAGCACCGCCACCCCGGAAGCGTTGTCGTTCGCGCCCGGGGAACCCCGCACTGTGTCGTAATGCGCGCCGACGACGATGTCGCCCCCGCCCGTCTCGATGTTGCGTACCTTGCGGCCGCCGCTCTCGAACCAGTGGGAACGCGCCTTGTCGCCGAGCGCGTGCTCGATGTAGCGCGCGGGCGTTTCCAGGTCGATGTTCCTCTCGTTTGCCGCGAGCACTTCGACGTGCCCGCGCAGCCGCTCGGCGATCGCGTGCTCCTCCGGACCGAGGGGCGGCAGCGGCCCCTCGTACGAGCGCCCCGGCATCGAGATCAGCAAGACGAGGGCTCCGCCGATCGTGGCCGCCAGCACGAGGACAAGCGCGATTCGCCTATTGGAGCGCGTGGTCGAGCTCGGCGATGAGGTCGTCGACGCTCTCGATGCCCACGGAGAGGCGCACCAGGCCCTCGTCGATGCCGAGGTCCGCGCGCACTTCCTCGGGCAGCGAGGCGTGGGTCATGATCGCCGGATGCTCGATCAGGCTCTCGACGCCGCCCAGGCTCTCGGCGAGCGTGAAAAGCTCGCAGCGCTCGAGGAAGCGTTTCGATGCCGCGAGACCGCCCTTCAGCACCGCCGTGACCATGCCGCCGTAGCGGCGGTTCATCTGCTCCGCGGCGAGGAGGTGCTGCGGGTGGCTGGCAAGCCCCGGATAGATCACCTTCTGCACCCTCGGATGCTTCTCGAGCCACGCCGCCACGTGCATCGCGTTGCCGCAGTGGCGCTCCATGCGCAGCGCGAGCGTCTTGATGCCGCGCAGCGTCAGGAAGCAGTCGAAGGGGCTGGGCACGCTGCCGACGGCGTTCTGGAGGAAAGGCATTCTCTCCAGAAGAAGATCGTCCTTCCTGACGACGGCGACGCCGCCGATGACGTCTGAGTGGCCGTTGACGTACTTGGTGGTCGAGTGCACCACGATGTCGAAGCCGTGCTCGAGCGGGCGCTGGATCCAGGGTGAGGCGAAGGTGTTGTCGCACACGCTGATCAGCTTGCGCTGGCGCGCGATCGCCGCGATCGCCTTGAGATCGACGATCTTCAGCATCGGGTTGGTCGGCGACTCGACCCAGACCATGCGCGTATCGGGACGGATGGCTTTCTCGAGGCTCCCCGGCACGGTGAGATCGACGAACGTGGCCTGGGTATTCGCCGAGCGCTTCCTCACTCTCTCCAGAATCCTGTAGCTGCCGCCGTAGAGGTCGTGCATCGCGACGACGTGCGAGCCGGCGTCGAGGAGCTCGAGCACCGTGCCGATGGCCGCCATGCCGGAGGAAAAGGCGAACGCTGCGTGACCGCCCTCGAGCTCCGCCATGCACGCCTCGAGTGCATCGCGCGTCGGGTTGCGCGTACGCGCGTAGTCGTAGCCCTTGTGCTCGCCGGGGCTCGACTGCGCGTAGGTGGAGGTGGCGTAGATGGGTGGCATGACTGCGCCGGTGCGCGGATCGGGAGCCTGCCCCGCGTGGATGACCTTGGTCTCGAAGTTCATCGCTGGTTCTTCCTCCGGAGGCGCAGCCAGTTGAGCAGGTCGATGCGGGTGATGAGGCCGAGGAAACGCTGGCCGTCCACCACGATTGCCACCATGCCGCGGTTGAAGATGTCCATCAGCCGGTCGAGCGGCGCGTCCGGCTGCACTGTGACGAGGTGGCTCTCCATCGCCTCGGTCACCGGCTCGTCGAAGTGAGCCGGGTTGTCGTAGACCTCCATCAGAATGTCCTCCTCGTCGACGATCCCGACGATGCGGCCGTCCTCGAGCACCGGGAGCTGGGACACGTCGTAGAGCTTCATGCGCTGATAGGCCGTGAGCACCGTCTCGGTGGCACTTACTGTCGCGACGGCCCGATCCTCATGCCGCCGGGCGATGAGATCGCGCAGGTCGCCGGTCTTCTCGCGCTCGATGAAGCCCTGCTCCCGCATCCAGTAGTCGTTGTACACCTTGGAGAGGTACTTGTTGCCGCTGTCGCAGACGAAGCTCACCACGCGCCGGGGCTCGGTCTGCTCCCGGCAGTAGCGCAGCGCCCCGGCGACGAGCGTGCCGGAGGAGGTGCCGGCGAGGATCCCTTCCTTGCGCAGCAGCTCGCGGCAGACGCGGAAAGCCTCGGCGTCAGGGATGCTGTAGGCCTTCTTCACGCGCGAGAGGTCGCACACCGGCGGGACGAAGTCCTCGCCGATGCCTTCGACGAGCCATGTCCCGACGTCGCTCTTGAGCTCCTGCGTCTTCACGTAGTGGGCGAGGACCGAGCCTTCGGGATCGGCGAGGACGATTTCCGTTTGCGGGCTCTTCGAGGAAAAGAAGCGAGACATCCCCGTGATCGTCCCACCGGTACCCACGCCCGCCACGACCGCATCCACCCGGTGCTGCATCTGTTCCCAGATCTCCGGCGCGGTGCTCGCCGCGTGCGCGGAGGGGTTCGCCGGATTGGCGAACTGATTCACGTAGTAGGCGTCCGGAGTCTCGGCCGCGATGCGCGCGGCGCGGTCCTGATAGTAGTCGGGATGGCCCTTGGTGACGTCCGAGCGCGTAAGCACCACCTCGGCGCCCATCGCGCGCAGGTGGAAGATCTTCTCCTGGCTCATCTTGTCCGGCACGACGATGAGCAGCCGGTAGCCCTTGCGCACGGCGACGAGCGCCAGCGCCAGGCCGGTGTTGCCGGCCGTTGCCTCCACCAACAAGGAACCTTGTTTTATTTCTCCTTTTTTCTCCGCCGCTTCCACCATCGCCAGCGCGATGCGGTCCTTGATCGAGCCGCCCGGGTTCTGGTTTTCGAGCTTGAGGAATAGGCGGCAGCGGCCGGCTTCGAGCCGCGTGACCTCGATGAGCGGTGTGCTTCCGATGAGCTCTAGCATGCTAAGTCCTTGTTTCTACGGATTGGGATGCATCCCAATCTCTATTGTGGTTGCCGTCCCACCGGAGATTGCCCACTATCGTCGCCATGCAAGTCGGAGGAGGACCGACTCTACTCGGAAGCATCTCGGATTTCTGCCGCAGGACCGGTATGGCGGAGTCCACGTTTGGCCGCCGGGCGGTGAACGACGGCAAGTTCGTCTCGCGACTGCGCGACGGTGCCCGGGTCACCCCGGAGACGCTCGAGCGCGTCAATCAGTTCATCGTGAAGAATGGCGGCGCGGGGACGGGCGACGCGCCGCCCGAGCTCTTGCCGCTCATTCGCCCCGGCGCAGCTCCACTTGAGAGGAAGCCGGAAGAAAGAGCGGCACCCGAGAAGAACTTCCGCTTCTTCGACAACCGGCAGAAGTACCTCCTCTTCGTGAATACCTGCAGCGAGAAGGACGTCATCGCGCGCCGCGTCGGCCTAGAGCTCGGCCACATCCATCCTCGGCCGCCCGCGGTGCGGCTCTTCGACGCGGGCATGGGGGACGGGACGGTGCTCGCGCGTGTCATGCGCGAGATGCACCGCAAGTTTCCGACCGTTCCGTTCTATATCGTGGGCAAGGAGATCAGTCTCGAGGATGTGCGGCTGAGCATCCGCAAGATGGCGGACCGCTTCTTTGAGCACCCGGCCACGGTGCTGGTCGTGACCAACATGTACTACAGCGAGGCGCCCTGGCTCACGCCGCGTCAGGTCGCGGCCGCGACCTCCATGGTCTGGCACGAGGCGGCGCTCACCGGCGCCACCTCGCACGAGTTCAGTGAGCAGATCGCCGCGCTCGAGCCCTTCCTCGCGCAGCACTGGCAGGCGCGGCACAGCCCGCGGACCGGCAACCCGGTGTACGAGAACCCGGTGGCGCTGATCCTCTATCGCGAGGACTACCGCTTTCTTCTCGAGAACGTGATCCCCCGCCGCGGCGAGGGCCGCGCCGACTACGACATGGTGATCGCCTCGCAGCCCTACCGGCTGCGCGCGCCGCTCGAGTTCAAGGCGCAGAAGGTCGTGGCTCCGCTTGTGCGCTCGCTCGGCAAAGGCGGGCGGCTCCTCGGGATCCATTCCTACGGCCGCGACCCCGGGCTGGAGATCGTCCAGCGCGTGTGGCCGAGCGAGAACCCGTACCTGCACAGCCGCCACGACCTGTTGCGCGCCGCCAAGGCGGAGCTTGGCCGCGACGCGCGGCGCTACAACTTCAACGCCTACGCCGATGCGCGCGCGCTGTTCCGCTACGACATGCACACGCTGCCTACCGAGATCTCGGCGAGCATCGGCACATCGACGCTTTTCGCCGCGTGGAACGCGGCGATCTACGTCGCCCAGATCGACGACGCGCGCCTTGGCGAGGCGCTACGCGATTCGCGCTACCTCGACGCCACACGGGAGGTCCTGCAGAAACATGGAAGCCTATGGTTCCTCGATGAGTCCTATGTCGTCTCCCGCAAGCGCGATTGACGTTCTCCTGCACGCGCGCGTGACCGAGCTGCTCGCCGCCGGTTCGCTCGAAATCCTGCCGCGCGAGCTGCACCGCGCCGGCGAGGTCGGCGCCATCCTGCCCAAGGACACCTGCGTGTATATCCCGTCGCTCCCCGGCCTGCCGCTCTCGCGCACGCTCGAGGCGGTCGCCGCCATCCGCGCCGCCGGCCTCGATCCCGTGCCGCACGTCTCGGCGCGGCGCATCCTCGATCGCGACGAGTTCAAGGATTTCCTGGAGAAGTCAGTAAAGCAGTACGGCGTCCACCGCGTGATGCTGATCGGCGGCGACGAGCCCAGACCCAAGGGACCTTTCCGCGACAGTGTCCAAGTGCTGGAGGAGGGCTTGCTCGCGGGCGTCGGCATCCGCGAGTTCGGCGTCTCGGGCTACCCGGAGGGGCATCCACGCATCCCTGCCTCTCTTCTCGAGGAATCGTTTCAGAGGAAAAGACAATTGGCCGGCGAGCAGGGCCTGGGAATCTACGTCGTCACCCAGTTCTCCTTTGCCCCGGCGCGCGTGGTCGAGTTCTGCGCGCGCCTCGCGCGTACCGCCCCCTCGGTCATGGTCTACGTCGGCGTCGCCGGCCCGACCGACCCGGTCGCGCTCGCGCGCTTCGCCCAGCGCTGCGGCGTCAGCGTTTCGCTGCGCGCGCTGAAGAACCTCGGCACCGGCATCGCCAAGCTCGTCACCCACACCGACCCCGGCGAGCAGATCCTCGCCGTGGCGCGCTACAGCGCCATGCGCGAGCCGAGCAACGTCGCCGGCATGCACCTCTTCAGCTTCGGCGGCGTCGTGCGCACCGCCGCCTGGATGCGCGAGCGCATCGCCGGCTGAAAACAGGGACAGACCACGTTTATCGGCCGCCGGATGGCCGGTATCCTTCGCCTGGCTGTCACTTCCGGTGTCCTGGGCCGACCAACGGCACGGATGACGTGTTTTGCCGGCAGAGGAGGCAGCGATGCCAGACGTATGGACTAGCGTTCGGGACCTGGACGAGGCAATGCAGGAACGGCTGGCCGACGTCCTCGAGAAGCGTGGCGCAGACGGTCAGCAGCAGGCGATGCGCGTGGCGTTCCTCGACGCGGTCCCGTTTCCGCCGGACGCCCGGGTGCTCGACCTCGGATGCGGCACGGGAGTGCTGACGCGACTCCTCGGCCGGCGGCCGGGGGTCTCCTCGGTGATCGGGGTGGATCCCGCTCCGGCATTGCTCGACAGGGCGCGCGAGGCTGCTGCCGGAATTCCCAACACCAGCTTCCGCGAAGGCGATAGCCGATCGCTGCCTTTGGACGACGCGACGTTCCACGTGGTTACCTGCGATTCCATGCTGAGCCACGTGCCCGGACCGGAGCGCGCTCTCGCAGAGGCCTTCCGGGTGCTTCGCCCGGGGGGCTGCCTCGCCGCTTTCGACGGCGACTACGCCACCGCCACCGTCGCCCTCGGGGATCACGATCCGCTGCAGGTGTGCGTCGACGCCATGATGGCCAACTCGGTCACCGACCGCCGGATCATGCGCCGTCTGACGTCCATCGCCGCCGCCGCGGGCTTCGAGATCGTCTCGCTGCGCAGCTTCGGCTTCGTCGAGACGAGCAGCGACGGCTACATGCTCACCGTCGTGGACCGCGGCGCGGACATTCTCCGCAGCCAGGGAAATATCGGCGAGGAAACCGCGGATTCCTTGAAGGCGGAGGCGCGCAGACGGCTGAAGGCAGGGCGCTTTTTCGGGCACATCGCCTACGCCGGCCTCGTCGCGCGCAAGCCCGTGGCCTGATGCCGGCAACGTTCGCCTTTTCGCAGGTCAATGTCTTCTCGGCGGACCCGCTGAGCGGCAATCCGCTCGCCGTGGTGCACGCCGCGGAGGGCCTGAGCGATGCGCGGATGGCGGCGCTCGCGCGCTGGACCAATCTCTCGGAGACGACGTTCCTGCTTCCGCCGACGGACCCCGGCGCCGACTATCGCGTGCGCATCTTCACGCCCGAGCGCGAGCTGTCATTCGCCGGGCATCCCACGCTCGGTTCGTGCCATGCTTGGCTTGCCGCCCGCGGAAAGCCTGCCAGGCCCGACGTGGTCATGCAGCAGTGCGGCGTGGGCCTCGTGCGCGTGCGCTGCGACGGTCCCCGCCTGGAGTTCGCCGCGCCGCGCTTGCGCCGCTCCGGCGACCTGGAGCCGGACGTCCTGGCCAAGATCGCGAAGGCCCTGCGCCTGCAGCCGGCAGAGATCGTGCGTCACCAGTGGGTGGACAACGGTCCCGGCTGGTGCGCGGTGATGCTGCGCTCGGCCGAGCAGGTGCTCGCGCTCAAGCCCGACTGGGCGGCGCTCGATCCGCTCAAGCTCGGCGTGCTCGGCCCGCACAACCCCGGCAACGACGCTGCCTTCGAGGTCCGGGCCTTCGTCGGCGGCGCCGGATACGAGGACCCGGTGACCGGCAGCCTCAACGCCAGCCTTGCGCAGTGGCTCTTCGGTGCCGGGCTCGCCGAGTCGCCTTACGTCGCGGCCCAGGGCGCGGCGCTCGGGCGCGCCGGCCGCGTCTACCTGCGCAAGCTCGGCGGCGAGGTCTGGGTCGGCGGCGACGTGGTCGATGTCGTGCGCGGCACCCTGACGCTCTGAACCGCACCGCACGCTCGCCGCTTTTACCCCATAGGGGGTCGCGACTCGGCGGGTTTGCTTTCACGCCTGCGCGGGCGTAAGGTCCCGCGGACAACTTGGCAACTTGCAAACCTCCTCATTCGTGAAGCCGTCGATGCCAGTGCTTACGCTTTGTCGTGGCATTCGAAGGGGAATCGAATGAACAGGCGTGACACATTGCTTGCACTGCTAGCGGTCGGCACCGCGCCGCTCGCCTCTCACGCGCAGCAGCCGATCAAGCAGGCCCGAATCGCGTGTCTCGGATTCGGCAATCCGGAAGCTCAAGGGTATCTCTATCAAGCGTTCAAGCAGGGGATGCGCGAGCTGGGCCATGTCGAGGGCGACAACGTTGTCTTCGAGGAACGTTGGGCAATGGGGAACGCTGAGCGCCTACCCGGACTGACGAACGAACTGGTAGCGCTGAAGCCCGCCGTGATCGTCACGTTGACGGGCGCTACAGCTCGCGTGGCACAGCAGGCCACGACAACGATCCCGATCGTCTTCGCGCTGATCAGCGACCCTGTTGGATACGGCCTGGTCAAGAGCTTGGCGCATCCCGGAGGCAATATCACCGGAATCTCCACTCTCATTGGCGACTACAGCCCGAAGCTGCTCGAGCTGCTCCTGACGGTCCAGCCCAAGCTCTCGCGTGTGGCCATCTTGTTGAGTCCCACCACCGGTCGTGCTCAGCTGAGGAACCTTCAGTCCGCAGCGAAGGCGCGAGGCGTCGGCGTCCTGGTGATCGAAGTGCAGGCGCCGGCGGAGATTGAGCCTGCATTCGCGCGCATGGCTCATGAGCGCGTTCCGGCGGTCATTGTCTTGAGTTCTCCGATTTTCACCATGCAAAGACGCCACATTGCAGAACTGGCGATCAACAATGGAATGGCCTCAGTATTTACGACTAGGGTCTTCGCCGAAGCCGGTGGCTTGATGGGTTACGGACCGGACTATGCCGATCAAGCTCGGCGGGCAGCTACCCTCGTGGACAAGATCCTGAAAGGGGCGAAACCGAGTGGCCTGCCCGTCGAGCAGGCGACAAGGCTCGAGCTGATCGTCAACCTCAAGACGGCAAGAGCAATCGAGATCCCGATCCCGAAGGAATTGCTACTCCGCGCAGACCTGGTGATCGAGTGACGGCTCTTCGCCGAGTGCGGACCTTCCAAGGTTAGCCAGCCAGTGATCGATCGACAATGGTCACCTCTGGCAGTTCAACAGGGTTGGCAAGGTCGTCAAGTACGACCACGTTACGGATACCGCTCAGATGATCAGGATGGCCCCATCGTTCTCGGCGACATGGTGAACGGTGGCCGAGGCTGGGACGGGGCTTGACGGTCGAGGATCTGGCGCCGGTTGACCATTTCCACGCCCGCGGTTTGCCGGCGACCGTGGAGCTTGCCGATCGGCTTCCGATCAGGCAGGGCCAGCACATTCTCGACATCGGTTGCGGTCTCGGCGGCCCGGCACGCTACATGGCGAAGCGGTTTCACTGCAATGTGAGCGGCGTGGACATAACGAAGCCTTTCGTCGACGCCGCCAACAAGCTGACGGCGCTACTGCGAATGGAGCAGGAGGTGAGAATCGAGCATGGCGACGGTCAGCGGCTGCCTTATCCGGATTCCCACTTCGACGGCGCCTACACGCAGCACGTCACCATGAACGTGGCCGATCGCCCGGCGTTCTTCGCGGAAGCCTATCGGGTGCTGAAGCCGGGCGGGTTCTTCGCGCTCACGGAGCACGGCTTGGGACAGAAAGGCAATCCGCACTATCCGCTGCCCTGGTCGGCGGACGGTACTGGCGCCTACCTGGTTACGCCGTCCGAGACGCGCGCGCTCCTGGGGAAAACCAAGTTCGAGGACATTGTCGTCGAGGACACGGGAGCGAAGTATGTTGCGGGATACAAGCTGGCAATCGAAAAAGCGGAAAACGGCGCCTTGCCGCCGCTTGGAATTCACATCCTGATGGGCGAAACGGCGTTGCAGAAGACCCGCAATGCCGCGCGGAATATAGAAGAAGGACGCACTCATCCCATACAGCTGATTTGCCGAAAGCCGCGGTGAAGGCGATATGGTTCCTGCTCATCCCCTGCCGACGAAAGGCATCTTGGTGGCCATGATGGTCATGAACTGGACGTTGGTCTGCAGCGGGAAGTTCGCCATCTGAAGCACCGCCTGGCCGACGTGGGTCACGTCCATGCGGTCTTCGACCATGATCGTCCCGTTAGCCTGCTGCACGCCCTTGGTCATGCGCTCGGTCATCTCGGTGGCGGCGTTGCCGATGTCGATCTGGCCGCAGGCGATGTCGTGCGGCCGCCCGTCGAGGGAAATGGACTTGGTGAGGCCGGTCACGGCGTGCTTGGTGGCGGTGTAGGCGATGGTATTCGGCCGCGGCGCGTGCGCGGAGATGGAGCCGTTGTTGATGATGCGCCCGCCCTTGGGCTGCTGGGCCTTCATGAGGCGCACTGCCTCCTGGCAGCAGAGGAACATCGCATTCAAGTTGATGTTCACCACCTCGAGCCACTTCTCGTAGGGCAGTTCCTCCATCGGCACCGCCGGCGCGCCCATGCCGGCGTTGTTGAAGAGCACGTCGAGCCGGCCCCAGGTACTTTTCACCTTCGCGAAGAACTCCTTGACGACCGCCGGCTGCGTGATGTCGCCCGCCAGTACCAGCGTCGCCTTCTCGTGCCCCTGCGCGGTCTCCTCGAGGAGCTCCTTGCGCCTTCCGACCAGCGCTACGCGGTACCCGTCCTTCAGCATCGCGTGCGCCGCGGCCCTGCCGATTCCCGTGCCCGCGCCCGTGACCAGTGCGACCTTGCTCATGCTTCTTTCTCCTTCTTCAAGAATTCCTTCGAAAAGCGGCTACGACATCTCGCGCGAAAGCCGGCCGCGCTCGACCACCTTGACGGCGTCGAGCTCCACCGTGCACTCCCGCATCGGGAAGTCGAAGTGGCAGGCGGTGAAGCGGTTGGCGGTCTCGTTCGCGCCGGTGGAGTAGAGGAAGTTGCCGCCGAAGGCGCGCAGCTCGGTGCCGTTGATCTGCGCGCGGTCGTACATCATCATCGACTCGGGCCGCGCATCGTTGTTCATGCCCCAGCCGACGTGGCTGGTGGCGTACGCCTCGCGGTCGTTCCACGCCTCGTAGTAGGACCGAAGGAGCGCCGCGTCGAGGGCGTCGCCCTCGATGCGCGTCACGTAGTCGTTCTCGACGACGAGCGTGACCGGGGCCTCGAAGTAGCGCTTGAAGGTGAGGTTGACGTCGCCCGGCGCGAGCACCAGGCGGCCGTTCACCGAGCCCGGCTTCGGGAAGCACAGGCACAGGCCCGCCGGCCAGTAGCCGACGCCCTTGGGCTTGTCCACGATGCCCGTGGCGCCACGGACGGCGGCGTTTTCGACGTCGATGGTGAGGTTCGTTCCATGAGGGGAAGAGACCTTCATGACCTTGGATTGACGAAGCACCTTGATGCCGCGGATCACGCGCTCGCGCAGCTCGGGCGTGGGCTTCGTGCGCTCGAGCACCTCGGGATGCTCGTTGGAGATCATCATGAGTCGCGTGCCGCCCGCGAGGATGCGAGGAAGCTCCGGCGCGTGCAGCATGCCCTCTACCGTGCAGTCGACCACCATCCCGGTGCCGGCGAGGGCGGCGACCACCGGCTCGAGGCCGCCCACCGCGAGCGAGGTGCCGGTGGAGCGGATCGGTACGCCGCTCACGGGCGGTGAGGGCAGGCGCACGTGAAAGACCTTGGCGCCGAGCGCCTGCAGCGCGAGCTCCGAGAGCTCCGCGAGCACCGGCCGCGACTGCGACTCCGAGAGGATGGCGACGACTTCGCCGGGCTTCACCGCGCATTGGCGAAACACGTCCTTGAAAGCCTCGATCCACTTCCCTTCGATGCGTTCGACGAGCATGCCGCTATGGTAGCCTCGCTCCAGAGACAGGGACAGACCACGGTTTCCCATGAGATCGGGGTCTGACCCCGATCTCGGGGAGGGAAGGTGGCGAAGCACAAGCGCATCCTGATCCGCGTGGACGCGTCCGCGCCGTCGCGCAAGGCGCTCCGCGCGGGCCTCGAGCTTGCGAAGGCGATGCGTGCCGAAGCGATCGGCGTGTACACGCGCCGCTCGTTCGAGCACATGGTATCGGCCGAGTTCGACGCGGCGGCGGAGATCGAGCGCATCCGTGAGGCGGCGCGCAAGGAGGGCGACAAGGCGCTCGCGGCCTTCGAGCGCACGGCGCGCAAGGCGAGGGTGCGCTTCATGACCGACCGCGCGAAAGGCGACCGCGCTTTTGAGGCGGTGCTCGAGGCTACGCGCCGGCTGAAGTGCGATCTCATCGTGACCGCGCCGGACGCCGAGACGGGTAGCCTGCTGGGCAAGGCGCAGGTACCGGTACTCGTCGTCCCGTAGGGACCCGTGGAGGCGCTCTCCGCCCACGGCGCGGCGCTGCTCGCGCTCACCGCCGCGGCGTTCGTCCTCTTCGCGAGCGAGAAGCTCCCGGTCGAGAGCACCGGCCTTCTGGTGCTCGTGTGCATCGTCGTCCTCTTCCAGCTCTTTCCCTACGAGGACGTCTCTCCGGTCTCGTTCTTCTACGGCTTCGGGCACGAAGCCCTCATCGCCATCTGCGCGCTCATGGTGCTCGGCCGCGGGCTCGTGGTCACAGGAGCGCTCGAGCCGGCCTCGCGCGTGCTCGCGCGTCTGCTCGAGGCGCAGCCCGCCGCGGCGCTGCTCCTCGTGCTCGTGCTCTGCGCTGCGGCGAGCGGCGTGCTGAACGACACGCCCATCGTCGTGCTGATGCTGCCGGTGCTCGTCGGGGCGGCGTTGCGCGCCGGCACCTCGCCCGCGCGCACCCTGCTGCCCATGAACTACGCGGTGCTCATCGGCGGCATGGGAACGACCATCGGCACCTCCACCAACCTCATCGTCGTGTCCATGGCCGCCGACCTCGGTGCGCGGCGCTTCGAGATCTTCGACTTCATTCACGTCACTGCGCTCGCCGCCGTGCCGGGCATCCTCTACCTGTGGCTCGTGCTGCCGCGGCTCATCCCCGAGCGCGGCGCCCCCATGGGCGACGCCAAGCCGCAGGTCTTCGGCGCGGTGCTGCACCTCTCGGAGGGCGGGTTTGCCGACGGCAAGACGCTCGCCGAGGTGCGGAAGAAGGCCGCGGGCCTGCGCCCCATGCGCGTGGTGCGCGGCGAGGGACTCGAGCTCGCGCGGCTTCCCGCCATGACGCTGCGTGCGGGCGATCGCCTGTATGTCTCCGCCGCGCCGAAGGACCTGCACGAGCTCGCCGGGCAGATCGGCGCCACGCTCCACAAGCCCGACGACCTGAAGGCACCGGTGGACGAGGAGAAGAACCCGCTCGCCGCCGAGGGCGAGCGCCTGGCCGAGGTCGTGGTGACCGAAGGCTCGATGCTGCACGGCTCGACGTTGCGCGCCACGCGCTTCGGCGAGCGCTTCGACGTCGCCATCGTGGGCCTGCATCGCCCCGGCCGCGGCCCCGCCTCGGGCGACATCGAAGATGCAAGGCTGCGCTCGGGCGACCTGCTCCTCGTTCAGGGCACCGAGGAGGCGATCGGCAAGCTGCGCTCGGGCGGGCGCCTGCTCGTCCTGGACCGAAGCTATGAGGTGCCGCGCACCGCGCGAGCGCCGCTCGCGCTCGCGATCCTTGCCGCAGTGGTTCTGGCCGTGGCCTTCAAGCTCGTCCCGATCGCCATCGCGGCGCTCGCCGGTGCGCTCGTCATGATCCTCACGCGCTGCCTGGACTGGGAGGAGGCCGCGGCCGCGCTCTCCATGAAGGTCGTACTCCTCGTCGCCTCCAGCCTCGCGCTCGCAGCGGCGCTGGAAGCGACGGGCGCCACCGCATGGATCGCCGGCGGCTTCGTCGCCGGCGTCCAGGGCCTCGAGCCCGAATGGGTGCTAGCGCTCCTCATGCTCCTCACGGCGGTCTTCACGAACTTCGTCTCGAACAACGCTGCCGCCGCGATCGGTACCCCGATCGCCATCGGCATCGCCCGCGAGCTCGCCGTGGCGCCCGAGCCGCTCGTGCTCGCTATCATGTTCGGCGCGAACTTCTGCTACCTCACGCCCATGGCGTACCAGACCAACCTGCTCGTGATGAGCGCGGCGGGCTACCGCTTCTCGGATTTCGTGCGCGGCGGCGCGCCGCTGCTCGTCATCATGCTCGCGGCGTACGCCTGGCTCCTGCCGCGTTTCTTCCCGCTCTGAGCGTTAAGGCGAGCCGAAAAGCAGGTAGCCGGCGAGGACACGATGGCGCCGAGCAGCACGAAAGCGAGGCCGATCCAGAATCCCAGATCATGCCCGGCCCGGCTACCATCGATGGTCGTCCACTACTCCCGCAGCGCGCGGGCTTCCTTCGCCTTGGGGCGCTCGAGGCTCGCCATCAGCCACTTCTGGAAATGCGGGAACTTCGAGAGGTCGTACTTCATGGCGAAGAAAGAATAGCAGACGCTCGCGACCATGAAGTCCGCCAGGCCCCATTCGTCGATATCGAAGTACTTGTTCTTCGAGAGGTGGTCGTCGAGCGTCTTCAACCGCGGCTGGAGCTTTGCGTCGGCGGCGTCGGCGAGGCCGGCATCGCGCTTGTCCGGCGGGAGCACCACGCGGTTCAGCATCACCGTGACCATGTGCGGCTCGACGTCGTTGGCGATGAAGAAGGCCCACTGGTAGGCGCGTCCCTTGCCCTGCATGTCGGCCGGCCAGAGCGGGCTCCGGTACTTCTCCGCCAGGTAAAGATTGATCGCCGCCGACTCCCACATCACGAAGCCGTCGTCGTCGATGGTCGGCACGCGCGCGTTGGGGTTGAGCGCGGTATACCAGGACTCCTTGCATTGGGCCCCCTCCACGTTGACCGTGACGTTGACGTGCTCGTAGGGAATGCTCGATTCCTTCAGGAGCCACGCGACGCGAAAGGCGCGCGAGCGGTACTGCCCGTAGAGCTTCAGCATTGATTGTCCGATTAGCTAATTGACAAAGGGATTTTTCGGGGGCCACAATCGGCCGGGTCCATGGCCAGACCCCGCAAGCGCAGCGCCCCGCCCACGACAGTATCCCGTCCGGCGCTGCTGGTGAAGGGATCGGACGAGGAGTTTCGCCGCCTTATCCACGATCTCATCGCCTATGGCCACCGGCTCGACGCCTGCCGGGACGCCTTCGCCGCGATCGCCGGCATCTCGGGCGTGCAGTACGAGATCCTGATGCTCGTCTCCCGCGCCGACGGGCTGTCCATCGGCGAGGTCGCGGCACGCCTGCATCGCTCGGGAGCTTTCATCACCATCGAGGCGAACAAGCTCGCCGAGCAGGGCGTGCTCGAGAAAGGCTCCGACCCGGATGACGGCAGGCGGGTCCTGCTGAAGATTAGCCCGAAGGGGTTCGGGCTGCTCGAGCGGATGGCGCCTTAC
>DASRKB010000128.1:0-6769 GCA_035649175.1 Burkholderiales bacterium | reverse complement strand
ATGGTAGAGGGCGGGATGAGGATGCCGAGGGTTCCGCCTGAGGCGATGGCGCCGGTTGCGAGCGTGTCCTTGTAGTTGAACCGCTTCATCGAGGGATAGGCGACCTTCGCGAAGGTCGCCGCGGTGGCGATCGACGACCCGCAGATCGCGCCGAAGCCGCCGCAGGCGATGACCGTCGCCATGGCGAGCCCGCCCTTAAGATGCCCGATGAAGGCGTAGGCTGCGCGAAAGAGCTCCTGCGACATGCCGGCCCGGGTGACGAAGTTGCCCATCAGGATGAAGAGCGGCACCACCGAGAGCGTGTAATTGCGCCCCGTCTCGTAGATCTTGGTCTGCGCCACGGCGAAGGCGATGGTGAAGTTCCAGTCGCGCATGTAGGCGTAGCCCACAATGCCGACCACGCCCATCGACAGGGCGATCGGCAGGCGCAGGAAGGCGAGGAGCATCATCGCCGCGAGCCCGACCAGACCCTCGATCATCGCCGCTCGAACGCCTGGTGGAGGTGGATGAGCCCGGAGAGCCCGATCATCAGCGACATGAAGTAGACGAAAGGCCCGTACACGATGCGCAGCACGTCGGTGGCGTCCCGGTACTCCCAGATGCGGTCGGCCTTGAGCCAGATGAGCCAGGCGAGCCACAGCATGATGGCGGCGCAACAGAGTTGGATGGACCGGTCCAGCGCGTCGCGGGCACGCCCCCGGAGCAGCCGGTCGATGAAATCCATGGTCACGTGCTCGCGCGCGTGCGTGACGAGCGGCAGGCCGGCGAAGATCAGCACGAGGAGCAGCAGCTCCGTGACCTCGAAGCCGCCGCGCAGCGGGCGGTTGAAGACGTAGCGCAGGATGACGTCCACGAAAGTGAGCGTCATCATGCAAAAGAGGATCAGGGAGGCGGCGACGCCGAGCACCGCGTCGGCGCGCCGCTCCCAGATGTGCTCGGGCGGGTTCAGCCGGCTACTTCGTGCCCGAGAGCTTCTTCAGCTCGGCGCGGAACTCCGTGAGCGCCGCCTTGGCGTCGACGCCTTTGGCGTTCGCGGCCTTGATCCATTCGTCGACGATCGGCGCGGAGCGCTTCTCCACCTCGGCGATGAGCGCGGCGTCGGCCTTCACGATCTTCACGCCGGCCTTCTTCAGCCCCTCGAGACCCCGCTGGTCGGCGGTGTCCCAGGACTGCCCGCAGGTGCGCGCGACGTGCTCGTAGCCGAGCTTGTCGATCGCGTCCTGGTCCTGCTTGGGCAGCTTGCGCCACTTGTCCTCGTTCATGAAGAAGCCGAATGCCGAGCTGTACATGCCGCCCGGGAAGAGAGTGGCCTGCTGCAGCACCGTGTCGAGCTTGAACGAGACGATCGACTCGAGCGGGAAGAACACGCCGTCGGCGACGCCGGACTTGAGCAGCTCGTAGGACTCGGGCGCGGGCTTGACGAACGCCGAAGTGCCGAGCGCCTTCGCCACCCGCTCGGCGACGCCGCCGCCGGTGCGGATCTTCAGGCCCTGGAGGTCCTGGATGCCCTTGACCGGCACCTTGGTGAACATCTGCCCGGGGCCGTGCGTGAACACGGCGATGAGCTTCACACCCTTGTACTCGCCGACCTTGTGGAAGTGCTTCCAGTGGATGCGCGAATACGCGATCGAATTGGCGATCGCCGTGTCGCCGGCGCCGGGCAGCTCGGGCATGAGCGGCAGCACGTGCCGCGCCGGCGTGTAGCTCGCCGTCACGTAGGACAGATCCACCAGGCCGTCGCGCACCGCGTCGAACGTTCCGGGCGGCGCGGCGGGCGCCTTGGGCAGCTGGTTGAACTTCACGCGTCCATTGGTCGCCTTCTCGACCTCCTTGGTCCAGTTGGTCTGCCAGATGCTGAGGTGGTGTGAGGGCGGCACCCAGGTCGAATAGGTCAACGTGGTCTCGCCCTGCGCGATCGGCGAAAGCGCGAGTCCAACGACCCCGCCGAGCGCGAGGCTTCGCATCTTGATCATCGGTCCTCCTCCTTTGAGCCTCCATCATAAATGTTTGCCGGGCGTCGTGGCCAATGTCACGCGTCGCGCGTTGTCTTTCGAATTCGATTTGGATACGATGCCTGTCCGCTCGCTCGGCCAGCGATCGGAAATGCGGGGAGGAAGCAGACCATGCCACACGTGGTGACCAAGTCCGACCTGGTGCAGGTCGCGGCGAAAGCCGGCAACGTCAGCAAGGCCGCCGCCGGCGAGGCGGTGAATGCGGTGTTCGACGCGATCGTCGCCAACGTCGCGAAAGGCAAGCGCGTGACCGTGGTGGGCTTCGGCACCTTCCTGCCGCGCAAGCGCAAAGCTCGCGCCGGCCGCAGCCCTGCGAACGGCAAGGAGATCCGCATCGAGGCGAAAACCATTCCCGCCTTCGCCGCCGGCCAGGGGTTCCGCGAGGCGGTCGACAAGACGAGTTAGATTTCCCGCGCAGTCCGTTGTTTTGGCGGGCATTGCAAAGCCCAGGCCGGCTTGGCAGAATCCGTCGGCAAGCACGAACCCTGCCAACATGGACGCGACCAGCCCGCTCATCCTCTCGCTCGACGCGCACGGCGTCCCGCACCGCTGGATCAGCTGGCAGCAGGCCTGCTTCTATTACGCCAAGAACCTCGTCGCCTGGACGCTCGGCGACTCGACGTTCACCTACTACGGCGGCATCTCGCGCCTGACCGGCCAGCGCTCGAGCATCACCGCGCACTCCATCATTGCCGTCAAGGGCAAGGCGCTCGCCGCCAAGGGCTTCAACCAGGTGCCGCCGCTCAACAACCGCGAGCTCTTCCGGCGCGACCGGCACACGTGCGCCTACTGTGGCGCGGCGCACGGCTACTTCCGGCTGACGCGCGACCACATCACGCCGCTCTCCCGCGGCGGGCGCGACAGCTGGATGAACGTCGTTACCGCCTGCCGGCACTGCAACGGCCACAAGCGCAACCGGCTGCCGCAGGAGTGCGGGATGGAGTTGCTCTACGCGCCCTACGTGCCGAACAAGGCGGAGTACCTGATCCTGACGAACCGCCGCATCCTCGCCGACCAGACGGAGTTCTTGAAGCAGCACGTGGCGAGCCACTCGCGGCTGGCGCTCGACGCCGCGTCCGCCTCTGCCTGATTTCTGGCGTAACAGCGGCTTCCATCTCCTGAAGCGCGACGCCGCGGGGCGCCTGCGGGTCACCGACGATTTCCTGCGCGCCTACTACCTGCGGCCGGAGATCCATCCGGTGGAGGAGTCGGGCGAGGGCGAACTCGCGCTGCACTCGAGCCTGATGGCGAACCCGCGCCGCGCCGTTTCCGATTCCGATCTGTTGACAATCGAAGACGCCGACGCCCGGGACAACTACCGCATCCTATTGCGCTTTCGAGCGCGCCTGCTGGACGGCGGAACGGTCGAGGGCTGCTACCAGTCGCTCTTCAAGGAGGCGGTCGACGTGCCGCCGATGTTCCTCGACCAGCTCGCGCACGTCGTGATGCGCAACATCCTGGAGGGCTGCGACGATCCGCTGCGGCTACGCGCGGGGGAGCTCTTTTTCCGTGCGCAGAAGGCCACGATCCGCGAAGGTCACGTGCTTCTCGCGGACGAGGAGACGGTGCAGATGCACGCCGCGGGCAGCCGCTACGGCTCGATCGGCCGGCTCATTGTGGAAGCGCAGGGCGACCTGGGAAAAGTCGACCTCGACGTGCTCGACCGCGCGAACGCCGAGTTGTATTGGGAGCGCGACTCGCGCCACGACACGGTCATCAGCGTCACCTTCGGCCGCCCGGCGCTCGAGGCGCTCTGCCGCGACCTCGAGGCCTGGATATGGCATTTTCTGCAGCTGAGAACCACGGTGCAGCCTGTGCGCCGCATCGACGAGCCGCGCTGGGCTTGGCACGTGGGCCTCGATGCCGAATCCACGGCGATCCTGAACGACCTGTGGGCGGGCCGCGAGGTCGACGCCGGCCGCATGCGGCGCGTGCTCGCGCTGTTCGCGCTGCGCTTCGACGATCCGGCCGCCATGCGCCAGGACATCGCCGGGCGCACCGTCTACCTCGCACTGTCGAGCGGCGAGGACGAGGTGGTACGCATGAAGCCGCAGAACCTCCTGCTCAATCTGCCGCTGAATGAAGCCTGAATACTGGCATCGCGCGAAGCGGGTCCTCGCCCGGCGCGACCCCGTGATGGCGGCGATCATGCGCTCGCGGCCGCGCGTCTTCCTCACACGCCGGGGGGAACCGTTCCTTACGCTCGCGCGGGCCATCGTCGGCCAGCAGATCTCGGTGAAGGCGGCGCAGAGCGTGTGGGACAAGGTCCTCGCGTGCGTGGGAGAAGTTTCTCCTGAAGGAATTCTTGCCAAACCCCGGCCGGCCCTGAGGGCGTGCGGGCTCTCCGACCGCAAGGTGGAGTACATCGCGGACCTCGCGCAGCATTTCGCGCGAGGGTCGATCCACGTGCACCGCTGGCCGGAGATGGACGATGAGGCGATCATCGCCGAGCTCGTGCAGGTCCGCGGCATCGGGCGCTGGACCGCCGAGATGTTCCTCATCTTCAGCCTGCTGCGCCCGGACGTGTTCCCGCTCGACGACCTCGGGCTGCAGAAAGGCATCCGCCTCTCGTACTTCAAGGGGCGGAAAGTGTCGTGGCGCACCATGACGCGGCTCGGCGAGACCTGGCGGCCCTGGCGCTCGGTCGCCACCTGGTACCTGTGGCGCTCGCTCGACCCGGTCCCGGTAGAATACTGAGGGCACAATGGAAGGCAGGAGCGCGATGGCGCAAGTCGTGTCACGCTTCACGTTCTTCCCGGCCGACGAGCGCCAGTCGTGGCGCGTCGGCCGCTTCCTTACGGCCGCGGGCAACCGGATCGCGTCGATCGGATAGAATCGCCCGCCCGTGAAGACGACCTTCCTCGAGTTCGAGCAGCCGATCGCGGAGCTGGAAACCCGCATCGAGGAGCTGCGCTACGCGCAGGACGAGCCGGCCGCTGAGATCTCCGATGAGATCCAGCGGCTCACCAAGCGCAGCCAGACGCTCACGCGCGATATCTACGGCAAGCTCTCGCCCTGGCAGGTAGCGCAGGTCGCGCGCCATCCGCAGCGGCCCTATACCCTCGACTACGTGCAGGCGCTCTTTACCCACTTCGAAGAGCTGCACGGCGACCGCACCTTCTCCGACGACGCATCCATCGTCGGCGGGTTCGCGCGCTTCAATGGCGAGCCCTGCGTGGTGCTCGGGCACCAGAAGGGGCGCGATACCAAGGAGAAGATCCTGCGCAACTTCGGCATGCCCAAGCCCGAGGGCTACCGCAAGGCGCTGCGGCTGATGAAGCTCGCCGAGAAGTTCGCCCTGCCGGTGTTCACGTTCGTCGACACGCCGGGCGCCTATCCCGGCATCGACGCGGAGGAGCGCGGCCAGTCCGAGGCGATCGGCAGGAACCTCTTCGAGATGGCGCGGCTCCGCACGGCGGTCCTGGTCACCATCATCGGCGAAGGCGGCTCCGGCGGCGCGCTCGCCATCGCGGTCGGCGACGCGGTGCTGATGCTGCAGTACGCGACCTACTCGGTGATCTCGCCCGAAGGCTGTGCATCGATCCTCTGGCGCAGCGCCGAGAAGGCGCCGGAGGCGGCCGACGCGCTCGGCATCACTGCGAACCGCCTCAAGACCCTCGGCCTCATTGACCGCATCGTGCCCGAGCCGCTCGGTGGCGCGCACCGCGACCCGCAGGCCACGGCGCAGTCGCTGCGCAAGGCGCTCGCCGACACCCTGAAGGAGCTGCACGAGAAGAAGCCGAAAGAGCTGGTCGAGGAGCGCCTCGAGCGGCTCATGGGCTATGGCAAGTTCAAGGAAGCGGCCCAGCGCTGATCTTGCGGGGCGCGTAGCGCGGTTCGTCGAGGAGCGCGGGCTGCGCGGCAGGCGCGTCGCGCTCGCCCTCTCGGGCGGCGTCGACTCCGTCGTGCTGCTGTCTCTTCTGAAGGATCTCCTGCCGGTCAGGGCGATCCACGTCCATCACGGCCTCAGCCCGAACGCGGACGCCTGGGCGAAGTTCTGTCGCTTGCTGTGCCGCCGATGGGGCGTGCCGCTGACCGTGCGCCGCGTGCGCGTGGCGAAGGCGGGAAAAGGCCCCGAGGCGGCGGCGCGCAAGGCGCGGTACGAAGTACTGGAGAACGCCCCCTGCGAGGTCGTGTTCCTCGCCCATCATCTCGATGATCAGGCCGAGACGGTTCTGATGAACCTGCTGCGCGGCGCCGGCGTCGCCGGCGCGCGCGGCATGCCGGACGAGGGCCGCCTGGGCGCGAAGCGGCTCGCGCGCCCGCTCCTCGGCGTGTCGCGGGAGCGGATCCTGGCGTACGCACGCGCCGAAGGGCTGCCGTGGATCGAGGACGAGTCGAACGCCGACGAGATGCTGACGCGCAACTTCGTGCGCCGGCGGCTGGGGCCGCTGATCGAGCAGCGCTTTCCCCGCTGGCGCGAGAGCCTCGCGCGGGCGGCGCGGCACTTCTCGGCTGCCGAGGTCGACGCGCGGGCGCTGCTGCGCGAGTTCCTCGCCTCGCAAGGGCTGCGCGCACCGAGCGAGGCGAAGCTCGTGGAGATGCTGAAGCAGCTCGTCGCGGCGAGCCCGCGAACGCTGCTCGAGCACGACGGCGCTCGGTTGCGCGTCTATCGCGGCAAGGTGTCGCTGGCGCCGGCCGCCGGCACCGCACCCTTTGCTCCGCTCGAGTGGAAGGGCGAGCGGCGGCTCCCGGTTCCCGTGCTCGGTGGGGAGCTGCGCTTTCGCGCGGCACGCGGCGAAGGCATCGATGCGAGG
>DASRKB010000127.1:0-7842 GCA_035649175.1 Burkholderiales bacterium | reverse complement strand
GGAAGATCTCGAGCCGTCTCAGGTTGTCCAGGTCGTCGAACTCCTCGTCACCAATGATCGCACCCTCGTTGGCGCCCTCGAACTCGGTGGCGACCCCGGCCAGCTCGCGAAGGTTCTCGACGCGCTGACCCCTTTTTTCCTAGCTCTGGATCCAGGGAAGTCCGGCCTTCTTCCAGCCCCCGACGTTGCCGCGGTGCTGCTCGGCGTCCTTGTCGCCTTCGAATCCTTCGAGCACGTTGTAGGCCTCCTGCCAGCCGGCACGCGTGGCGGCCTCCGCTGCCGAGTGCGACCGCGCGCCGGAGCGACATAGGAACATGACCGGCTGGTCCCTGGGCACTACGGCGGCGAGCTCGCCGAGGAACTCTGGGTTCGGCCGGTTGCCCGGCCAGGTCTGCCACTCGATCGCCGCCGCGCCGGGGATGCGTCCGACGTAGACAAGCTCCGGCTTGGTGCGCACGTCGACGAGCGCCGCGCCGGCCTTCATGAGCTCGGCGGCCTCCCCGGGGAGCAATGCGCCCGCATAGGTGAGCCCAAGCTTCCGGGCCCGCTCGGCTGCCGCTTTCCTTATCTCGTCCATGGCGGGGGCGTGCATTATATGAGGGCGTTTCTCGGCAGTTGTGCCCCTGTTCGGTGCATTCTTCCCCGGCTAGAATGCCTCGGCACGGGGCATGTCGCGTGGCATGGAACATGCTCGCCGGACGACGCTACTACACCTACACCAACTCAGCACGGAGATTCCCCAGATGGCGATGACGGCCGATGACGTCCTGAAGCTCATCAAAGACAAGGAAGTGAAGTTCGTCGATCTGCGGTTCACCGACACGCGAGGCAAGGAGCAGCACGTCACGGTGCCGATCAAGTACTTCGGCAAGGACAAGTTCGAGTCCGGCCATGCGTTCGACGGCTCCTCCATCGCCGGCTGGAAGGGCATCCAGGCCTCGGACATGCTGCTCATGCCGGACGCGTCGTCGGCGCGAATGGATCCGTTCACCGACGAGCCGGTCCTCAACATCAGCTGCGATGTGCACGAGCCGATGGACGGCAAGGCCTACGACCGCGACCCGCGCTCGATCGCCAAGCGCGCCGAGGCCTATCTCAAGTCGAGCGGCATCGGCGAGGTCGCTTACTTCGGCCCCGAGCCCGAGTTCTTCATCTTCGACGGCGTTACCTGGAACGTCGACATGTCAGGTTGCTTCGTCAAGATCAAGTCCGAGGAGGCGCCCTGGTCCTCCGGCGTCGACTATGAGTCGGGCAACATGGGTCACCGCGCGCCGGTGAAGGGCGGCTACTTCCCCGTGCCGCCTGTCGACACGCTCAACGACATCCGCAACGCCATGGTGCTCGCGCTCGAGCAGCAGGGCGTGGAGTGCGAGGTTCACCACCACGAGGTCGCCGCGGCCGGCCAGTGCGAGATCGGCACGCGCTTCGCGCCGCTCGTGCAGCGCGCCGACTGGATGCAGATCCTGAAGTACACGGTGTGGAACGTCGCGCACTCCTACGGCAAGACCGCGACCTTCATGCCCAAGCCCGTGGTCGGCGACAACGGCTCGGGGATGCACTGTCACCAGTCGGTTTGGAAAGGCGGCAAGAACCTTTTCGCCGGTAACGGCTACGCGGGCCTCTCGGACTTCGCGCTGCACTATATCGGCGGCATCATCAGGCACGCGAAGGCGCTGAATGCCATCACCAACCCGGGCACCAACTCCTACAAGCGGCTGGTGCCGGGCTTCGAGGCGCCGATCAACCTGGCCTACTCGGCGCGCAACCGGTCGGCGGCCTGCCGCATCCCGTTCGTGAACAGCCCGAACGGCCGGCGCGTGGAAGTGCGTTTCCCCGACCCGACGGCCAACCCGTACCTCGCGTTCGCCGCGATGCTGATGGCAGGCTTGGACGGGGTGCAGAACAAGATCAACCCCGGCGATCCGATCGACAAGAACCTGTACGACCTTCCACCCGAGGAGGCGAAGAAAGTGCCCAACGTGTGCGCGTCGCTCGAGGAGGCGCTCAACAGCCTCAAGGACGACCACGCCTTCCTCACGCGGGGTGGGGTGTTCTCCGAGGACATGCTCGAGGCGTACATCGGCCTCAAGGAAGAAGAGCTGACCCGCTTCCGCATGACGACGCACCCGGTCGAATTCGATATGTATTACGCGTCCTGAGGGGGCGCTTCTGCTTTGATCTTGCTAGACTTCCGGGCCATGACGGTCCGGAAGTCGGCGCTGGCGATACTGCTCCTCGGCGTGCTCGGCACAGCGATGCCGGCGCGCGCACAGGTGACGGAAATCTACAAGTGCATCGACCAGACCGGCCGGCCGCTGTACACAAGCGACAAGCGCGACACGCGCGGCAAGAAGTGCGAGCTCGTGTCACGAGAGATCAACGTGGTGCCCGCCCAGGCGCCGAGCAAGCCGTTCCCCAAGGAGAGCGCGTCGCAGCGCGAATCGGCGAAGGAGCGCCAGCGCGAGATCCTCGAGAAGGAGCTCGCCACCGAGCAGCAGCTGCTCGCCAAGGCCCAGAAAGCGCTCGAGGAGCAGGAGGCGATCCGCACCGGCGACGAGAAGAACTACGCCCGGGTGCTCGAGCGCCTGCAGCCCTTCAAGGACAGCGTCGAGACGCACCTGAAGAACATCGAAGCGCTCAAGCGCGAGCTTTCGAACCTCTACCGCTGAGCGGTTAGCGTGGCTGCCGCGCCGCCCGGGCTGGAGCACCTCGCCACGGCCGTGGTCGCGCTCGACGAGGAGTTCGTCGTGCGCTACGCCAACCCGGCGGCCGAGAGTCTGCTCGCCACGGGAGCGAAAAGCCTCGTGGGCCAGCCTTTCCTGGGGCTTTTCTTCGAGAACGAGGACCTGCGCAAGACCCTGGACGAGGCCCGCTCGGCTCACTGGGACTACGCCGCACGGAACGTCACCTACGAGCGGCCCGGGCGCGAGCCGCTGCCGCTCTCGTGCGTGGTCACGGGCGTCGAGCTGCCCGGGCTCGCGCTCCTGATCGAGCTGCGACCGATCAGCGAGCAGCTGCGCATGGCACGGGAGGAGCGGCTGCTCTTCGAGCAGCAAGCGAACCGCGAGCTCATCCGCAATCTGGCGCACGAGATCAGGAATCCCCTGGGCGGCTTGCGCGGCTCCGCCCAGCTGCTCGAGAGCGAGCTGGGAAAGAGCGAGCTTCGCGAGTACACGCAGGTGATCATCAACGAAGCCGACCGGCTGCAGGCACTGCTGGATCGCATGCTGACCCCGCACCGGCCGCCGCTCGTGGAATCCTTCAGCGTGCATGAGGTGCTCGAGCGGGTGAGGAGCCTCGTCAAAGCCGAATTCGGGACCGACATCGAGCGCGACTACGATCCCAGCCTCCCGGAGCTTGTGGGCGACCGCGAGCAGCTAATCCAGTCGGTGCTCAACATCGCGCGCAACGCGGCGCAGTCGGGCGCCGGCAAGATCTGCTTCAGAACCCGAGCCCTGCGGCAGGTCACCATCCTCAAGCAGCGCTGCAGGCTGGCATTAGAATTGCAAGTGGTCGACGACGGGCCGGGCGTACCGGAAGAGATCCAGGATCGGATCTTCAATCCGCTCGTGTCCGGAAGGGAGGGCGGCACAGGCCTCGGACTATCGCTCGCGCAGACGTTCGTCCAGTACCACAAGGGCGTCATCGAGTTCGATTCCCGGCCCGGCCGCACGATATTCAGGATCCTGCTGCCGCTGACATGAAACCGGTCTGGATCGTCGACGACGATCGCTCCATCCGCTGGGTAATCGAGAAGGCGCTCTCGCGTGAGGGCATCGATTTCGACTCGTTCTCCTCGGCGCAAGAGGCGCTCGACGCGCTCTCCGGCGGCGCGCCGGAGGTGCTGATATCCGACATCCGCATGCCCGGGCTTTCCGGCCTCGAGCTCCTGCAGGCGGTGAAGGAGCGCCACCCCGCGGTGCCGGTCATCGTCATGACCGCGTACTCCGACCTCGACTCCGCGGTGGCGGCGTTCCAGGGTGGGGCTTTCGAGTACCTGCCCAAGCCCTTCGACGTCGACCAGGCGGTGCACCTCATCCGCCGCGCACTCGACGAGCGCCGCCGGGAATCGGAAGTCACGGAAAGCGTCGAGGGGCACAAGGAGATCCTCGGCCAAGCGCCGGCGATGCAGGATGTCTTTCGCGCGATCGGCCGCCTCTCGCAGTCAAGCGCCACGGTGCTTATCACGGGCGAGTCAGGAACCGGAAAGGAGCTTGTCGCGCGCGCTCTGCACCGCCATAGTGCGCGCGCGTCCAAGCCCTTCGTTGCCATTAATACGGCGGCCTCGCCCAAGGATCTCCTGGAATCGGAGCTCTTCGGCCACGAGCGGGGGTCGTTTACCGGTGCGCAGCAGCAGCGGCGCGGGCGCTTCGAGCAGGCCGAGGGCGGGACGCTGTTCCTCGACGAGATCGGCGACATGCCCCCCGATCTGCAGACGCGCCTGCTGCGTGTCCTATCCGACGGCACCTACTACCGCGTGGGCGGGCACCAGCAGCTCAAGGCAAACGTGCGCGTCATTGCCGCCACGCACCAGAACCTCGAGGCGAGGGTGCGCGAGGGCTCGTTCCGCGAGGACCTCTATCACCGGCTCAACGTAATCCGCCTGCGGCTGCCGAGCCTGCGCGAGCGAACCGAGGACATTCCCCTGCTGGCGAAGCACTTTCTGGCGAGCAGCGCTAAGCAACTGGGCGTCGAGCCTAAGCGCCTTTCCGAGGAGGCGCTCGCACACCTCTCGCGGCTGCCGTATCCGGGCAACGTGCGTCAGCTCGAGAACCTCTGCCACTGGCTTACGGTGATGGCGCCGGCGCAGGTGATCAACGTGGCCGACCTGCCGGCCGAGTTCCGTGATCAGGCGCCCAGCGCACCCTTGGACTGGGTCGCCGCGCTCGAGCAGGAGGCCGAGCGGCGGCTCGCGCGCGGCGAGACAGGAATCCTCGACTCGCTCGCGCGGCAGTTCGAGCGCGCGCTCATCACGCATGCGCTCGCGCGCACGGCCGGGCGGCGCATCGAGGCGGCAAATCTGCTGGGCATGGGCCGCAACACCATCACCCGCAAGATCCAGGAGCTGGGGATAGAGGAAAGATCGGGGTCAGACCCCGATCTCTGAGGTTTAAGCGGCGGCCTTCTTCGTCCGGCGGTTCTTCTCGAGCTGCGCGTCGACGAGCTTGACCACCTCGTCGATCGCCGCGTTGCGCATGCCTTTCTGCGCGGCCACGGACTGCACCAGCCGGTCGACGCGCTCGATGTTGAGCGCGCCGCCGTAGAGGGCGCGCGCGGCTGAGGACGGGTTGAGCAAGCCATTCGCCGCCGCGGCATACTTCTCGAAAGGCACGAGGTCCTTTTCGTCGGCGCCGAGCGAGACGCAGAGCTTCACGACCCAGTTGTAAACCGTGCGCGAGGCTTCGAGGTCGGAGTGAACCGCGTCCTTGATCGGGCGCATTCCCTGCGGCGTCACGCAGCGGTAATTGCCCGCCATGAGCATCGCCCACTTGGCGAGCGGGACGAACACCGAGTCGTGGACCTTGAGCTTGACCGGCACTTCGAAGCCTTCGAAGCGCGCGGCTTCGATCTGTCGCTCCAAGGTTCTCAACATCTCGGTATGCGACGGCGAAGGAAACGCGGCCGACTTGAAGTTGGTCGGGAGCCGTACCTGCAGCACGTTGATCTTCTCTTCCGGCGGGCGGAACGCCTGCGGGTCAGGACTGCAGAGGGTCATGAGCTTTGAGTCAAAGCTGTCCCAGACGGCCGGGTCCGTGTAACAAGAGCGAATCTCTTTCAGAGAGACTCCTGGAATGCGCGCGAGATAAGGAAGCGGCGGCATGTTCATGATGGACATGCACGGCCGCCTGGACTTCGCGACCGCGTCGAGCAACTCCCGCACTCCCGGCGAGCCGTACTGCGGCTCCTGCATGGCGAGCGCGACCAGGTCGTAGTCAGAAGGCTTGACTGCCCCGGGACCGTCCGCGGAGAGCTTGCCGGGCAGCTTGCGCGAATGGATCTCTAGCAGGCCTTCCCGGCCCTTGATCGGCAGGCGCACGCGAGCGCCGTCGGTGTTGATCGCGTCTGCCTCCGCCGGCAGGCAGACCAGCTTTACCGTGTGTCCCGCCATGAGCAGCTTCGTGGCGAGCAGAGAGCCGTAAGAGGCTCCAAGGATCAGGATGTTGTATGGGCTCATGTGCGATTTCACGTTGCGAAATGTCACCCCGTTGATTGAAAGTCGAGGCTACTCCGTTCGGCCCGCTTTTTCATGTTGCGGTGCCACATCACAACTAAATAGAATGCTGCGATGCAAACATCCGCCTCGAAAGTCCACGCCAAAGAGATCGACGTCCTCGGGCGCGTGACCCGGGAGTTTCAGGAGATCCTCTCCCCCGAGGCGCTCGAGTTCGTCGCGAAGCTTCACCGCAAGTTCGAAGCCCGGCGCCAGGAGCTGCTCCGGCGCCGCGCCGCGCGGCAGGCGGAGTTCGACACCGGCAAGCTGCCCGAATTCCTCAGCGAGACCCGCAGCATCCGCGAGAGCGAGTGGAAGGTCGCCACTCAGCCGCGCGATCTCCTCGATCGCCGCGTGGAGATCACGGGCCCGACCGACCGCAAGATGGTGATCAACGCGCTCAATTGCGGCGCCTCGACGTTCATGGCGGATTTCGAGGACGCGAACTGCCCGACCTGGCACAACATGATCGACGGGCAGGTCAACCTGCGCGACGCCGTGCGCCGCACCATCCGCCTGGACGCCGGCGGGAAGGAGTACCGGCTCGCAGAGAAGATCGCAGTGCTCATCCCGCGGCCGCGCGGCTGGCACCTCGACGAGAAGCACGTGCTCGTCGGCGGCGCGCCGGTGTCCGGCGCCATGTTCGACTTTGCCCTTTACTTCTTCCATAACGCGCGCGAGCTGCTCAAGCGCGGCTCGGGCCCGTACTTCTACCTGCCGAAGATGGAGTCGCACCTCGAGGCGCGGCTGTGGAACGACATCTTTGTCTTTTCCCAGAAAGAACTTGGAATACCCCAGGGCAGCATCCGCGCCACCGCGCTGATCGAGACCGTGGTGGCGGCCTTCGAGATGGACGAGATCCTCTACGAGCTTCGCGAGCACTCGAGCGGCCTGAACATCGGGCGGTGGGACTACATCTTCTCGTGCATCAAAAAGTTCCGCGCCAACCGGCAGTTCTGCCTCGCCGACCGCTCGCAGGTCACGATGACCGCGCCGTTCATGCGCGCCTATGCGCTGCTGCTCGTGAAGACCTGCCACCGGCGCGGCGCGCCGGCGATGGGCGGCATGGCGGCCCAGATCCCGATCAAGAACGACCCGGCCGCGAACGAAGCCGCGCTGGAGAAGGTGCGTCAGGACAAGCTGCGCGAGGTGACCGACGGCTGCGACGGCACCTGGGTCGCGCATCCGGCGCTCGTTCCCATCGCCAAGTCGGTGTTCGACGAGCACATGCCACAGCCCAACCAGTACGGCCGTCAGCGCCCGGACGTCAACGTGAGCGCCGCCGACCTTCTGAACTTCCAGCCCGAAAAGCCGATCACCGAAGCGGGACTGCGCAACAACATCTCGGTCGGCATCCAGTACCTCGGCGCGTGGCTCGGCGGCAACGGCTGCGTGCCGGTGTACAACCTGATGGAGGACGCCGCCACCGCCGAGATCTCGCGCTCGCAGATCTGGCAGTGGATCCGCTCGCCCAAGGGCGTGCTCGAGGATGGCCGGAAGGTCACGGTGGATTTGTTCGGAAGAATGCCGGTTGAGGAACTCGAGAAGGTCAAAGCGGCCGGGGCGGAAGGCAAGCTCGACGAGGCCGCGGCGCTCTTCGAGAAGATCACCGCCGACGACACCTACGTCGA
>DASRKB010000126.1:0-11012 GCA_035649175.1 Burkholderiales bacterium | reverse complement strand
GCTCGAGCGATGCCCGGCGTGTTCTGTGGATAGCGGTCTTCTATTTCGGCGGCGTGGTTGCCGTCGTAATACACGCTTGGATCCTGCGAAGACGGGAGTCCGCAGGCTCCGGGTAAGCCGCACCTCGTGGCCGCTGTGGGGCCATCACCTGCGCGAAGCGTGCGGCAGGGGCGGTCGTGCGTGCCTTTGCGCTGCCCTTAGCTGCGCTTCTAGCGGCAGGACACTCCGGGTTATATAACGGTCGAATCCCCGTGGGGACGCCAGCACTGAGATTTCTTCTCGGCGCTTCAAACGGCGGGGTTGGGCGTCGGCCCCCGATGCGAAGGTCGCTGCGTTGAGCGGGGCGTAGCATTCCCCGCGGTGGAAACGACGGGACACGTTGCAGGTGCACAGGTGATGCTGTGGCTGTCGCCTCAGGTCCTATCTTGGGAACCGTGGTTCTCAGGGGGAAGAGCGCGGAAGCGCACTCGGTTTCGATGATGGGCGCCGGCGCGGCATCAAGGCACGCCGACGCGGCGACTGGCAGGCCCCAAGTTCCAAGCGTCTTTAAATTCGCTCGACTTTGAATTGGCTACCGGATGGCTCGCAGAGCTAACCCTCGAGTGGGTGCTCCTGCAGGACGCCGAGAGCGGATTTGCTCTGGATCTCCGAGGCGGTCGAGGCGGTGGCGCGGACTTCTGGCGAGCTCCGTCCCCGACCTCCGAAGGTCGATACCGCGATCGAGGCGTCGATCGCGGTCCGGCTTTAGCTGCGGTAAAAATACGGATCCAACACGCGTACCACGGTGATGTGATCCGCCGGCAGATTATTGCGCCGGGCCGTTTCCCGGATGGCCTCCGGATTCGGAGCGTCGTAGACGCAGAAGGTTTTTTTTAGGTCTTCGCTCACATACGAGTGGACCCACGTCACGCCGTCCTTGGCGTTGTTGGCGACGACCGAGAGGCACGCTTTGGCCCCCGCTTCGCTCATCGGGATCTTCAGTCCATCGGGAAACACTCTCTCCACTATGTAACGCGGCATGTCGGCTCCTTGCTCGGTTTGGCGGCGCCAATCGCCGCCGAGGGCACAAGGTAGGCAGCGGAGGCCGGCGAGACCACGGTGAAACTACCTACTTTGGGCCCCGGACATGCCCATTTCTGGCGCTACGCCTTGGCGACGGGCGATCGCCGGCACCTCCGCCCGGGACCTGGCGCCGAGCTTGCCGAGTATTGAATCCACGTGATGCTCGATCGTGCGCACCGAGCGGAACAGGCGCTCGGCGATCTCGGAATTCTTCAGCCCCAGGCACAGCAGCTCGAGAATCTCGCGCTCGCGTGTAGTGAGTCCCCAGGGGTTGCGCTGGGTGGAAGGCCTCGGGCTGCGGGGGATCCCGCGCACGCCGTCCTGGCGCAGCCGCATGCGCAGCGCCTCCGCCGCAGGCTTCGCGCCGAGCCGCTCGAAGATCGCCAGCGCTTCGAGCTTGGCCTGGTCGCCCCCGTAGCAGAGCGCCCGCGCCTGCTCGTACGGGCATTCGAGGTTGGCCCAAATCTGCGCCGCTGCGCGCCATTCCCCGGCGATCTGCAGCGCGTAGGGCTCGGCACAATGGGCAGCCGGTGCGGCAGGCGCCCCCACGCGCCACAGCCAGTATGAAAGCTCGCCCACATACCAAGCATGCTCGTGGCGGCGCGCAAGCTCGAGCGCCGCATTGGCCTCATCGATCACGCGCGATGCGTCGTTGCGCTGGAACGCCGCCTCTGCGCGCGCCAACCGCACCGGCGCGACACGCTGCAGCGTGCCGCTCGCGTTCGCCAGCTCCAGCGCTTCATCGAGCAAGGCGTCCGCCCCCGCTTCGCCGCGCCGCGCGCGCAGCCGGCCCAGGGCGCACAAGGCCATCACTCGCGCGGTGCTCGACTCAGTTGCGTCGGCGAGCGCCTCGGCCGCATAGCTCTCCGCGTCGTCCCAGTGGCCGAGCGACAGGCGGCACAGCGCCAGCCACGCGAGCGCGTAGATCCGATAGAAGTCGATTTCCTTCTCGGTCGAGAAGCGGATCGCTTCGAGCAGATACTTTTCGCTCGCGCGCAAGCGCAGGAGCTCTCCCGAGCCGGAGCCGAGATTGCTGTAGCCGTTGGCGGCGACGTAATCGAAGCCGTCGGCGTGCGCCAGCTCGATCGCGCGCTGCACATGGTCGCATCCCGAGTCGTAATCGATAAACAGCAGGGCGGTGCCGAGCGTGCCGTGTGATTCCGCGAGCACTCGGCGATCCCCGAATTGCTGGGCGAGGTCGAGTGCCTTGCGACCCCATTCCACACTCTCGCGGCAGTCGCGGTTGAGCATGCGCAATTGCGCTTCAACCCGGTATGCACGGGCTAGCTCGGCGCTCGGCGATCGCTGTTCCAGGAGTTGGATTGCGCAGCGGCTCGCGGTATCGGCAGCCGTATTGCGCAGCGCCAGCACCTGCACCAGCGCGAGCTGGCTCAGATTGCGTGCTTCCGCTTCGACGTTTCCTGTTGCGCTCAGCAGGCGTGCTATCTTTTCGCGTGCATCAATGGCTTCGGCGAGCTGGCTCGTGGCCTGGCATTCGCCGGCGTAGGCATCGAGCAGCTCGACCTGTTCCATAGCGCTCATGCCTTCCGCGAATGGCATGGCGCTGCGGTAGTGCGCCGCCGCCTCACGATGCGCGCCGCGGGCGAGCGCCTCGCGCGCGGCGACCGGTGCGAAAGCGAGCACGGCTTCACGCGCTCCCGCGCGTACCGCATGGTGCGCTCGTCTCGCCGTCTTGTCGCCCGCAGCGCCGCGCGCGACCAGCGCATCCAGCACTCGCGCATGCAGCGACTGCGAGACCGGCAGCGATATGGCGCCTTCTATCGCGACGCGCGCCAGTTCGTGGCGGAAGAAGAGCGACGTCGCGTCTGCCTGGAGCAGTCCGCAAGCAAGGCAGTTCTCGAGATCCGCGGCGCTCGGCGAGAGGAGCTCGTCGACCAGCCAGCGGTCGATGCGCGCCGGGACGATCGCCGCCAGCTGAACGACCTCCCGCGATTTCGGCGCCAGGCGGGCGAAGCGCGCAAGCACCAAGTCCTGGACGCTGCGCGGCATCTCGTCGAGACCATGTCGCAGCAGCTCAGTGACGAAGAATGGGTTGCCGCCGGTGCGTTCGTGCAGGCCGGCCGCCGCGCGCAGCGCATTGCGCGCGAGCGCGCTCACCGCACGCCGGGAAAGGCGCGGCAACTCGATCCGGGTCGTAAGCGTCTGCGGCAGCTCGCCGATCACCCTTCGAAGCGGATGCGCGAGCGAGACTTCGTCCTGGCGGAAGGTGACGATCATCAGCGCCTGCGTACGGTCGATGCGCCGGCCCAAGTAGGTGATCAAGTCGAGCGTCGATTCGTCCGCCCAATGCGCATCCTCGATCACCACGATCGCGGGCCCCAGCGCCTGCAGCTCCCCGATCACGTCGCTAAACAGCGCGCTGCCTTTTACCTGGCGCTGGAGCAGCATGCGCAAACGCGCGCTCGAGCGGGCGATGTCGTGCAAAGGGCCGAGCGGATCCGGTGTCTGCAGGGCGTCGCAAGAACCCCACCACACCGCCTTACCCTGAGTTTGGCTCGCAAACTCCTTTACCAGGCTCGTTTTGCCGATGCCCGCCTCGCCCGACACCAACGCCACGTTCCCGCCGCCGGCAGCCAGCGTGCCGCACGTGCGTAGTTGCGCAAGCTGTGCATCGCGTTCGACGAGATTGGTCACGGCCGGCCATTCTATGATGGCGTTTCAATAGGCTGGTCGAGCAAATCCGGAGAGCGGCCGCTCTACCGGCGTGCAACTGGTTGCAAAATCGCATCCCTGGGCCGTACCCGGTCATCCGGAAGCCGCGAAGCGTTAGGGTCGGACGATGCGGATGGCAGGTTTTGCTACGGCTTGCCGTCGGGACGCCAGCTAAGCAGGGGTGGCTGACCCCACAGTAGACCCCATTATCGGGAATCCCTAGGACGCGCTACGAAGCGCTAGGAGCGAGCGCTGCGCGCAGCGAGCGCGGCGGGGGCGCAGAATGTGCACCCGGGGGTCGCATATGGGTATGGGCGCGATCATTTTGCTCAGCGGCGTCGCCTTACTCGGCGCCGTAGTGGGCCTGTTCTACCTGAAGGACAGTTTGGAGAGCAGGACGCTCGCCCGCATTGCCTACAGCGAGCTAGTGATGCGCTTCGCCGTGATCGGGGCGGCATTAATCATGTTCGGCAGTCTGATACTGCTTGGGGATCTCATCGCTTCCTGAGCCCCCGAAAGGGCAGCACGGCGCCTTGCCAAGCTGGCGCGGGCGGAAATGGTGAAGCAGATTCTTGGCTAGCATTGGTCGGGTTTTCATCGCCCGCAGAAGATGAATTCATCACATCCCCCTGACGCATTCGGTCATAGAGCACCCGCAACGGGTTGAGCTACTTTGACACCGTAGGCACAGGAGGGATGCGATGAAAGCGATTGCCGAGTACTTGTACTTTGTGGTCCCGATGCTTCCGACCGTCATTCTGATCGGGCTCGCCGCAACTACTCTGGCGACGGAAGTTTCAAAAGAACCCGTGTCCCTCGCGGTGTCACATACGCAAAAAGGGTAGCGGCCCGGGGGAAGTCCTAGGCCCGGTGCCCGAAAGGGGCCGGGCTATTTTCTTCCTGCCTAGCGCTGCCTTCCCTGGCATAGACGAGGCGTTGTTACGTTGCACGGGCCAGAAATGAAAAGCCCCGCCGAAGCGGGGCTCCGTTGCTTCCCGCCCGAGATTAATGCGCGCGCTTGCGTCGGCTGAGCGCTAGACAGGCTAGGCCGAGGCCTAGGAGCAGCAGCGCGCTTGGTTCCGGAACGCTCGTTTCCGGCGTACCGAGGAAAAAGAACACGGTATCCGAATCATTCGTCCCTTCTAATTCTATGCCCGACCCAAATGCGAAGGCCGTGTTCTGATGTTGCCCACCGGTGGAGATACTCCTCGCGGCAGCGTAGACCCATGTCTCGTCCAGATCAAGCAAACCATTGCCGTTGAGATCGCCGCCCTGGAAGATTGGGGAGAAGTCATCCCCCGCATCTGGGGTGCCGTTATCGTCGAACAAGAGGAGGGCGCTAAGAGGTTCGTCCCCCGGGTTAGCCAACAAATAAGTGAATGTGACAGTTACTGCACTGATGCCGTCCCACGGCACTATTACGCCGGGCGGCGCGGTGGCGTCCTCGCCATTCACGAATTTCTCCACGTCGATAATAGGTTCGGCGAGGGAGGTGCACGGTACTGCGACTGCGAGTGCCGCGAGTGCCAGGATTACAAGGCGAAGCTGACTCATCACGAACATGCCGGCAACGGCGATTGACACAGGAATCGACATGGTTGCCCTCCTCCCGCAACAAGCGATAGGCGAGAGCGCAACATCCGTACCAGGCAGATAGATCAAGCAGTTACGACATGCTGCATTGCCGAGATGTAAGGAGGGCCGACGCGGCTCCGGGGCGAGCGCCTTGCGGGCGCTGCCCCCGTTTGCCGTGGCGCAAAACCCGCCTTTATGCACGAAGGACCTTGAGGGGGCTTCTCCCGGCACCGGCACGGCGCTCGTCACCATTGATACGGTGGACTTGATCATGCGCGTCGAGGTCTCGTTCGAGGACCTGCTGGGTGCGACGACGGTCGCGCACATCCACGGGCCATCACGCCCGCCGTCGAGTCGTCGGGCAGCGCCCGGGCCACGCCATGACGCCGTCTATCCGCCGGCGAATGCGGGCCCGAGGCGCTCTTGCAGGGCCCTGAGCACCTGCTCATCGTTGCCGACGTATACGACGATGAGCTTCCCTCTCCTGAAGAAATGCGGCGGCGCGAGCCAATGGGGCTTCGCCGTCCCGATCGTCATTCCGTCGGCAGAGACCTGCGCGGCGTCCTTCTCGGCTTTCGCGCGGTCGGGATACTCGAAGACCTGCACATGATCGCCGTACAGGCCAATGACCTTGCCCTTGACGGCGAAAAACGGCTGATCGACTTCCCCCTCGTGCCTGATGCTCGTCTTTTCGGCACGCAGGCTCCTCAGGAAGCCGGCATAGTCCAGGTCTTGTGCGGTGGCCGCGGCAGCGCCGAGCAGCAAGCTTACTGAAACGAGGAGCCGTTTCATCAAGGAAAAACGGCGAAGCAGGCGCTTCGCCGTTCAGTCGAACTTTTCCGCGACTCCCCTTAGCGCCGCCCGCGTCCGGCGCCCGGCTGGTCTTCCGGATCGGCCCAGATGACGAAGGTGAATTTCTTGTGCCCGCCGCCCAGGTCGAGCTCGAAGAGCTCGGTGCGGCCGCGGTTGGTGGAGCGGATCAGCCTTCCCCACTGCGCGGTGCCGACCTCGATCACGTCCTCAGGGTCGGCCGCCGGTTTCCCCGTCTGGCTCGACTGCGAGACGGTGGTGAAGGCATCCAGGTGCGAATAGATCGTCTGGAGCTGCTGGAAGTCGTGGGCATTCGGGTACTGGTTCGTCTCGGGATTGTTCGTGTAGTCCATGCACGTCCCGAGGTTCGCATTCGAGAAATTCTCATCCTGGTGATCAAGCCCGAAGGTGTGCCCGATTTCCTGGCAGATCACGAGATTGCGCCATGCCTCGGTGTTGTACTTCGCGGTGTCGAAATAGCTGTCGTTAACCTTGGTGATGCCCTGCGTGATGTGGCTGCCGCTGACCCAGATCTGCGCGATGCCGAGCCAGCCAGTGAAGCCGTAGGCGGAAGAGCACACCTCGACCCGGCCGGCCGTGGGCTTGCAGGGCTTTGGCTTGGTCCCGCCCCGCACGACAATGGTGTTCAGTACCGTCGATTCGCTCCATTTGTCGGAAGCGGTCCACAAGTACGTGTTCCACTCCGTCGAAACGTTGTCCCCGAGGCTCAACGTGAACGAATTCGACTGGCGCGCCCAGTGGTAGTTGCCCCACGAATGCGAAGCGATGGACGAGGCGGGGAGTGCTGTAAGCATCGCGAAAACGACAAGCAAGGCAAGCAGGCTTCGTGTGGCGAACATTTCATGCTCCTTCATGGTCCTTTCGTCCCCCGGAAGCAGCATACGCAACACCCCCAGGAATTTCCATTCACTCTTACGCCGGCACGCCAAAAATTCCCACCCAGAGCCGCTCGAACCCGTGGCAGCCAACCGAGCCGACGTCGGGCACTGACGCGCGATCCGCCAGAAATGAAAAGCCCCGCCGGAGCGGGGCTCTCCTCCTCGCGATGCGCTTGCTGATTACGCCGGGCGCTTGCGCCGGCTGAGGCCGAGGCCGGCGAGACCGACGGCAATAAGCACGAGCGTTGCTGGCTCCGGGACAGATGCAACGGCCGGCGCTAACAACAAGGAATCAGTGTGCGTCGATGCAAGGGCCGGCGCTAACGATAGGGAATCAGTGCGCGTCGTAGCTCCAAATCTGCCTGGGATGATCAGCCTGATGGTGTCGCTCGGCAGGTCAATTACATAGTTGCCAGGCGATAGGGTGGCGTCGAATGTGCCGCTTGCCCAACTCATGCTTCCCGAGATGAACGTATTGCTCACATATCCGGAGTAGACGCCGAACGTATCACAGCAGTATACGGAGAAGCCCGGGCCCGTTACGACATCGGGCGTGTCCGACCCCGTTCCAAACTGCGGGAACGTGAACGACGGACCATCCCACGCCACCATGTGCTGTCCGTCTGCAAACTGAATGGCTCCAATCGCAGGGTTTATGCTGCTCAGAGAGTTCGCCGGATCGTGCTCCGGTGTACCGAGACCGGTTAGATCAAGCCTTCCCCGATAGGTGAACGTGACTTCTCCATGGTGCTCCGCCGCAGTGATTATCAGTACGGCCTGAGCCGACAGTGGTAGCGAGAGCGTGATGGCAGCAACTACGGCACTGACAAGTCGCATCGGCGATGCCCCCTCCCCGGAGCGGAACTAGGGCGAGGCAAGAGGCGTACCACGTACTATTGATCAGACACTTCCGCTCGACGGATGGCCCAAATGTAAAGAACCCCGACATCTGTTATTGCAGTCCGGGGTAGCTACGGCGGACTCAAGCGGGACCTCGCGCGAGCACTCGCCAGGCATTTTTCGTGATCTTGTGGTCCGACGGGCTAAGCGAGTCTTGCGTTTAATGGAGCGTCGCCTCGATCGAGGCGCGCAATGCATCAGCACCTTCGCGTCCGACTTGCTCGCGCTGCTCTGTCGGACTAGCGGATAAAGCCGCAAGGTCCGCGAGACTTTCCGCGGAGGAGGCTTTGCCTCCGCACTGACCAAACTGAAGCGCGCCAACGGCACCGCTTTCCGCGCTCAGCGAGACAGAGAGATAAGTCCGAGCGCACACAACGAGCCAACGTCGTTGACACATGTATTCCGCTTCGCCATCTTATTGTGCCAAGAGTCGCGAAATCTTCTTGCAGTAAAGGAGGGGGGATGAAGATGCGGGGGCTCTTCCTGGCGATCTTGTGGTGCGCGTTGCTGCCTGCCGCGCAGGCCGATTTTCCGAAGCTGACCAAGTGGACGGCGCACGGCGGGAACGTGCAGAACACCTGTCTGCGCTACCCGGGAACCGAAACATGCATCCTCTTCGATTCGTCCGACGAGGCTCTTGCCGAGAACAGCAAGGCCTCCTTCTGCCAGACCCCTACCTTCTACAGTTTCGGTTCGTACCCGAACGAGACATGGTCGGGCGATGCACGCCAGTTCTCAAACTGCGGCGGCCTCAATTTCGGCTTCTTCCAGAGACAGTGGTCCCAAGCTGCGACCAACTTCTGCCCTGCGAACGCCAACGACAACGGCACCACCTGCTCCTGCAAGCCAGGATTCCTGGAGATTGGAAGGTCCTGCCACGGCGCGAAGAACAACGGATGCCCACCGCCCGGATGTTCCGTGGGCAATCCGGTAAACCCGGGGAGCGGCAACAAGTACGAGACGCAACCCCTCTACCGCAGTGCGCAGGGTCTGAACTTCGCGCTCGTGTACAACAGCCACGACGAAGAGCGGCTGAGCTTCGGCTACCGCTGGCGCGGCACCTACGACCGAACGATCAAGCTCGTACCGGGCGCGGCGGTGTCCTTCCGGCACGACGGAAAGGCCCTACGCTTTACCTTAGTGGGCGGGGCGTGGGTGTCCGACGCCGACACGGCGGACCGACTCGTCGAGCTCAAGAGCGGGGGTGTGACCACGGGCTGGACGCTGTACGTAGCGCAGACCGATGAGACGGAGACGTACAACGCCGCGGGCAAGCTGATCGCGATTACCAGCCGCACCGGCCTCAGTCAGACGCTGGCCTACAGCGATGGCACGACCGGAGCAAACGGCGGGACCTACCTGACTCCGTCGGGCGATCCGACAAGCGAGGCGCTTGTTGCCGGTCTGTTGATTCGCGTCACTGACAGTTATTCCCGGGTCCTCGGCTTCCGTTACTACCGCAACCGCAGCGTCGGATCCATTCTGCGGCCGGGCGGCGGCAGCCCGTATCGCTTCACGTATGACTCCATCAACCGGCTCACCTCGATCATCTTTCCAGATGGCAGAGTTCGAGCCTTTCTGTACGACGAGCAGGCGCATACCGCGGGCACGAAGCTTAGCTATGCGCTCACTGGCATCGTCGACGAGAACAACGAGCGCTACGCCACTTTCCAGTACGACGCCCAGGGCCGCGCGGTGGCCACCGAGCACGCCGGCGGCGTGCAACGCTACACCGTGTCCTACAACTCTGACGGCAGCGCGGAGGTGACCGACGCGCTTGGTGCGACGCGTACCTATCGCTTCCAGAACCTGCTCGACGTCTTTCGCTCGAACGCCATTTCCGGGCCCGCCTGCCCGGGTTGTGGCGCAGCGGCGCAGAGCTTCGATGCGAATGGCAACGTGGCAAGCCGCACCGATTGGAACGGCAACGTCACGACCTACGTCTACGACCTCACCCGCAACCTTGAAATAAGGCGCGTCGAGGCGGCGGGAACGACATACGCAAGGACGACCTCCACCGAGTGGCATCCGGCTTTCCGACTGCCGACGCGTATCGCCGAGCCGCTGCGCCTCACGACCATGGTCTACGACCCCGACGGCATTGGCTGCGGTGCTCGCGGCGCGTTGTGCTCCAAGACGCTCCAGGCCACCGGGGACACCGACGGGTCGCTGGGATTCGGCGGCACGGTGCTCGGCACGCCCCGCACCTGGAACTACACGTACGATGCGAATGGCAGCGTGCTGACGATCGACGGCCCGCGTACGGACGTTGCCGACGTCACCACATACGCCTACCACGCCAACGACGCTCTGTGTAACGGCCTCGCGGGCTGCCGCGGCCAAGTGGCCACGATCAGGAACGCTGCGGGCCATGTGACGGAGATCCCGAACTACACCGCGCATGGCGAGCCGCTCACGATCGTCGATCCGAACGGGTTGATCACAACATTTACCTACGACGCACGCCAGCGCCTGACGAGTCGCACAGTGGGCGGGGAGGTGACGACCTATACCTACGACAACGCCGGCCAGCTCATCAGAGTGACGCTTCCTGACTCGAGCTATCTTGAGTACACGTACGACGCCGCGCACCGCCTGACGGGCATGCAGGACAACCTCGGCCATAGCGTCGTCTACGATCTGGATGCAACTGGCAACCGCACGAGGGAGCAGGTATTCGATCCCTCGAGCCAGCTCGCGCAGACCCGCGGCCGCGTCTTCAACAACCTCAACCGGCTCTTTCGGGAGCTCGGGGCGCTGGGCCAGACGACCGAGTACGCCTACGACAACCAGGGCAACGTCACCTCGGTCAAGAACCCGCTCAACCACCTCACCACCAACCAGTACGACGCCCTGAACCGCCTCAAGCAGGTCACCGACCCTGCGCCCGTCTCCGGGGTGACGCAGTACGCCTACAACGGCCAGGACCAGCTCGTGCAGGTCACCGACCCCCGGGGCCTCGTCACCGGCTACACGGTGGACGGCCTGGGCAACCTCGCGCAGCAGTCGAGCCCTGACACCGGCAACACGCTCAACACCTACGACGCGGCCGGGAACCTCCTCACGCAGACCGACGCGAAGAGCCAGACGACG
>DASRKB010000125.1:0-2141 GCA_035649175.1 Burkholderiales bacterium | reverse complement strand
TCTGGTTCCGCTTCGCCGTGCCGCCGGCCGGCGAGCCGGTGGAGGTAGAGCTGCCTTCGCGGCACGCGGTGGAGGTGGCCTGTTGGGATGGCGCGAGCTTCGCTCTCCTGGGCAACGCCACACGAGAGGGCGCGAGCGGAGCGATGCGCGCGGCGAAAGCAGGCTTCGCCCTCGGGCTCGACCATCGCGCGGCGGCGGCCACACTGGTTTGCCGCGCGCGCTATACCGGCCCGGCGCGTATCTCGGCGCTGCGTTGGACGAGCGCAGAGCTGCGCGCCGCGACCGATCGCTTTCACCGGAACGCGGGACTGCTCGACGGCGGGGTGCTGTTGCTCGCCATGTTCGTGCTGCTCACCGCGGCGGTCACGCGCGACTCGCTATACCTGGTTTTCGCCGCCTGGCTGGTGGCGAGCCTGCGCCTGGCCGCCATCTCCGCCGGCTGGGACCTCCAGTGGTTCGAGCGAACGGTGCCGCCGGACTGGCTTGCGCCCATGCGGCAGCTCACGATCGCGGCGTACTACGTGCTCACCTACGCGCTCTTCAGCCGGCTGTTCCGGGGAGACCTGACACGCATCGGCGCCAGCCGCCTCCTCGCCGTCGCACGCGCCTCCTGCGTAGCTCTCATCGCCGCGGCGCTCCTGCTTCCCTTCGCCCGCTTCCTGCCCTTCATGTGGGCGACCGTGGCGCTCGGCATCGCCGTGCTTGGCGTGCTGCTCGCGCGCCTGCTCGCCGCCACGCGCTCGCCCGTTGCGATGTGGTACAGCGCTTCACTCGCGGTAGTGCTCGGCGCGAGCCTCTACGAGGTGGCCGCCGCGGCCCTCGGCGTGAAGATACTGATCGGCGCCGTCAACCACGTCACCGCGGCACTCGCCTCCAGTCTGCTCGCCGCACTCGCCATCGCCGAGCAGATGCGCCAGGAACGCCACGCACGGCGCCGCGCCGAGAAAGAGCTGCGCGCTACCTACGAGGCCACGCCGATCGGCCTCTTCACTCTCGACGCGAGCGGCGTTTTCGCCCGCGCCAACCCGGCGCTGACACAGATGCTCGGCGTCGATCCTGCAGGGCCGGCGCGGCGCTGGACCGACTACTTCCCGCCGTGCGTGTGGGAGCGCGCGCGGGAGTTCGAGGTGCAGAGCCTCCCCGGCGAGGAGCGCGAGCCGCGCTGGTTCTCGGTGAAAGCGGTGTCCCTGGACGGGACGGTGGAAGGCTCGCTGCAGGACATCACCGAGCGCATCCGCAGCACCGAGCGGCTGCGCTTCCTCGCGGGGCACGACGCGCTGACCGGCGTGCTGAACCGGCGCGGGCTGGAGAAGACCCTGCAGGCCGCGCTCGATCGTCTCGCTGAGGGCCGCGGGCTCGCCATCGCCTATCTCGACCTTGACCGGTTCAAGCTGATCAACGACCTGTTCGGGCACACCGCCGGCGACGAGGTGCTGCGACAGGTATGCCGCCGCATCGAGTCGCTGCTGGCCGAGGGCCACGCCGTAGGACGCGTTGGCGGCGATGAGTTCGTGCTCGTCTTCCCCGGCACGCCGGCGCGCGCGGCGGCGGCGCTTTGCCGCGGCATCGTCGAAGCGCTCGGCGCGCAGCCCTACCAGGCCGACGACAAGGCTTTCCAGGTGAAAGCCTCGATCGGCGTGGTGGAGGTCGCCCGCGGGACCCGCGTCAGCGAGGCGATTTCCATGGCCGACCAGGCCTGCCGCGCCGCGAAAAGCGGCGCGCGCGAGCACCTGGTGCTCTACGAGCAGGGCGCGCCGGCTTTTCGCGAGCGTGAGCAGGAGCTGCGCCTCGTGAAGCTGCTGGGCACCGGCGCCGCGCCGGAAGGGCTTTTCCTCGTCATGCAGCCCATCCTGTCCTTGCGTGCGCCGCGCGACTCGCTCGACTTTGAAGTGCTGGTGCGCATGCGCGAGCCCGATGGCACGGTGCTCTCCGGCGGCCGCATCATGGCGGCGGCGGAGAACAACGGCCACGCCGCGGTCATCGACCGCTGGGTGCTCGCCGAGGCGCTCGCCTGGCTCGAGCGCCACGACGACGCGCTCGCGCGCACGCGCTTCGCCTGCATGAACTTCTCCGGCGCCTCGCTCAACGACGAGAAGTTCGTCCGCGAAGCGTTCGCGGCGCTCGCCGCCCGGCCCCGCGCC
>DASRKB010000124.1:0-4814 GCA_035649175.1 Burkholderiales bacterium | reverse complement strand
GACGAACGCCGTACCGCGCACGTCGGTGATGTCGCGGATGCTTTCTCCTGCGGCAAGACGATGAGAAATCTCGCAGATCTGCCGCTCGCCATTGCCGTACACCAGCAAATCCGCTTTGGCATCCAGCAAAATGGAGCGGCGGACTTTCTCCGACCAGTAATCGAAGTGAGCGATGCGCCGCAAGGCCTTCTCGAGCGTCCGTTCTTCATAGCCGCCACCCACCAGGAGCAGGCGGATCGACGGCATGCGCTCCAGCATCGAAGGCAAGGCCTGAAGCAGCAGGTCGAGCCCTTCGTAGGCGTAAAAGGAGCCGATGAAGCCGACGACGTGCGCGCCTTCCAGCCCCAGCCGCTTGACGAGAGCGGGATCGCGCTGGCCGTCGGTGCGAAAGCGCAGCGGATCCACGGCGTTCGGGACCACGGTGACCTTGTGCGGCGGGATGCCCCGGGCGAGGATGTCATTGCGCAGCCCTTCGCAAATCGTCGTTACAGCGTCCGCATGCCGCAACACCCAGGTCTCGAGACCCCGGGACGAGCGGTAGCGCAGGCCGCCGGGGCGGGCTACGCCGTGGTCCACGGCGCCGTCTTCCCATGAGGCGCGCATCTCGTAGACCAGGGGAACGCCGAAACGCCTCGCCGCGTTGATCGCCGCAACGCCCGTCAGGCTCGGCGAGTGCGCGTGGATCACGTCCGGCAAGAGCCGGGGTATGAGGTAATCGAGGCGCTGGCCCAATCCTCGGATCACGCCGAGGTGATTGCCCCACGGCAGGCGGGCGAGCAGGCCGCTCGCCGGCGCCGTGCGGTGAAAGGTGAACCCGTCCACTTCTTCGACCGGTGCGCAGGGCAGGTGGTGCTTGGCGCTCGTGAGGTGCGCCGTTTCCCAGCCAAGTGCCCGCTGCTCGCGCAGGATCGCGAGCGTGCGGAAGGCGTAGCCGCTGTGCAGCGGGATCGAGTGGTCCAGGACGTGGAGGATGCGCATGGTCAGTGCACGCGCCCCTGGCCGATGCCGCGCTCGATGATCGCGTCGAGCCGGCGCATCGAGCTCGGCCAGGCGTGATGGCTCAGCACGCGCGCCCGGCCGGCGATGGCAAGGCGCCGGCGCTCGTCACGGTCGCCGAGTATGCGCAGGATCGCCTGTGCCTGTTCCTCTTGGCTGCCGGCGACGAGCAGGTGCTCGCCCGACGCCGCATCCACCCCGCCGGCCCCGGCGGGGCTGGTGATCACCGGCACGCCCATCGCCATGGCCTCGAGGATCTTGTTCTGCGTGCCGCGCGCGATGTTGAGCGGCGCTACCATCGCCGCCGAGCGCCGCACATAGGGGCGAACGTCGGGCACCGAGCCGGTCACGCTGACGCCGGGCCGCTCGCCCAGCTTCTTCACCGCCGGGCTGGGATCGGCGCCGACGATCACGAGCCGCGTTCCCGGCCGTCGCTCCTGCACGCGCGGCAGGACGTTGGCGCAGAAGTCGAACATGCACTCCTGGTTGGGGTAGTAGTCCATGCGCCCGACGAAGGAGATAGTGTCCGGCTTGTACGCTTCGTCGCTCGGCGCGAAGTAATCGCTGTCCACGCCATTGGGGAACCAGTCGCTCGGCACGCCAAGGCCGTAGCCCTCGAGCGTCTCCCATTCGGCGCGCGTCGTGGCCGTGCAAAGGTCGAACATGCGCGCGAGACGCTTCTCCTCGCGCTCGAGCTTGAGCCCTTCCAGGCGATAGCCGACCGAGAGCGGGAACGGCTTGTAGCGCGCGTATTCCAGCCACTTCTGCGAGTCCATATCGCCGAAATCGAGGATCTTCGGCACGCCGCGCACGCCGGCGACGTATTGCGCCACCGAGGAGCAGTGCACGAAGATGAGGTCGAACCGCTCTCGCCGGAGCAGCTCGCGCACCCGACGCGCAAGCTCGGGCGAGTAGAAGTAGCCCATGGAGGAAGGCGTGGGCGTGGGCAGGCGCGCCACCATGCGCGCCACCTGGATCGGGTTCTGGACTTGCGCCATCTCGAAGCGCGCGCAATAGGGCGAGATGCCGCGGCCTTCAGTCGCCTCGTCCGGCGAACGCGCAAGCGAAACGACCGTCACGTCGTGTCCCGACGCCGAAAGGTGCCGGATCATGTTGAACGGCCGGATCTTCCCGCCGCGCTTGGGTGGAAAAGGGAAGCGGTGGCAGACATAAAGAATCTTCATGCGGCCGCCCCAAGCCGTGCGAAGAGGAGAAACTCCGTTTCCGAGATCACCCAACCTTGCACGCGCACCACGCGTTCCGCGGAGAAATCCGCCGTCGTTTGCTGCTGCAGCCACTCACGGAAGCTCACGCCGCTCGCCTGTGCACGCTCGAAGCTTGCGGCAAGCTCCGCGGTCGTCCTTGAAAGGGGGGAGTCGGGGCAATGACGTATGCAGGCGGAAGCGAGCTCGCTGCCGAGCTTCGTTCCGGCGCACATCTCCAGGAATGCGGATCGCAAAGCTGGGCACTGGCGTCCGAAGGAATCGACAGCGCCAGCCGGGATATGGCGCAGGGCTAGTGCGGCCGACAGTCCGGCGACCACTTTCCTTCTTCGCGGGCTTCTGGCCATGTCTAGTCCTTTCGACCCAGGTGATCGCCGAGCCGCAGAGCGAGCGCCACGATCGTCAAGGTCGGGTTCGCGTGGCCGCTCGTGGGGAAGACCGAGCTTCCCGCGATGTAGAGATTGGATACGCCGTGTACGCGGCAATTCTCGTCCACCACGCCCTGCTTGGGATCGGAGTGCATGCGCGTGGTGCCCATGTGATGCCATGACGACTCGATCTTGAGCGCCTCGATCGGCTTCGAGGAATCGAAGTCGAGGCGCATTCGCCCCAGATGCGACTTTCCGAAGGCCAGGGCGAGCGCTTCCTGGCAACGCAGCCATCCTTCGACATCGCCTGCATTCACGCGCCAGTCCAGCCGCGGCACAGGGTTGCCGAATCGATCCTTGCGGTCCCTGGCGAGGGTCACGCGGCTCTCGGCGTTGGGAGAGCATTCGAGGTGGTGGCGCAAGTCCGCGAACTGCAGCTGGCGATCGCGATTCAGCACGCTCGACCATGCGTACGCGGCTCCATTTCCCAGCATGGAGAAGAACGTCGATACGTTTGAGCCAAAGTCATCGAGAAGCTCGCCCCGCTTGGCCCTGTGCGCCAACGTCCAATAGTCCTTCTTCAGCTCGTTGAAGCTGTTGCCGACGCCCTCGAAGTGCGGAATCAGCTCGACGTTGAAATTCGCGGCAGCGAGCTTCCTCATCAACTCACGGCTCGGAGTGATCGTGCCGAAGCCCCTGAGCTTCGGATGCGAGTCATAGACGTAGAGATCCACGTTGAGCTTCGGGTCGACGGGAACCATGGCGCCGGAGGTGAAGGCGGGGTGATCCATGAAGAAGCGGCCGACCAGATCCCGCGCATTGCCGACGCCGTTTCGATGCACGTCGGTCGATATCAGGAGAAGCCGCGCATTCTCGATACCTCCGCAGGCGAGCACATACCTGCGCGCCTGAATCTGGAACGGCTTGCCGTCGGGTCCCCGGACGGCGAGCGCTTTGCAGCTTCCGCCCCCGGGGTCGAGCTGGACCGCCGTGACCGTCGCATTGAGGAGTGTCGTGATGCGCGTGGATGCCTGGACAGCGTCACGGTACTTGGTTCCGAACCGCGTGGGCGGGCTCAACTGGAAATAGGTGGTCCCGAAATCCTCTTCCTTCCATTGCAAGACCGGTTGAGCGCGCTCGGCCGACCACTTCTCGGTGGAGAAGTGACGGTCATTGAGTTCACAGATCTCGGTCGCCTCGGCGTAGTGTGGAGCGAGATCCGCTGGCGATATGGGCCAGCCGCTGTGGCGTATCCAGTTGCGCTGCTCGAAATCCGCTTGGTCGAGCGGCGCGCACCAGCCGCCCCAATGAAAGCTGGTGCCGCCAAATGCGCGTATTCGACTCGCGCGCAGGTAGCCGTCTCTGTGCCCGGCATCTTCGCCGCTGTTCAGCTCCTGCGCCGCATCGGAATACGCAAAGGATCCGCTCTCGATCACCAAGACGTCGTGTCCGCGTGCTTCCAGGCGGCGCGCAAGCGTGAGACCGGCCGGGCCGGCCCCGACGATGGCGACATCGGTGCGGACGCTTGCCCCAACCTTGTCGTTGGCGAGATCAATGAACATGTTCTTCCAACTCCGCCGAAACGTCCTCTGGCGTGCACCGGTCGAGGTAAAGGCGGGCCCAGATTTCCAGGTTCATGAGCGCGAGCAGGCGGTCGGTGCCGTCGATGCGGTTCGCGTCGTGCAGGCCGATCAGCTCGCGGACCTCTGCCGGGTTGAAGAACCCGCGGCGGCCGAGAGACGGCTCGGAGAGCAGCGCATGCATGACGGGAGCCAGGTCCTGCTTGAGCCAGGCGCCCATGGGAGTGCCGAAGCCGCGTTTCTTTCGCTCGAGAATCTCGCGCGGCAGGATATCGGAGACGGCTTCCTTCATGACGTGCTTGAGCCGCCCGTTGCGGATCTTCACGTCCTGCGGCATGCGCGCAGCGAGCTCGACGAGCTCGTGGTTGAGCAGCGGCACGCGGCACTCGAGCGAGGTCGCCATGCTCATCTTGTCGGTGAGCAGCAGCAGGTCGTCGGGAAGCTGCGTCTCGGCGTCCACCGCGAGCATGCGGTTGAGCGCGTCCTCGCCTTGCGCCCAGCGGAACGCTTCGCCGATGCGATCGGTGCGCACGGCGCCGTTGAGGCGCAGGAGCCTGCGCACGGCATCGCCGGGAAAGACTTCGACGTACGAGCGGTAGCGCTCCTCGAGCGGCAGCTCCGCGCTCTCGAGGAACCCTTTGGCGAGC
>DASRKB010000123.1:0-63449 GCA_035649175.1 Burkholderiales bacterium | reverse complement strand
GGCCTAGCGGAAATCGGGCTCTGACCCCGATTCCTACCGGTGCTGCCAGGACGCGCCTCCGTAGGCGCCAGTATCGAGGGCGTTGGCGAAGCGCGTGTACTGGCCCAGGAAGGTGAGCTCCACGCGACCGATGGGGCCGTTCCTCTGCTTGCCGATGATCACCTCGGCGCGGCCCTTCGCTTCCTCCTTCTCCGGGAAGTACACCTCGTCGCGATAGATGAACAGGATCACGTCGGCGTCCTGCTCGATGGCGCCCGACTCGCGCAGGTCCGACATCATCGGGCGTCGGTCGTTGCGCTGCTCCACCGCGCGCGAGAGCTGCGAGAGCGCGATCACCGGGACTTTGAGCTCCTTGGCGAGCGCCTTGAGCGAGCGCGAGATCTCCGAGATCTCGGTAGCGCGGTTCTCCCCCTGCGCGGTAGCGCTCATGAGCTGCAGGTAGTCGACGATCACGAGTCCCAGCTTGCCGTACTCGCGCTTCATGCGCCGCGCGCGGGCGCGCAGCTCAAGGGCATTCAGCGCCGGGGTCTCGTCGACGTGGATCGATGTCTGGTTCAGCCGATCGATGGCATCGGTGAGGTTGGGCCATTCCTCGTTGGTGAGCCGGCCGGTGCGCAGCTTGTGGGCGTCGATCTTCGCCATCGAGGAAAGGATGCGCATCGCGAGCTGCGACGCGCTCATCTCCATGCTGAAGATCGCCACCGGCAGGCGCGTGCTCGGGTGCAGCGCGACGTGCTCGGCGATGTTGAGCGCGAAGGCGGTCTTGCCCATGGAGGGCCGGCCGGCGACGATGATGAGGTCCCCGGGCTGCAGCCCCGCGGTGCGGTGGTCGAGATCGGTGAAGCCGCTCGGCACCCCGGTAATGTCGGACGGGTTCTCCTGGCTGTGCAGGTGGTCGATGCGCTCGAAGACCTGGGCGAGCACCGGGCTGATGCCGAGCAGCCCCTGGTCCTTGCGCGCGCCCGACTCCGCGATCTGGAAGATCTTCGACTCGGCCTCGTCGAGGAGCTGGCCGACGTCCTTGCCACCAGGGGCGAGCGCCGACTCGGCGATCCCGGTTGCCACGTGAGCGAGGCGCCGCTGCACCGCGCGCTCGCGCACCAGCTCGGCATAGCGGCGGATGTTGAGCGCGCTGGGCGTGTTCTGCGCGAGCGCCGCCAGGTATGCCGGCCCGCCCGACTTGTCCTTGTCGTCGCTCGCCTCGATCGACTCGGCGACCGTGACCATGTCGGCCGGCCGCCCCGCCTCCACCAGCTTCGCAATGTGCTTCCAGATGCGGCGGTGGTCGTCGCGGTAGAAGTCCTCGCCGGTAACGAGGTCCGCGATGCGGTCGAACGCCTGGTTGTCGAGCAGCAGCGCGCCGAGGAGCGACTGCTCCGCCTCTACCGAGTGTGGGGGAACCTTAAGTGAAAGGAGCTGCGAATCCGATGATTCTGCTCGCAACGTCGCGTGCTGCGCCAAAGCCATTTGTTCTCCCCCCCCCAGCGACGAATCATACGGATTCGGTCAGTCACCGAGGCTCGATAATTGAATCTGTCGCGTGAAAGCAAAAAATCCGATGTTTATCCACAGCAGTTGCGGTGGCACCAGAAGAATCCCCAACATAAACAAAGAGCAGCCGTCATTCCCTTCAAGAGGTCAAACGGTGGATTATCTGTAGACAGTTTGTGAGTTAGCCAAAATAAAATTCTTGACACGTCACCGGACAAGTCGAGCACGCTTTATTGCGAGGGGTGAGAGGGGCAACTCCAACTCCAACCTGTCCACAAGCACCGCGCTTCCGGGCAATCGAGTCAGCCATGAACCCCCTGTGGAAAAGCTGTGATCAGGCGGTCGATAAGCTGGGGAGAAGCGGGCTCGCGCAGCCAGCCGATACTGTGCATGCATACAGTGTACACCCGCCGCGAAAAGAAGGGCCGCCGAAGCAGCCCTTCTCGATGCCGCGCGAATCTACTGCTCGCCGGTCACGGCAACCGTGATGGTCGCAATCACGTCGGTGTGAAGCACGATGGTGATCGGGAACTCGCCGACCTGCTTGAGCGGCCCCTGCGGCATGCGCACCTGCGAGCGCTCGACCTCGTGGCCGAGCTTCTCGAGCGCCTCGACGATGTCGTAGTTGGTCACCGAGCCGAACAGGCGCCCGTCGACACCCGCCTTCTGGCTGATCTCGAGCCTCAGGGATTCGAGCTTCGCGCCGCGCTCCTGCGCCTTGGCGAGCACCGCGGCCTGCGCCTTTTCCAGCTCAGCACGGCGGGCCTCGAACGCCATGAGATTCTCGGCAGTCGCGCGCTTCGCCTTGCCCTGCGGGAGCAGGTAGTTGCGCGCGTAGCCGTCCTTTACTTTCACCACCGAACCGAGCTCGCCCAGGTTGGCCACCTTCTCCAGAAGAATGACTTGCATGGGCGCCTCAGTGCAGATCGGTATAAGGCAGCAGCGCGAGGAAACGCGCGCGCTTGATCGCTTCCGAGAGCTGCCGCTGGTAGCCCGCGGCGGTCCCGGTGATGCGCGCCGGGATGATCTTGCCGGTCTCGTTCACGAAGTCCTTCAGCACCTCGACGTCCTTGTAATCGATCCACTCGACCTTTTCGGCGGTGAAGCGGCAGAACTTGCGTCTGCGGAAGAGTGCCCGCTGCCCGCGGTCCTTCTTGTCCTTGCCGAACTTCCCCTTGCCCTTGCCCTTGCCCTTCAGACTACGACGTGGCGGCATTGCCCGCTCCTTCCAAGAATTCGACCTTTGTGACGTGCAGCACCAGCTTCCTCGAGCGGCGGCTTTTCGCCGCGAGAAACCCCTGCACCAGAACCTGCGTATTCAACGGCGCCTGCGCCATCAGCCTCGCCTGCGTGTCGAAAGCGATCGCGCCGACCTCGGCCTCGACCTTCCTCCGGCCGGCCGCCTCGTCCTGCTCCGAGGCGTGGGCGACCCTGAACTCGACCGCCGGCACACCCGCGGGCGTATAGCGCAGCACCCCCAGCTCCACGATCCGCCCGGAGATCTCGAGGCGGTTCAGACCGAGGCGGGTGCCGCGCTCGCCGACGCTTCCGCCGGTCGCGCCTCGCCGCCGCGCTCGCCCATCATCGAGCGGGACTTCTCCTCCTTCATCATCGGGGAGGGCTGGGTCCAGGCCTTGGGCATCTTCACGATCAGGTGGCGCAGCACCGCGTCGCTGAACTTGAACGAGTGCTCGAGCTCCGCGAGCGTCTCGTTGTCGCACTCGATGTTCATGAGGACGTAGTGCGCCTTGTGGACCTTGGCGAGGGGATAGGCGAGCTGACGCCGGCCCCAGTCCTCGAGGCGATGGACGACGCCGTTGCGCGCTGCGATCACGCCCTTGTAGCGATCGACCATGGCGGGTACCTGCTCGCTCTGGTCGGGATGGACGATGAAAACGATCTCGTAATGCCGCATGCTCGATGTCTCCTTTATGGTCTGAGGCTGCCTGCCATGCGAGTGCAGTGCAGCAAGGAAGGGCGCGGATTTTATCACACGCCCGCGATGCCAAGCTCCTTCTTGACGTCCTCAAGCAGCGGACCGGCCTTGCGCACCGCGCTGCGCAGACGGTCTTGCTCGACTTCGAGCGTGCTCGCCCAGTAGCGGATCGATTCAGCGCTCGATTCGATCCTCGTGAGGTCGGGCGGGACGTAGTCGGGGCGCTCCATGAGCGTGAGACCCGTGCCCCGCCCGGCGGTTCACGCCCTCGCGCCTACTTGCGGTTGACCGCGAAGCGACCCGGCCCCATCAGTGCGATCGACACGGCGCTGAAGAGGAAGAATGCCTGCAGCTCGATCCCCCAGCCGCCGGTCCTAGTGAGGACGAAGATGTCCTTCATGTGCACCAGGCCGATGGCGAAGAGCATGTTCACCACCATGAGCAGCGCGCCGATGCGCGCGTAGAACCCGATGATCACCAGGAGCGGCGCCAGGATCTCCCCGACGTACACGCCGTAGGCGAAGAACGCCGGCAGCCCGACGCCCTCGAGCATGCCGCCGATGCGTTCCACGCCAGTCGTGATCTTCGCCGAGCCGTGCAGCAGCATGAGGATTCCCAGCGTGAGGCGCAGCACGAGCTTGCCGACATCGTCGGTCATGCTCCCTCCTTCTCGAGAGCGACGATGAATGAGCCGCGTTCCAGCTTCTCATTCCAGGGAGCCATGCGAGGCGAGTGTACACTCGGCCCGCTGTGGCTGATCCCAACCGGCTCCTTTCCGTCGTCGCGGAAGTGGCGCGCGAGGCGCGCCCAAACGTGCAGGCCTACGTGTCGCTCGACAGCTCGCTCGAGCGCGACCTTGGCCTGGACAGCCTCGCGCGCGTGGAGCTGGTGCTGCGCTTGGAGCGCGAGTTCCGCGCAAGCCTGCCCGAGCAGGCGCTCGCCTCGAGCGAGACGCCCCGCGACCTGCTGCGCTTCCTGCTGGCCGCCTCGGGCGCCGCCACGCATCATGCCGAGCCCGCGGTGGCGAGCCTCGCGCAAGCCGAGGGCGTGCGCCCGCCGGTCGAAGCGCGTTCGCTCACCGAGGCGCTCGAGTACCACGTCGAGCGCCAGCCCGAGAGGCTCACGGTGTTCCTGTACGAGGGCGAGAAGGAAACGCCCATCACGTACCGTGACCTCTGGGAAGGCGCGCTCGCCTATGGGGCGCGCCTCGCCGACGCCGGCATCGCGCCGGGACAGACCGTGGCGATCATGCTGCCCACCTCGCGCGAGTACCTCTTCTGCTTCTACGGCACCCTGCTCGCCGGCGGGATCCCGGTTCCTCTCTACCCGCCAGCGCGCCTCGCGACCATCGAGGATCACATGACGCGCCACGTCGGCGTGCTGAAGAGCGCCGGCGCCTCGGTGATGGTGACCATCCCCGAGGCCAAGCCGCTCGCGTGGCTCCTGCGCGCGCAGGTCGAGTCGCTTCGTTCCGTGCTCGTTCCGGCGGATTTTCCCTCCTCGGGCTCGGGCTTCACTCCGGTAAGAGCCTCCGGCGGGCAGATTGGTTTCCTGCAGTACACCTCCGGCAGCACCGGCAACCCGAAGGGCGTGGTGCTTACGCATGCCAACCTGCTCGCCAACGTGCGCGCCATGGCGAAGGCGGCGCGCGCCACGAGCGCGGACGTCTTTGTCAGCTGGCTGCCGCTCTACCATGACATGGGCCTCATCGGTGGCTGCTTCGCCACTATGTACCTCGGCTTCCCGGTGGTGCTGATGTCGCCGCTCGCGTTCCTCTCACGCCCGTCGAGCTGGCTGCGCGCCATCCACCGCCACCGCGGCACGATCTCGGGCGGGCCGAACTTCGCCTACGAGCTGTGCCTGCGCCGCATCCCCGATCACGAGCTCGAGGGCCTCGACCTCTCCTCGTGGCGCTTCGCCTTCAACGGCGCCGAGCCGGTGAGCCCGGAAACCATGAAGTCTTTCACCGAAAGGTTTCAGCCCTGCAGGTTCAACGCCGATTCCATGTCCCCGGTGTATGGACTGGCGGAGTGCTCGGTGGGCCTCGCCTTCACGCCGCCCGGGGAGCCTTGGCAGCTCGACCTGCTCGACCGCGAGCGCTTCTCGCGCTCGGGCGAAGCGGTGCTCGCGCGCGCCGATGATCCGGCGCCCCTCAAGGTGGTGGCCTGCGGCCGCGTGATCCCGGAGCACGACATCCGGGTGGTGGACGCGGCAGGCCTGGAGCTTCCCGACCGCCACGAGGGGCAGCTCCAATTCCGCGGGCCCTCGGCCACCTCCGGCTACTACCGCAACCCTGAGGCGACCAAGACGCTCTTCGACGGCGAGTGGGTGAACTCGGGCGACCGCGCCTATCTCTCCGACGGCATGCTCTACATCACCGGCCGGGAGAAGGACATCATCATCCGCGGCGGGCGCAACGTCAGCCCCTACGAGCTCGAGGAAGCCGTGGGCGACGTGCCGGGCATCCGGCGCGGCTGCGTGGCGGTGTTCGGCTCGACCGACCCGAGGAACGGCACCGAGCGCGTGGTGGTGCTCGCCGAGACGCGCGAGCCCGATCCCTCGATGCACGAGACGCTGAGGAAGCACATCAACGAGCTCGCCATCGGCTTCATCGGCTCGCCGGTCGACGACATCGTGCTCGCCCCGCCGCATACTGTGCCCAAGACCTCGAGCGGCAAGATCCGCCGCGTCGCGGCGCGCGAGTACTACGAGCGCGGCCCTTCGGCGGTCGGCGGCGGCGCGGTGTGGTGGCAGCTCGCGCGCCTCGCGCTCACCAGCGTGCGGCCGCAAATGCGCCGATTCGCGCGCGTCGCACGGGGCGTGGCGTATGCCCTGTGGTCTTGGCTGCTCTTCGGAGTGCTTTTCTCGGCCATTCTCGTCGTCGCCGCCGTCTTCCCCGGGAGAAGAGCGTGGAACTTCAGCGGCGCGTGCGCGCGGCTCTTCTTCCGCGCGCTCGGCATCCCGGTGGCGGTGCGGGGCCTGGAGAACCTTCCCCGCGCCGGCGCCTTCGTGATTACCGCCAACCACACGAGCTACCTCGACGGCGCGGTGCTGCTTGCGGCGCTGCGCGCGCGCGACTACGCCTTCGTGGCGAAGCAGGAGCTCAAGGCGAACCCGGTCACGCGGCTCTTCCTCTCGGGCATCGGCGTGGAGTTCGTCGAGCGTTTCGACGTGGCGAAGAGCGCCGAGCACGCCGACGAGCTCGTCGGCGCCGCTAAGCGCGGCGTCTCGATCATCATCTTCCCGGAAGGAACGCTCTCGCGGCAGACCGGCCTCATGCCCTTCCGCACCGGCGCCTTCCAGGTAGCGGCGCAGGCGGGCGTACCGGTCGTGCCGGTCGCCCTGCGCGGCCTGCGCTCGGTGCTGCGCGACGGCCGCTGGTATCCGCGGCGCGCGCCGGTGTCGGTGACCTTCGGCGCACCGGTCGCCCCCGAGGGCGAGGATTGGGCGGCGGCCGTGCGACTGCGCGACCAGGTGCGCGCCGAGATCCTCAAGCACTGCGGCGAGCCGGACCTCGCCTGAAAGGATTTGTAATTGTCGCCGCCGCGAAGGCGGGGGCCTATGTCGCTTTCAGCTCGCCGTCCACGCAAGTCACCGCGCGCCCGCCGATCTGGATCGAGCGCTCGCTCACCCGCACCGAGACGCGACCGTCGCGGCCCATCTGCATGCCCTGTCGCGCGACATACGAGGCCCCGAATTCCTCGATTCTGTTGGAAAACCTCAGAAAGGCAGCGACACTGATATTGCCGCTGCCGCACACCGGGTCCTCCGGCACGCCGTGCAGCGGCGCGAAGGAGCGCACGTGCAGGGTGGACAGCCCGTCCTCGGCGCGCGCGAAAAGCGTGACCCCGGTCGCCTCGAGCGACGCGGAAAGCGACGAGATCTGCGCCATGTCCGGCTGGAGCGCGGCGAGCGCGTCGGCATCGGTCATCTCCGCGACGATCCACACCGGCCCCACGTCCACGCGAAGGGCCCGGCCGAACGGCGTGGGCTTCTCGACGCGGGCCACCTTGGGAGGCGGCGCGGTCACGTAGATCCAGCCCGCCTCCACCGAGAGCTCGAGGATTCCTGCCCCGCATTCCTGCGTGAGATTCTGTTTCCCGGAGACAAAACCGGATTCCAGCGCCGCATGAGCGCTGCCGATGGTCGGATGCCCGGCGAAGGGTAGCTCCCGGCGCGGCGTGAAGATGCGCAGGCGGTAGTCCGCCTTGCCGCTCCTCAGGAGGAAGGTCGTCTCCGAGAGGTTCGTCCAGTTCGCGATGCGCTGCATCGCGGCCGCGTCCAGGCCCTCGGCTCCGAGCACCACGGCGACCGGGTTGCCGCGGAACGGCTTCTCCGTGAAGACATCGACCTGCTTGAACTTCATTTCAGGATCCGCAGCAGATTGTGATGCGAATCCGTGAAGGTGGGAAGCGCCGCGCGATCGGCGATCGGCTCGGCCGCCTCGGCGAGGCGAGGCCAGGCGAGAAGCCTTGCGTTGCGCGTCACGATCACCTGGTCGGTGGTCGCATACCAGTATGCCGGCCCCTCGTCGGAGTCGTTATCGGGCGTGTCGGAGACGTTGAGCGCCTCGAAGCCGAATTCCGAGGCAAGGCGCTTCACCACCGGCAGCAGGTCGACGAAGCGGTTGGTGGCCTGGAACACGATGACCCCGTCGGGCGCGAGGTGCTTCACGTAGAGGGCCATCGCCTCGCGGGTGACGAGGTGCATCGGGATCGAGTCGCCGGAAAAGGCGTCCACGCCGATCACGTCGTAGCCGCGCGGCGACTGCCGCTCGAGCGAGAGCCGCCCGTCGCCCAGAACCACCTCGGTGCGCGCCGGCGTGTCGGAAAGGAACGTGAATTCGCGCCGTGCGACGTCGACCACCCGCGGGCTGATCTCGTAGAAGACGAGGCGGTCGCCCGGCCGCATCCACGAGCCGATCACGCCGGCGCCAAGGCCGATCACGCCCACCGACAGCGGCTTGTTCGGCGCCATCTCGCGAAGCGAGGCGAATACGCGGCCGTAGCCCGAGGTCGGGCTGAAATAGTCGGCGGGGGTGTTGCGGAACGAATCGCCGAGCAGCTGCCCGCCGTGCTTGATCGCACCGTGGTACATGACGCGGTAGGCGACGGGATTCTGGTAGTCCTGAGTGCGCACGACGCCATAGAAGTCGCGCGCCATGACGCGGATGCCGCTCGTGTAGTCGTAGGCCGCCTGCAACACGAACGCCGTCGTGGCGGCGATGACGAGCATCCCGGCGAACACGACCCTGCCGGCGAGGCCCGTCGTCAGGAGCGCCGCGAGAACGACGAGGGCGATTCCGAGTTCGTAGTAGCCGTCGAGGGCGAGCGGCGCCGCGATCGCCACGAGCACCGCGCCGAGCGCGCCGCCGAGCGAGATCATCAGGTAGAAGCGCGTGAGGTGCGCCGGGTCGGGCTTGAGGCGCGCCAGCTCGCCGTGGCAGAACATGCACGAGACGAAGAGCCCGGCGAGGTAGAGCGGCGCGGCGATGTCGAGATCGAGCGAGGGGATCGCCCAGGCCATCGCCGGCACGAGCAACGCCGCCGCCGCCATCGTCGTGCGCCGCAGGTACCAGCGCGGGTGGTCGAAGGCGAGGATGAAGGTGACCAGATACAGCGCGAGCGGCACCACCCACAGGAACGGCACGCTCGGCACGTTCTGCGTGATGTGGTTGGTGACCGCGAGGAGCATCACCGAGCCCATGGCGGAGAGCGCGAGCCAGTGCAGCTGGTTCCGCATGGGGACGCTTTTCCCGGGAGAAAGCGCTTCCTTTGCCGGCTCGAATCCGTTCACCGACATCCAGGCCGTCGCCCCGCAGAGCACGGCGAACGCGGCAAAGAGGAACGACCAGCCCCAGGCGAGGCTCTTCAGGTCGAACGCGGGCTCGAGGTGGAGCGGGAAGCCGAGGAGCGCGGCGAGCGAGGCGAAGTTGGACAGCGCGAAAAGGCGGTAGGGCACCACCGCGCGCCAGCGGCGCCAGTACCAGGCCTGCACGAGCGGCGTGGTGGTGGAAAGCAGGAAATACGGCAGCCCGATGGTGGCAACGAGAAGCAGCAGGATGCGCGCGATGGGCGCCTCGTCACCCTGCGGCTTCCAGCCGCTCGAGGCGAGGATGGGCAGGAAGGCGAGCGAGGTGAGCAGGAGCGCGCCATGCACCAGAGCCTGGCGGCGCGGGGCAAGGCGCATCGCCCAGTCGGCGTAGGCGTAGCCCGCAAGCAGCACGCTCTGGAAGAAGACGAGGCAGGTGGTCCACACCGCCGCAGAGCCGCCGAACCAGGGCAGGATCTGCTTGGCGATGATCGGCTGGACGAGGAACAGCAGGAATGAGGAAAGAAAGATCGTCGCCGCGTACGGGAGGACGGCGGCAAGGGGAAACCGGACTGCAGTTACTTGAGTATTGATTTCAGGGTCCTGCCCATCTCGGCGGGGTTGCGCGTGACCTTGATCCCGCATTCCTCCATCACGGCGAGCTTCTCCTGCGCCGTGCCCTTCCCCCCGGAGATGATGGCGCCCGCGTGGCCCATGCGCTTGCCCGGCGGCGCCGTGATGCCGGCGATGAACCCCACCACCGGCTTTCTCATGTGCTCCTTCACCCACCGCGCCGCGGTCTCCTCGTCGGACCCGCCGATCTCGCCGACCATGATCACCGCCTCGGTCTGCGGATCGTCGTTGAACATCTTCATAACGTCGATGTGCTTCAACCCGTTGACAGGGTCGCCGCCGATTCCCACGCAAGAAGACTGCCCGAGCCCGAGCTCGGTGAGCTGCCCCACCGCCTCGTAGGTGAGCGTTCCCGATCGAGAAACCACCCCGACCGGCCCTTTCTTGTGGATGTGGCCCGGCATGATGCCGATCTTGATCTCGTCGGGCGTGATCACGCCGGGACAGTTGGGGCCCACGAGAAGCGTCCGCTTATCTTTCATGCGGTGCTTGGTCATGATCATGTCGCGCACCGGGATGCCCTCGGTAATGCAGATCACGAGGTCCAGGTCCGCCTCCGCCGCCTCCTCGATCGCCGCCGCGGCGAAAGGCGGCGGAACGTAGATCACCGAAACATTCGCGCCGGTCGCCTTCTTGGCGTCCGCCACCGTGCCATAGATCGGGATGCCCTCGAAGTCCTCGCCCGCCTTCTTCGGGTTCACGCCGGCGACGAAGCACGCCCGGCCGTTCGCGTAGGCCCGGCTCGTCTGCGTGTGGAACATGCCGGTCTTGCCGGTGATGCCCTGCGTCATCACCCGGGTATCCCTGTCAATGAGAATACTCATGGCGAACGGGGGGTTTGTTCTTGGGCCGTCATTTCTTCTTTCCCTTTTTCTTTCCCTTCTTCTTCCCCCTTGCCGCCGTCTTCTTCTTGATCGGTTTCTTCTTCACCGCCGCCACCACCTTCTTTGCCGCGTCGGCCATGTTGTCCGCCGAGATGATCGGCAGCCCGGAATCCTTCAGGATCTTCTTGCCGAGGTCCTCGTTGGTGCCCTTCATGCGCACCACGAGGGGCACTGACAGGTTCACCTGGCGCGCCGCGGCGACCACGCCGCTCGCGATGGTGTCGCACTTCATGATGCCGCCGAAGATGTTGACGAGGATCGCCTTGACCTTGCGGTTCGACAGCATGATCTTGAACGCCGCGGTGACCTTCTCCGCGGTGGCGCCGCCGCCCACGTCCAGGAAGTTCGCCGGCGAGCCGCCGAAGAGCTTGATGGTGTCCATGGTCGCCATGGCGAGGCCGGCGCCGTTCACCATGCAGGCGATGTTGCCGTCGAGCGAGATGTAGTTGAGCTCGTGCTTCGAGGCCTCGATCTCGAGCGGGTCCTCCTCGTCGAGGTCGCGCAGCGCGGCGATGTCCGGGTGGCGGAAGAGCGCGTTGTCGTCGAAGTTGATCTTCGAGTCGAGCGCCACGACGCGGCCCGACTTCGTGACGACGAGCGGATTCACTTCGAGGAGCGAGGCGTCGGTGTCCCAGAAGCACTTGTGGAGCGCCTTGAAGAGCGCCCTGCCCTCGGCGAGCGCCGATTCCGGGATGCCGATGCCGAGCGCGATCTCGTCGGCGTCGTCGTCCGTCAGGCCTTCGACCGGGTCGACGGTCACCTTGCGGATCTTCTCCGGGTGCTTCGCCGCCACCTCCTCGATATCCATGCCGCCCTCGGAAGAGGCCATGAGCACCACGCGCTGCGAGACGCGCTCGACCACCATGCCGACGTAGAGCTCGCTTGCGATGTCGGCGCCTTCCTCGATGAGCAGCCGGCGCACCTTCTGCCCCTGCGGTCCGGTCTGGTGGGTCACCAGGTTCATACCCAATATCTTCCTGGACCATTCCTTGACTTGGTCCAATGACTTGGCAACCTTCACGCCGCCGCCCTTCCCGCGGCCGCCGGCGTGGATCTGGGCCTTTACCACCCACACCTTGCCGCCCAGTTTCTTCGCCGCCGCCACCGCCTCGTCGACGCTGAACGCGGCAATGCCGCGCGGCGTGGGCACGCCGTACTTCCTGAAGATCTCCTTCCCCTGGTACTCGTGGATCTTCATGCGGTGGTTTTTTCCTTTCTATACCACGCGGGGTACCACGTCTTCACCGTCTCCCCCGAGGTCTCGAGCGCGACGCACTGGTCGAGCTGGAAGGGCCGCCTGCCGTCGCCCTCCTCCTTCATCTCGCCGGCGAAGGTCTGGATCGCCGCCGTCGGCATGCCGTACAGGAGCTCGGTAATGTGGGTGCAGCCCTGCACGCCGCCGAGCCGCTGCACGACGTTCTTCCTAAACTGCTTCAGTAGGTTGAGCCCGACCAGCTTTCGGTAGTGCGCCGGCGCCTGCTCGCAGCCGCCGGGATAGGGCACGGCGTCGGAGCACGCCACGGCATCCACGACGTTGAACTGCCGGTCGATGGTGATACGCACCCACATGTCGTGCACCGCCTGGCCGGCACGCCGCACGCCGGTCCGCAGGTTGAAATCGTGGTTCTTGACGTCGGTGATATGCGCCTCGATGTCCCAGCGGCCATCGGCGCGCTTGTAGCCTTCGTAGCGGATGCGGCGGGTGTGCGTGAGCTCACGCTCGACTTCGGAGATCGGCAAGGCCATAGGTCGCGGATTCTACTAGGCGTAGAGCAGGTAGTAGACCAGCAGGTATGCGGCGAGGAGGACCGCCACCCACAGCGTCATGCCGCCCGTGCTCCAGGTGCGCGCGAGCACGCCCTCGGAGCCGTGCAGTCGCTCGAGCGCCCCGGCGCCGGCCGCGCCCGCGCCCCGGGCGAGCTCGCGCAGCGCGGCGAGCAGCATCTCGATCACCGCCGTGGCGCCTTGCACGAGACGAACGGCCAGGCGCCGGGTGGTCCAGTCGAAGTCGAGGTTCACCGAGTGCAGCTCGGGCGGATAGATGCCGTTTCGCATCAGCCACGAGAAGGCGAGCGCCGAGAAGACGAGAAGCTGCATCTGCGAGAGGACGTGCGAGGCGGTGTACGGCAGGTACTCCATGGGCAGGGGCAGCAGCGCGTAGAACTGCTGCGGGAAGATCCCGATGCTCACGCACAGCGCCGCGGTGAGCGCCATGGCGACCAGCATGTGGCGCGGCGCCTCGGCGCAGCGGATGCCCGAGTCGTGTGCAAAGAAGGCGAAGAAAGGGATCTTGATGCCGGCGTGGTGGAACACGCCGGCCGAGGCGAAGAGCAGCACCAGCCACACCGCGAGGTAGCCCTCCTGCGCCGCCGAGGCCATGATCATCGACTTGGTGACGAAGCCGCTGAAGAGCGGGAAGGCGGAGATCGAGGCCGCGCCGACGATGCACAGGCCCGCGGTGGCGGGCATCGACTTGTACAGGCCGCCGAGGTCCGAGCCCTTCACCGTGCCCGCGCGCAGCAGCACCGCGCCCATCGACATGAAGAGCAGCCCCTTGAACAGGATGTCGGCGAAGGCGTGCGCAACCGCGCCGTTCAGCCCAAGCTCGGTGCCCAGCCCCACGCCCACCACCATGAAGCCGAGCTGGTTGTTCAGGCTGTAGGCGAGCACCCGGCGCAGGTCGTTCTCGATCACCGCGTAGAAGATCGGGAATGCGGCCATCGTGGCGCCTATATAGACGAGCATCTCCTCGCCCGGGAAGCCGCGCGCGAGCGCATAGATGCCGAGCTTGGTGGTGAAGGCCGAGAGCACCACCGTGCCGGTCGGGCTCGCCTCGGGGTAGGCATCCTGCAGCCAGTTGTGCAACAGCGGAAAGGCGGCCTTGATGCCGAAGGCGAGGAAGAAAAGCGCGCCCGCCGCCGAGCCCAGGCCGATGTACTCGAAGGCCAGCGAACCCGTGTCGGCGAAGTGCAGGGCGGCGCCCGCGGCGAGCAGCATGCCGGAGGCAAGCTGCACCGCGAGATAGCGCATGCCCGCGCCATAGCTCCTCGGCGTGCCGCCTGCCCACACCACCGCCGCCGAGGCAATCGCCGAGAGCTCCCAGTAGACGAAGAGCGTGAGGAAGTCGCCTGCGAATATCGCGCCTAGCGCGGTGCCGGCGTAGATGAGCGCCGCGGGCGGCTCGATGCCTTCGCGCACCCGCCAGGAGAAGACGGCGTTGAGGAAGGCGGCGATCGTGAACACGTAGCCGAAGGCGAGGCTCAGGCGGTCGGTGCGCACCAGCGTGAGATCGAAGCCGAGGATCTGGGCCTGCACCACGTGGCCCGGCCCGAGCCACATGAGCTGCGCGAGCGCGAGGAGCGGCACCACCGCGGCCACCGTGCCGCGCGCGGCGCGTGGCAGGAACGGCAGCGCGATGCCCGCGGCGACGAGGATGAGCCCGGCGGGCAGCTCAGCGATCATAGTAGTCCTCGGGCCGCATCACGATGCGCCGGAGCACCTTCGCCGCCAGCACGAGCAGCACGCAGGCCACGAAGCCGTACAGGGCGTAGAACGCGAAGTCGCCGTCGAGGCCCGCCTCGGCATGGCGGTGGATGACGAGATCGCCGAGCGCGAGCAGCAGGCCGAAGATCCACAGCCCGACGTAGATCTTGCGGACGTTCCCCGGCTCGTCGAGCCAGCGCTTGTCGTCGTGCTTCATGGCGCGATTCCTCCGACGGCGCCCGCCAGCGCGAGCGGCACGCCGGCGATGAGCGGAAAGGCGATGGTGGCGGCCGCGGTGAGCGTGAGCGCCGCCACCATCGGCAGCGGCGCCTCGCCATGCTCCACGTCGCCCGCGCGCGGGGCGCGCAGGAAGGCGGCGTGGACGATGGGCAGGAAGTAGGCGGCGTTGAGGATGGTGCTGAGCGCGAGCACCGCGAGGGCGGGCCAGTGCCCGGCGCTCGCCGCCCCCTGGAACATCATCCACTTGGAGAGGAAGCCGGCCGCCGGCGGAATGCCGATGAGCGAGAGCGCGCCGAGCGCGAAGGCGCCCATGGTCCAGGGCATGCGCCGGCCGATGCCGTCGAGCTGGCTCACCTCGGTCTTGCCTGTGGCGGTGTAGATGGCCCCGGCGGCGAAGAAGAGCGTGATCTTGCCGACCGCGTGCGCGGCGATGTGCAGCGCCGCCGCGACAATCGAGAGCGGCGCGAGCAACGCTGCAGCGAGCACCACATAGGAGAGCTGGCTCACCGTCGAGTAGGCGAGGCGCCGCTTCAGGTTGTCCGAGCGCAGCGCGACGATCGAGGCGGCGACGATGGTGAAGCCCGCCACCGCGGGCAGCCACTCCGCCGCGCCCGCGCCGGCGAGCCGCTCGGCGCCGAACACGTACACGATCACCTTCACCACGGCGAAGACGCCCGCCTTCACCACGGCCACCGCGTGCAGCAGCGCCGAGACCGGCGTGGGCGCGACCATCGCCGAGGGCAGCCAGCGGTGCACCGGCATCAGCGCCGCCTTGCCGATGCCGAACATGTAGAGCGCGAGCAGGCCCGCCATGGCCGCGGAGGAGAGCCCGGCATTCGCGAGGATGCCGCCGGGGGCGAACTCGAGCGTGCCGGCCGCCGCCCAGGTGGTGATCACCGCCGGCAGCAGGAGGGCGATCGAGGTGCCGAGCAGGACGCCGAGGTAGACGCGGCCGCCGCTTCTCGCCTCGTCGTCGCCGTGGTGGGTGACGAGCGGCCAGGTGACGAGCGTGAGGAGCTCGTAGCAGAGGAAGAGCGTGAGCACGTTAGACGCCATCGCCACGCCCATCGTGGCGGCGAGCGCGAGCGCGAAGCAGGCGTAGAAGCGCGTCTGGTGCCCCTCGTCGTTGCCGCGCATGTAGCCGATGGAGTAGACCGAGTTGACGATCCACAGCCCCGAGGCCACCAGCGCGAAGAGCATGCCGAGCGGCTCCAGCCGGAAGCCGATCGCGAGCCCCGGCAGCATCTCGAGGAGCATGAGCTCGGGCCGCTCGCCCGCGAGCACGCCGGGCAGCAGCCCGAGCACCACGGCGAAGAGCGTCCCGGCCGTGGCGAGCGTCGCCCCCTCGCGCAGGTTCGGCCATCGAGCGGCGAGCGCGACGAGCACCGCGCCCACCGCGGGGACGAGGAGCGCGAGGGCGATGAGCTGCGCGCCGCTCACCGCGCACCCTTGATCATCAGCGCCGCGGCCTGGCGCGCGCCCTCGACGGTGAACGAGGTGTCGAAGCCGAACCAGATGCACGCGGCGACGAGCAGCCACGCGCACGCGAGCATCACCGGCGGCGCCTCGCCGCGCTCGGGCGTCTCTGGCCCGGCCGGCGCGAGGTAGGCCGCCTCGACGAAGCGCCACACGTAGGCCACCGCGATGAGCGAGGTGGCGACGATGAAGCCGGCGAGCCACCAGCGCCCGGCCTCGATCGCGCCCAGCACCAGGTACCACTTGCTGATGAACCCCGCGGTGCCTGGGATGCCGATGAGCGAGAGCCCGGCGAGCACGATGCCGAGCGAGGTGAGCGGCATGCGCTGGCCAAGGCCCTGTACGCGGTCGAAGCCCGCGCGGCCCGCGCGCAGCACCACGCCGCCCAGGAGCAGGAAGATCGCCCCCTTGGTGATGCCGTGGTTGAAGAGGTGCGCCACCGCGGCGGTGAGCCCGGCGGGCGAGGCCATGCTGATGCCCAGCGTGATGTAGCCGATCTGCGCCACGCTCGAGTAGGCGAACAGGCGCTTGAGGTCCGCCTGCCACAGGGCCACGAGCGACGCGGTCGCGATGGCCGCGAGCGAGAGCACGAGCAGCACCTCCTCCTCCGGCAGCCCGCCCACCACCAGCTCGGCGCCGAAGATGGTGAAGTAGAAGCGCAGCAGCACGTATACCGAGACCTTGGTGGCGGTGGCGGCGAGGAAGGCGGTGACCGCGGAGGGGGCGTAGGCGTAGGCGTTGGGCAGCCACAGGTGCAGCGGGAAGAGCGCGAGCTTGAGCGACACGCCCACGGTGACGAAGGCGAGCGCGGCGAGCACCGCGCGCGCGTCGGCGACCTGCGGCAGGCGCGCCGCCAGGTCGGCGATGTTGAGCGTTCCGGTCGCGAGGTAGAGCATCCCCACGCCGATCACGTAGAAGGTGGCGCCGATGGTGCCGAGCATCAGGTACTGGTAGGAGGCGAGCAGCGCGCGGCGGTCGCGCCCGAGTGCGATCAGCACGTAGCTCGAGAGCGAGGCGATCTCCATGAACACGAACAGGTTGAACGCGTCGCCGGTGATGGTCATGCCGAGCAGGCCCGCCACGCACAGGCAGTACATCGTGTAGAAGAGATAGAGCTGCTCGCGCGGCAGTTCGGCGGCAGCGCTCCTCCAGGCGAACACCGCGACCACCGTCGCCACGCCCGACACGAGCACCAGCACGAAGGCCGAGAGCGCGTCCACGCGATACTCGATGCCCCAGGGCGGCGGCCAGCTTCCGAGCGCGTAGGAGATCGGCCCGTGCGCGGCCACCGCCGCGGCGAGCAGCACGGCGGCGACGAAGGCGAAGGCGCACGCCGCCACGGTCACCACCCACGCCGCCGCTGCGCGGCGCAGGAGCAGCGTGACCGGCGCCGCGACGAGCGGCACCACCACCTGGAGGGCGGGGAGCTGCTCGAAGGTCACGCGCGACCCGCTGCTTCGTCCGCGGCGTCCCGGTCGGCGCCGGCCAGCACCTCGTCCTCCTCGATCGATCCGTAGGCCTCACGGATGCGCACCACGATGGCGAGGCCGAGCGCGAGGGTCGCCACCCCCACCACGATGGCGGTGAGGATGAGCACGTGCGGCAGCGGGTTGGAGTACGCGCTGAAGCCCTCGGCGATGATCGGCGCCGTGCCGCCGATCAGCTTGCCCGGCGCGATGTAGAGCAGGTACACCGAGGTCTGGAAGATCGACAGCCCGATCAGCTTCTTCACCAGGTTGCCGCGCGCGATGACGATGTACAGGCCCGCCACCATCAGCAGCACCGTGATCCAGTAGGTGTAGTGGCCCAGCGCGATCATTCCCGAGCGCCTACTCGTCCAGGCCGCGGCCGCGCGCGGCGAACATGTAGAAGATCTTGAGCATCACGCCCGACACGGTGATGGCCACGCCCGCCTCGACCCAGAAGATGCCCCGGTGCTGGCCGTGCACCGGGTCGTGGGCGAGCACGAAATAGTCGAGGTAGTTGCCGCCGAGGGCGATTCCCGCGAAGCCCACGCCGGCGTAGAGCAGCACGCCCGCCCCCACCATCGTCTCGACCAGGCCGTCGGGTACCAGGCGCCGCGCCGCGGGCAGGCCGAAGATCACCGCATAGAAGATGATCGCCGCGGCGCCGATCACGCCGGCCTGGAAGCCGCCGCCCGGGCCGAAGTCGCCGTGGAACTGCACATAGAGCGCGAAAACCACCATGAAGGGCATCAGCATCTTCCCCACCACGCGCAGGATGACGTTGCCCCTCACTTGCGCTTCCTCCAGCGCAGGAGCGCGATCACCCCGGCCCCGGCGGTGAACACCACCGCGGTCTCCCCCAGCGTGTCGTAGCCGCGGTAGCTCGCGAGCACCGCGGTCACCACGTTGGGCACGCCGGTCTCCGCGAGCGCCTGCTGCAGGTAGCGCGGCGCGACATGCACGTGGATCGGCGCCTGCGGGTCTCCGAACGCCGCGAGCCCGAGCGTGCCATAGACCAGCGCGCCGACGATGACGAGCGCCACCGCGAGCGGCAGCCACGGCCGGGCGAGCGGCTTCGCCTCCTCGCTGCCGCAGAGGTAGAGCGCGCCGAGCAGCAGCACGGTGGAAATGCCCGCGCCGACCGAGGCCTCGGTCATGGCGACGTCCACCGCGTCGAGAGCGACCAGCACCGTCGCCATCAGGAAGCTGTACACCCCGGCGAGCACCACCACGGCGAACAGATTGCGCTGCACCACGATGGCAAGCGTGACGCCGGCCATGAACGTGAGCAGCGCCGCGATGATCAGGGATTCGATGCGTCCTCCTCCGCGAGCCTCGGCTTGAGGCCGCGCGCGAGCGCCGCGCGCGCGAGCGCGTGCGTCGCGGTTGGGCTGGTGAAGAAGATGAGCAGGCCGATCAGCACGAGCTTCACCGTCACCAGCGTGAAGCCCGTCTGCAGGATGAGCCCGAGCAGGATGAGTCCCGCGCCGAGCGTGTCGGTGACGCTCGCCGCGTGCAGGCGCGTGTAGAACTCCGGCATGCGGTGCAGGCCCAGGCCGCCGACGATGCAGAAGAAACCGCCCGCGACGAGCAGCGCCCAGGAGGCGATGTCGATCGCCGCGCTCACCGCGCCTCCCCTTCCTCGCCGGGGTCGCCCAGGTCGCCGTGCCGGAAGAACTTGAGCACCGCGATGGTGCCGACCACGTTGAGCAGGCCGTAGACGATGGCGAGGTCGAGGAACTCCGGCCTCGCGGTGAGGAAGCCGATGACCGCGAGGAGCAGCACCGCCACCGTGCCGATGGCGTTCATGGCGAGCACGCGGTCGAAGACCGTCGGGCCGAGCAGCGCCCGCGCCAGCGCCAGCGCGAGCGTGACGAGCAGCGCCGCGGCCGCCGCCGAGAACATCAGCCGCGGCCCTCGAGCGCGGCGACGCGCCGGTCCATCTCGCTATCCTCGAGCGACGCCGCGCCCTCGCGCGTGATCGCGTGCACCAGGAACTCGTCGCGCCCGGCCTCGATGGTGATGGTGCCCGGCGTGAGGGTGATGGAGTTGGCGTGGGTCACGAGGCCCACGGTGCTCTTCTGCGAGGGCTTGAAGCGCGCGAGCGTCGGGCTGATCGGCAGGCGCGGCGAGAGGATGATCTTCGTCACCGTCCAGGCCGACACCGCGATCTCCTTGACGAGCCACGGCCAGTAGGTGAGCACCGCGACGCTGAAGTGCACGGGGTGGCCTTCGCGGTCGGCGATCTCCATGCGCGCGGCGAGCCACGCCACCGCGAGCGCCGAGCCGGCGCCGGCGGCGACGAGGAACGGCGTGAACATGCCGGAGAGCAGCAGCCAGAAGACGAACAGCGAGACCGCGATGCTCAGTCGTTCGAGCAAGCAGGACCTCCCCCTCGGAGCGTTTTTCGAACGCGCAATTATGCCCGGGAATTTTTCTCGTAGGCGATGCGCTCGGGGCCCGCGGTGCCGGCGCTCACCACGAAGCGCATCGCCTCCTCGATCGTCCACTCGGTGGGGATCAGGTCCGCGACCGGCACGATCTCATGTAGCCCGAGGTCGGGTTGGGCGCGGTCGGCACGTACACGACCGCCAGGTCGCCGCCGCCGGCGCTGTCCTGCAGCACGCGCGTGACGAAGCCGATGGTCGTCATTATCCCGGTGCGGAAAGCGGACCAGCACGGCGCGCTGCACGCCCTCGCGGTCCTTAGTCATCGCGGCGTCTCCTCGATCGCTTGCACTGTACAATTTTTGCGTGCGCCACGTCCTCGCGCTCGATCAGGGCACCACCAGCTCGCGCGCCATCGTCTTCGACGAGGAAGGCCGCCCGGTCGCCTCCGCGCAGCGCGAGTTCCGCCAGATCTTCCCGCAGCCCGGCTGGGTCGAGCACGACCCGAAGGAGATCTTCGCCACGCAGCGGCAGGTCGCCCGCGAAGCGCTCGAGCGGGCGAGGATCCCTTTGAACAGCCTCGTAGCGATCGGCATCGCCAACCAGCGCGAGACCGCGATCGTCTGGGACCGCCAGAGCGGCGAGCCGGTCCACAACGCCATCGTCTGGCAGGACCGGAGGACTTCCGAGCTTTGTGACCGGTTGAAGCCCCATGAACGATTGATCAAAGAGAGAACCGGTCTCGTGGTCGATCCCTATTTCAGCGCCACCAAGATCGCCTGGATTCTGGAGAACGTCCCCGGCGCCCGCGCGCGCGCGGAGCGCGGCGAGCTCGCCTTCGGCACGGTCGACACCTGGCTCGTGTGGCAGCTCACCGGCAATCGCACGCACGTCACCGACGTGTCCAACGCCTCGCGCACGATGCTCTTCAACATCCACACCAACGACTGGGACGCGGAGCTGCTGCGGCTCCTCGGCGTGCCGCGCGCGCTGCTTGCGGATGTGCACCCCTCCGCGCACGCCTTCGGCCTGGTGCCGGCGTCGCTCCTGGGAGAGCCGCTCGTCATCGCCGGCATCGCGGGCGACCAGCAGGCGGCGATGTTCGGCCAGGCCTGCCATGTCGCCGGCATGGCGAAGAACACCTACGGCACCGGCTGCTTCATGCTGCTGCATACCGGCGCCCGGGCGGTCGACTCGGAGCACGGTCTGGTCTCGACCGCCGCGGCCCAGACCTCGCTCCAGAAGGAGTACGCGCTCGAAGGCAGCGTCTTTATCGCCGGCGCCGTGGTCCAGTGGCTAAGGGATGAGCTCAAGTTTTTTTCTTCTTCCGGGGAAGTCGAAAGGCTGGCGGCAGAAGCGCTGGACTCGAACGGCGTGATGATCGTGCCCGCCTTCACCGGCCTGGGCGCGCCTTACTGGGACCCGAAGGCGCGCGGGGCCATCGTCGGCCTCACCCGCGGCAGCTCGCGCGCGCACATCGCGCGCGCCGCGCTCGAGTCGATCGCCTTCCAGAGTGCGGAGGTGCTGGCCGCAATGGAGCGCGATGCCGGCGAGAAGCTGAAGGAGCTGCGCGTGGACGGTGGCGCGGCGGCGAACGACCTCCTCATGCAGTTCCAGGCCGATCTGCTCGGCGTCCCGGTGGTGCGGCCGCACGTGCTGGAAACGACGGCGCTGGGCGCCGCGTACCTCGCCGGCCTCACCGTCGACCTGTGGGGCTCGCGCGAGGCGCTCGCCTCGCACTGGAAAGCCGAGCGGCGCTTCGAGCCGCGCATGGAATCCGGCAGGCGCGGGGAGCTGATGGAGCGCTGGCGCGACGCGGTGAGCCGCTCGCGCAACTGGGCGTAGCCGGGCCGCGACAGGCCGTAGGGGAGATCGCGATAGGCCGGGCAAGATGGCACCCGTACACTTTCCGCACATGCCCGCAAGAACGATCCGCGGGCACCTCTTCCAGGTGCTCGCCTTCTGCATCGTACCGATCGGCCTTTTCGCCGCCGGTCTGCTCTACTTCCACTGGCAGGCCCAGGAGCGCGAGCGAGAGCGCTCGCAAATCGAGGCAGTGCGCACGCTCGCGGCCGCCGTCGACAACGCGCTCGACAGCTCGGTGCAGCGGCTCTCCATTCTGGCGCGCCTGTGGTCGGCGAGCGGCGCGCGGGGGGAGCTCATCTACCAGCAGATCCGCCAGGCGCTCGAGGCGCATCCGGACTGGGAACTGGTCGTGGCCTTCCGCGCGGACGGCAAGGCGGTGTTCCGCAGCGACATGCCGCTCGGGAGGCCTGTGCCGAGCATGCGGCTGCTCGAGTTCTGGGCGCCCGTGCTTTCCGGTCAGCAGGGCGCGCTGGTGAGCGACGTGTTCTCCAGCCCGACGCGCGGCGTGCACATCGTCTCGGTCGGCGTGCCGGTCGTGCGCGATGGCAAAGTCACCCACATCCTCATCGCGGCGCTCAATCTCCGATGGTTCGACGGGCTGCTCCGGCGCCAGCAGCTGGCGGAGGGTGGCGTGGCCGGCATCTTCGATCGCAACTTCAAGTTCGTGTCGCGAACCGCCGAAGGCGATGCACGCCGCGGCAGCGATGGAGCGCAAGCGCTCATCGCCGACATGCGGATGAAGCCCGAGGGCATCGCCAAGTACACGAGCCTGGACGACGTGCCGGTGTTCACGGCCTGGACCCCGAGCCGCCACGGGTGGTGGGTTGCGTCGGCCTCGCCCTCCGCGGCGGTCGACAGCGCGTTCTGGACCTACCTCGGCATCTTCGCAATGCTGTGGGGTGCGGTGGTGCTCGCGGGCATCGCTTTCGCCGTCCACAAGGGGCGGCACATCGCGGCGTCGCTCGTGTCTCTGGAAGCCGGGGCGGAGCGGCTCGCGCGCGGCGAGGCGCCACACGCCCTGCCCGCCTCGCGCGTCATCGAAGTCCAGCACGCGCTCGTCGCCCTCGATCAGGCGAGCCGCCTCCTGCAGGACGCGATGCGCGAGCGCGACCGCTCGCTCGAGACCGAGCGCGAGGCGCGCGAGGCGGCCGAGGCGGCGAACCGCGCCAAGGACGAGTTCCTCGCCATGCTCGGGCACGAGCTGCGCAATCCCCTCGCGGCGATCTCCAGCGCTGCCGCGCTCGTCGGCGCTGAGCGGCGCACCGGCGAGCAGCTCGACTTCGCCGCCGAGGTGCTCGAGCGCCAGACCCAGCACCTGAAGCGGCTGATCGACGATCTCCTCGACGTCGGGCGCGTCATGACCGGCAAGATCTTCCTTGAGCGCCAGCGCCTCGATCTCGCGGCGACGGCGCGCCATGTCATCACCACGCTCGAGACCGCGGGCCGGCTTGTCGAGCGGCGCGTCGAGCTCGACGCGGCGGCGGCCTGGATCGAAGGCGACGCCACGCGCGTGGAGCAGATCATCACCAACCTGGTCGCCAACGCCGCTACCTACACCGCCCCCGGCGGGCAGATCCGCGTGCGCGTCGAGCGCCGCGGCGCCGAGGCGCTGCTCGAGGTGTCCGACGACGGCCGCGGCATCGCGTCCGAAAGCCTGCCGCGGCTCTTCGAGCTCTTCTACCAGGCCGATTCCAGCATTGACCGCGCGAGCGGGGGGCTCGGCATCGGCCTCACGCTCGTGCAACGGCTGGTGGCACTGCACGGCGGCACGGTGCAAGCGGCAAGCGAAGGCAAGGGCAAGGGCGCCACCTTCACCGTGCGCTTTCCCGCAATAGCGAGCGAGCCGGCGTGGCAGCCGCCCGCCGCGCCCGCGCCGCCGCGCGTCGGGCTGACGCTGCTCCTCGTCGAGGACAACGCCGACGAGCGCGAGACCCTGCGCATGGCTCTCGAGCTGCAGGGGTACGATGTGATCGCCGCCGGCGAGGCCGGTGCCGCGCTCGCCGCCGCGCGGCGCCGCCGCCCGGCCGCGGCGCTGCTCGACATCGGCCTGCCCGGCATGAACGGTTACGAGCTCGCGCGCGTCCTGCGCCAGGAGCTGGGGCCGGGCGCGCTCCTCATCGCCCTCACCGGCTACGGCGGCATCGTGGAGGAGCGCCGCGCGCTCGCGGCCGGATTCGACCGCCATCTCACCAAGCCGGTCGAGCCGCGGGAGCTCTCGCGGGCGCTCGCTGCGGCGGGCGCCGACGAGGCCGCCTCGCGCGCGGCTTAGGCGAAATGAGCCCGGACCCGCGCGTCGCCCTCGTCGAGCGCTTCTTTCGCGGCACCGGAAGCAGCTACGACGCGGTGGTCAACATCGCCACTTTCGGGATCGACCGTCTGTGGAAGCGACGCATCGTGCGCATGATTCCCCCGGACGCAGGGCGCATCTGCGACCTCGCCTGCGGCACCGGCATCTCCACGCTCGCCGTCGCCCGCGCCTTCCCGCGTGCCACGGTAGTCGGCGTGGAGCTGCGCGAGGAATACCTCGCGCTCGCGCAAGAAAAGCTGGCGCGGCTCGGCGTGACGAACGTCGAGCTCGCGCTTTCGCGAGCGGAGGACTACCGCGCGGCCGAGCCCTTCGACTGCATCGTCTCCTCCTACCTCGCGAAGTACGCCGAGCTGCCGCGCCTGGTCCCCGCGTGCCGGGCGATGCTGAAGGACGGCGGGCGCATCCTCATGCACGACTTCACCTTCCCGCCCGGGCGCGTGCGCATCGCGCTGTTTCGGGTCTACTTCAAAGCGCTGCAGTCCATCGGCGGCGCGCTCCTGCCGCAGTGGCGGGAGATTTACTACGGCCTGCCCGGGCTGATCGAGCAGACGCGCTGGCTGCCCGAGCTCCAGGCAGCGCTGCGCGCGGCGGGCTTCCGCGATGTCCGCGTCGAGCACCTCACGCTGTACGGCTCGGCGATCGTCTCGGCGCGAAAGTGAGTGCGATCTCGGCAAGCCGCTCCTCGCTCGGCAGGTCCTTGAGCGCGCCCTCGAGCAACGCCGCGAGGCGGACAGCCTCCTCGTCCATCGACGCCGTCGCTGCGCCATCGGTGCGGTCGTCGGCGATCTGGTAGAGCCCCCCGGCGGCCGCCCCGAGGCGCGTCGCGGCGTCGACCATGGCCTCGGACGCGCCGGCGGCGAGCGCGCCCAGGCGCGCCGCGGCGGCGAAAAGCGATCCGGTCTTGAGCGCGATGATGCGACGGTAGTCGGCGTGCTCCTCGGTCTCGAGGAGCGCGCCCTGCGCCATGGCGCCGATTGCCTCCGCGATCGCCGCGCACTCGCGGTGCCCGAGGCGCGCCATGCGCTCGATCGCAGCGGCGAAGAGCAGATCCGCCACGAGCACGGCGCGCCGTGGCGAAAGCGCCGTCCAGGCCGCCGGCCGGCCACGGCGCATGATGTCGCCGTCGATCAGGTCGTCGTGCACGAGGGACGCGGCCTGCACGAGCTCGATCGCGATCGCGGCGGGGAGCGCCGCGGCGGCTGGCGCACCGAGCGCCTCGGCGACGAGGCAGGCGAGCCCGCCGCGCAGGCGCTTGCCGTCGGCGAGGATGCCGCGCAGCGCCTGGAGGTGGGCCGCCGGCGCGCCGGGGAACCATTCGGGCAGCCGCGCCTCGAGCTCCGCGTCGACGCGCGCCCGGTAGCGCTCTAGCCCCACAGCCGCCACGCTGCCATTCCCGCGCCGAGCGCGATCACCCCCACGCTCAGGCACTTGAGGATCGTCTCCAGGCGCTCGACCTCCGCGCCCGTGCTCCCGGCCCGCTTGAGCGCCTTGTAGGGCCGCGAGGCCTTGATCTCCACCAGACTGAGCGCCGCCATCGCCGCAGCGACCACGAGCGCCCCAAGCGAGATCGTGTTCGCCTGCAGCACGTAGCCGGCAAGCACCGGCAGCGCGCCCCAGGAAAGCGCGAACCAAGCGTCACGGTGAAAGCGCCCGCCGAACCACTCCAGGTTGTAGGCGAGCACGAAGAATCCCTCGGCGATGGCGATCGGCCACAGGAGCGGCGCGTAGTGCACCATGTACCAGACGCCGATCGCGTACGCGGCGAGGAGCGAAGCGGCGGCGAGCGCCCAGAGCTGCGCCGGCGGGAACACCCGGCCCCAAGGCTTGTCGGCGCGGCTGCCCAGCGCGTCGAGCGCGTGTGCCCCGATGCCGAGCGCGAGGAAGTAGATGAGCACAATGGCGCCGACGCGGTCCCAGTGCACGACCGGTGCGAGCATCGAGCCGAGCACCGTGAAGGCGAGCACCATGCCGGTGTAGGGCAGGAACAGCAGCCCGACCGCGACCCGGAAGCGCTCCGGCCCGAAGGCCGGCACGAACCACTCAGCGCGCCGATCCATGCGGCCAATATAGGACGCGCGCGGGCGACTGTCGACCGCCGCGCCACGACACCGGTGGCGGGAAGGTGACAGGCCTTAGCATTGGGATCCGATGAAGATCGCCACATGGAACGTGAATGGCATCCGGGCTCGCGCAGCGCAGTTCTGCGACTGGGTCGCCGCGGAGCAGCCCGACGTGATTTGCCTGCAGGAGCTCAAGGCCGAGCCCGGGCAGGTGCCCGAGGCGTGCCGCCTGGTCGACTACCATGCCTTCTGGCACGGCATGCGCGCATATTCGGGGGTCTCGCTTCACATCCGAAAACAGGGTTCTTCCGAAACACCAAAATACAGCCATCCCGACTTCGACCTGGAAGCGCGCATCGTACAAGCCGAGCTCGGCAACCTCGTGCTCGCCTCGGTCTACGTGCCGAACGGCAACAAGAACTACCCGGCGAAGGTCGAGTTCATGAAGCGCCTCGCCGCCTGGGCGCGCGCCGTGCGGCAGGGAGGGCGCGAGCTGGTGCTCTGCGGCGACATCAACATCACGCGCACCGAGATGGACGTCCATCCGCGCGAGCGCAAGCCCGGCATCATCGGGCAGCTCCCCGAGGAGCGCGCGCTCTTCGCCGAGCTTCTGGACGGCGGGCTCGTCGACGTGCATCGGCGCTTCGAGCCCGGCAATCCGAACGTCTTTACCTGGTGGGCGCCCTGGCGCAACATGCGGAGCCGCAATATCGGCTGGCGTCTCGACTACATCCTCGCCTCGCCCGCCGTCGCCGATGCGGCGCAAAGCTGCAAGGTGTTCCCCGAGGTCGGCACGAGCGACCACGCGCCGGTCGTGATGACAAGCGCTAGCGGGTAAGCCAGCCGCGCGCCCGGAGGGTGAGCGCGGCGTACGGGAAGATCCAGGTGAGCGCGAAGAACGAGAAGTAGCCGTACAGGATGCCGTACGCGAAATCCCAGGAGCGCTCGCTCCTCAGGTAGTAGAGCGCGTACAACGTCGACACGACCATGATGGCGAGCAGCATGCGCGCGAACGAGGAGGGGTCGTGCGCGGCGTTGACGAGCCACAGGCCGATTGACAGGTAAGCGACGGGGAAGCGGAGGTTGGTGACCGTCGTCTCGTAAAGGGCGAGCACCCGCCACCGCAGCGGCCGGCTCCATACCACCCGGGCGAAACGGAATTCCTCGCGGATGTAGCTGCGGTCCCAGCGCAGGTACATGCGGCAGAGCTTGTCGTAGGTCTCCGGCACGACGGTGTGCACCACCGCCGTGCGCTGATACACGGTGTCGCCGCCTGCTGCGAGGACGAGGTTGGTCAGCGCGCGGTCCTCGCCGTAGGTGCATGGCACACCTAGGAAGCTCTGCCGCTCCCAGCGCTCCAGCACTTCATGCACGGTCGACAGACGGTACGCCGAGAGCGCCCCCGGGCAGCAGTACACCGTGCGGAACATCGACTGCGCGCTGCGCAGAAAATCGAACGACAGGATGAAGCGCACGTGCAGCATGCGCGGGATGAGGCCGGCCTCGCGGTTGTGCACGGCGACCTTTCCGGCCACGGCGCCAACGCGCGGGTCGCGGAACGGGCCGACGATGGCGAGGAGCGCCTCGCGCTCGATGACGCTGTCGGAGTCGATGGTCACCACCAGCTCGCCCCTCGCGCGGCGGAAGCCCTCGGCGAGCGCACCGCGCTTGCCCCGGTTCTCGGGCAGCCGGATGGCGCGCACGAGCCCCGGGAAGCGCGCCGCGGCGCGCTCGATGTAGCGCCAGGTGTCGTCGATGCTGCCGTCGTCGATGGCGAGGATCTCGAGCCGCTCGTGCGGATAGTCGGCGGCGGCCACCGAGGCGATGGCGTGCTCCACCATCTCGCCTTCGTTGTACGCGGGGATGATCACCGTGAGCGACGGCGCCTCCGCAGGCGCGGCCGCGGCAAACGGGCGATAACGCAGCCACAGCAGCGTGCGCACCAGGAGCAGCAGCATCCCCATCGAGATCCAGATGACCGTGGGGCGCAACCACAGGAGGTACCAGTCGCCGGCGCCGGCGACGGCGAAAAGCGGCTCGAGCAGCGTCGTGCCGAACGCCGCATAGGCAAGCGCGAGCATGCCCGCGAATATCCCCGCGACGAGCACTCGGTCCCACCGGTCGCGCGGCGGCAGTACCAGAGACTTGATCGTCGCGGCGGAGCTCGACACAGGACGACTCTAAATCAGCGTGCGTTACACGCGTTGCTCCATTTGACCAACGGCGTCGACCGCGCGTCGGTCTGACGCACTCGTCAGGGTTTTCTGTCGTCGCGTGCCGACAGGAGACAGGCGAAGCTTTTCTTGGGATTCCCGATGCCCGAGCGCCTGCGAAAGCGGAGAAGTACAAGCTACTAGAGAGCGATGGAAAGACAATCGACAAGACGACGAAGCAACTCGAGACGCGCAGCGATCAAGAAGATGGGACAATCGCACCCCACGTAGGAAGAAAGTCTTGGCACTTTTCCAAGCGAGCATCAAAGGGACCGCGAGTCCCGGCCCGGGTTCGCCTCCGGCGGGGCTCGCCGCGTTCTACTGGCACTTCGTCAGGCAAACGAAAGGCTGGTACGCGGCGATGTTCGCGGCGAGCCTGGGCGTCGCGCTGCTGGACACGGTCATTCCGCTCTTCATCGGGAAGCTGGTGTCGCTGATGGAAGCGACGGACCGGAAGAGCGCTCTCGCGCAGGAGTGGCCGTTGCTCGCGGGGATGGCGCTGCTCGTGCTGCTGGTGCGGCCGGCGGTGATCCTGGTCGACATCGCGATCCGGCACAACGCGCTCATCCCGGGGGTGACGAACCTCATCCGCTGGCAGAGCCACTGGCAGGTGGTGCGCCAGAGCTGGCCGTTCTTCCAGTCGGACTTCGCCGGGCGCATCGCGAACCGGGTGATGCAGACCGCGCACGCGCTGCGCGAGAGCGTCATGGCGAGCATCCGCGCCATCTGGTACATCGGCTCGTTCGGGCTGATGGCGCTCGCGCTGATGGCGCTGTCCGACTGGCGCCTCGCGGTGCCCACCGCGCTCTGGTTCTGCGGCTACTTCTTCTTCCTGCGGCACTTCGTGCCGCGGATGCGCGACCTTGCGCGCGCGAGCTCCGAGGCGCGCTCGCTCGTCATGGCGCGGGTGGTGGACAGCTACACCAACATCCTCACGGTGAAGCTCTTCGCGCGCATGCGGGACGAGGACGAGCACGTGCGCGAGTCGGTGGACGCGCACCAGCTGGCGATGGCGCGCCACATGCGCCTCATCACGCGGTTCATGTTCTCGCTCACGGCGATGAACGCGGCGCTGCTCGTGTCCACGGCCAGCATCGGCATCTGGCTCTGGGCCGCCAACGCGGTGAGCGCGGGTGTGGTCGCCACCGCGCTGCCGCTCGCCTGGCAGATCACCAACGTCGCGGGCTGGGTGAGCTGGGAGGTAGCGGGCATCTTCGAGAACATCGGCGTGGTGCAGGAGGGCATGGACACGATCGCCGTGCCGCTCGAGGGCGTCGATCGCCCGGGCGCGCGGCCGCTCGAGGTCTCGCGCGGCGAGGTGCGCTTCGAGACCGTCACCTTCGCCTACGGCAGGAAGGACGCCGCGCCGGTGCTCGATCGGCTGAATCTCGAGATTCGCCCGGGAGAGCGGGTCGGGCTCGTGGGGCGCTCGGGAGCCGGCAAGTCGACGCTCGTGAACCTGCTGCTGCGCTTCTATGGCGTCGAATCCGGAAAGATCTTCATCGACGGCCAGGACATCGCGCACGTCACTCAGGAAAGCCTGCGCGCGGCGATCGGCATGGTGACCCAGGACACCTCGCTCCTGCACCGCTCGATCGCCGCGAACATCCGCTACAGCCGTCCGCATGCCACCGATGCGCAAGTCGAAGCCGCGGCGCGCCAGGCGCAAGCCCATGAGTTCATCATGGGATTGCGCGACTGGAGAGGCAACCGCGGCTACGCCGCGCATGTCGGCGAGCGTGGGGTGAAGCTCTCCGGCGGCCAGCGCCAGCGCATCGCGCTTGCACGCGTCATCCTCAAGGACGCACCGATCCTCGTGCTCGACGAGGCGACCTCCGCGCTCGACAGCGAGGTCGAGCTCGCGATCCAGGAGCAGCTCCTCGACTTGATGGAGGGCAAGACGGTGATTGCCATCGCGCACCGGCTCTCGACGATCGCGAGGATGGATCGACTCGTGGTTTTGGAGAGAGGATCCATTGTGGAAAAAGGAACGCACAGCGAGCTTTTGCGCCTGGGCGGGCACTACGAGAAGCTGTGGCGCCACCAGTCGGGCGGGTTCCTCGCCGCCGATCCCGCCGCAAATTCTTCGGTCGCGGTCTCGGCGATATCGGCCGAACGGGCTTCCGGCTAGCCTCGCGGCCGCAGCACCGCGCGCAGCCCCACCGGCGCCATCGTCAGCGCGAGCCGCTCCTCGGCGTCCCTCCCGTCCGGCGTGCTCACGCGCTCGATGTCGAATCCGGCGAAGAGCATCGCGATCACCATCTTGATCTCGAGCATCGCCAGGTAGCGCCCCGGGCACAGGCGCGGACCGGCGCCGAAAGGCATGGCGATGCGCTTGGCGGAGGCGGCGGATTTCACCTGTCCGGCGTCCGTGAGCCATCGGGCGGGATCGAAGACGGCCGCGTTCGGGAAGTGCCGGTCATCGGTGGCGGCCGGGCGCATGAGGCACATGACGAGCGAGCCGGCGGGGACCCGCACCCCGGCCACCACGCTGTCGCGCAAAGCCTGCGCCATGATGATCGGCGCCACCGGCTTCAAGCGCATGGTCTCGTTCGCGCAGGCTTCCACGAAAGCGAGGCCGGACAGCTGCTCGTAACTTCGGAGGAGGAAGTCGGCCCCGGCGGCGCGCCGCACTTCTTGCGCCGCGCGCTTCGCATGCTCGGGATTGCGCGCGAGCAGATAGATCATCCACGCGAGCGTATTCGCTGTCGTGTCCTCGCCGGCAAGGAGCATGGTGAGCACGTTGCCCGCCACGTCCGAGTCGTCCACGCCGCTGCCTTCGCGGTCGCGCGCGGCGATCATCGCCTCGATCAGGTTCTCGGGGCGCTCCCTGAGCGAAGGGTTCGCCTCGAGCCGCGCCCTCGCCTGGGCGATGAATTGCGCCACCGCGCGATGCAGCGCCTCGAGGTGCGCCTCGATGCTCCTGTCCCGGAACCGCTGCCAGGTCGGGAAGGGCGCCATGAGCCGACGGAAAAGCGCCGGCAGCACCTTGTCCAGATGCTGCTGGATGACCTCGCCGTCGGATTCGATGGTGTTGATGTCCGCCCCGAAGGCGAGGCCGGCGGTCACGTCCACGGTGTAGCGCATAAGATCGGCCTGCAGGTCGATCGGCTCGCCCACCGCCGCCGCGCGCCGCCAGCGCCTCGCGAAGCGCTCGGTGACCTTCGCGAGCGATGGGAAGAAGGACCGGGTATGCCCGGGGTCGAAGCTCGCCATGACCATGGAGCGCTGGCGCCGCCACCGCTCGCCGTTCGCCGAGAACAGCCCGCCGAAGCCCATCTCCTGCGAGATCAGGCTCAGGCGCGCCGTGCGCTGGAAGCCGTCGGGACGATCGCGCAGGACCTGCGCGATCGTCTCGGGGTTCGCGACGACGAAGAACTCCCTCGCGCCGATGCGGAAGCGGAAGTACTCGCCGTATCGCCGGCGCCACTGCTCCACCACAAGGTGCAGCCGTGGCGTGTTCACCTGCAGAAGGTTGCCGATGAGCGGAAGACCGCGCGGCCCGGGCAGGTCGCGGATGCGCCTTGGCGGAGCTTCGGCGAGATTATCGGGCGACAGCGAGTCCACGGCTCGCATATACGCCCACCGCCCAGACGCAGTCAATGATGCGCCGCATGGCCGGCTGCGGTATCGTTTGCCCTCCTTCAGAGGAGGAGACAACATGAAGCGCCTTTTGCTGGCCGCCGTGCTCTCGCTCGTCGGCCTTTCCGCTGTGGCCCAGACCAAGCTGCACTGGTACGGCCAGGCCGCCTTCCGCATCGAGACGCCCTCTGGCGGCGTCCTGCTCATCGACCCCTGGCTGAAGGTGCCGACCAACCCCGACAAGGCTTCGATCGAGAAGCTCGGTCGCGTGGACTACATCCTTGTCACGCACGGGCACTGGGACCATATCGGCGAGGCCGTGGAGATCGGCAAGAAGACCGGCGCCACGCTCATCGCGCCCTATGGCCTGCAGTTCGCCATCAAGCAGCAACTCGGCTACCCGGAGAAGCAGGCGACCCTCGCCACCGGCGGCAACGTCGGCGGCACCTTCGACCTCGAGAAGATCGGCGTGAAGGTCTCGATGGTGCCCGCGGTGCACGGCTCCGAGCTCGTGCCGCCAATGGTCAAGGAGGCGCTCGCCGCCGGCAACCCGGTCGGCTACGTCATCAAGATCGACGGCGGCCCGACCATCTACCACACCGGCGACACCGACGTGTTCGGCGACATGCGCCTCATCGGCGAGTTCCACGACGTCGACCTGATGCTCTGCGTGATCGGCGGTCACTTCACCATGGACCCGGTGCGCGCGGCGCAGGCGGTGGAATGGGTGAAGCCGAAGGAAGTCACCCCGATGCACTTCGGCACCTACCCGATCCTCGCCGGGACGCCCGCGCAGTTCAAGGCGGCGCTCGACAAGCGCGCGGTGAAGGCGCGCATCGTGGAGATGAAGCCGGGCGAGACCCGGACGATCAACAAATAGGCTTCGCTCCCGTCTCAGCCCTGCCAGACGCCGAAGCCCTGCTCGCGCAGGTAGATGGCGAGCTCGACCTCCATGTCGCACGCGGCGTCGTAGGGCATCGGGTTATAGGCCTGGTAGAGCGCGGGCAGCAGCCGCACGCCGTACTCGCGCACGTAGCGGTTCGACTGGATGCCGGCCTTGTGCTTGTCGAAGCGCACGTCCGGGTCGAGCCCCGTCATGCCGACGTAGACGCAGGGCTTCTCGGGGTTGTAGTGGACGTTCGCCTTCTGGAACCTGCGCTCGAAGAGCACACCCCGGGCGAGCTCGACGACGTAGACGCTGTGATGATGACGCCTTCGCTTCGGACGGTCGGCGCGCCTCGAGGTTTTGGTCGGTCTGGCTGGCAATGGATTGGGCGCCCGGGCAGGAGTATCTTGTCGCGAGGGAGAGGGGTATGTCTACTCGCCGCAGGGAAGCGCTGCTCGCCGGCGCCGGCCTGCTCGCCGCCATGCTGGTGCGCGCGCAAGGCGCCGGCAAGGTCCATCGCATCGGCTTCGTGCTACCGACCGCACGCGGCGCGAGGCACGATGCATTCCTCGAGGGATTGCGCGAGCTCGGCTATGTCGAGGGCCGCAACGTCCGCGTCGAGGCGCGATTCGCCGACGGGAAGCCGGAGCGGCTTTCCGCTCTCATCCACGAGCTGATCGCGCTCGACATCGAGGTGCTGGTGGTGGGCGCGACCATCGGCGCGCGCGCGGCGAAGACGGCCACCCGCACGATACCGGTCGTCTTTGCGGGATCCAGCGACCCGGTCGCGGGTGGCGTGGTGAGCAACCTCGCGCGTCCCGAAGCAAATATCACCGGCCTTTCGTTTGCCGCGAGCGAAGGATTCGCGGGCAAATGGCTCGAGCTCATGGTGGAGGCGGCGCCCGGCGCATCGCCGATCGCGGCGCTCTGGAGCTCGAGCAATACTTCGGCGTCGAGATTCGTGGCCGACCTCCGGAGTGCCGCGCTCGCCCTCAAGGTGGAGCTCGCCGCTCACCAGGCCGCGGACCTTCGACAGCTCGACGACGCGCTCGCCGCCATCAGTGCGAGCGCCGCGCGTGCCTTGATCGTGACCCCCAGCCCCTTCTATCTCACCCAGCGGCGCAAGCTCGTCGAGTTCGCTGCAGCGCGACGGCTTCCCTCCATGTACTTCGTGGAGGAGTTCGTCGAAGCCGGTGGCCTCATGTCCTACGGCCCCAGCATCATCGAGACCTACCGCGGGGCAGCCCGCTACGTGGACCGGATCCTGAAGGGCGCGAAGCCTTCGGATCTGCCCGTGGAGCAGTCCGACAAGTTCGACCTGGCGGTGAACCTTGCGGCGGCGCGCGCCCTGGGGCTGGTAATCGCGCCCGCGATGCTCCTTCGCGCCAACCGAGTGATCGGCGCTATATGAGAAAAATGGGGTATGTCCCGATTTAGAGAGTCAGTACACGCCGCGGAAGGCGTCTTTCCCATGCTCGTAGTTCATGTTGGTGACGCCGGCGTTGCGGTTCACGAGCGGGCGGTTAAAGAGGGGGTGCTTCATGCTGCGCACCTCGTGCTCGATCTGGAAGAGCCTGCGCCCGTCCTTCGGATCGACGATCCACCGGAAGCGCCACTCGTTGGCGTCGGTCTCCATGTTGACGAGATCTCGCGCCTTCAGCCACTTGTAGGGCGTGCCGAAGTCGGCGATGTAGACCTGGATGTGGTGGCCGTCGTACTGGGGGATATCCGCCTTCGTCTCCGAGAAGAGAAGCCTTTGATTTCTTCCGATGCTAACGGTCGCCCGGCCGGATTGCGCCTTGGCGGGGGAAAGCATTACGTCCTTGTAGAACCGCGCGACGCCCTCGGCCGTTCCCGGCGGCACGTCGAAGTCGACGTAGGCGATGCCGAGCTCGATCGGGCCGAACTCGGGCGCGGGCGCGTGGCAGCGCACGCGGTTGCCCCAGGGGCAGGTCGCCTCGATCGCGCCGTCCACTTCGCGCCAGGAGAACCTGGTCTTCTTCTCCGGCGCGACGCGCTTCATCTCTGTGCCCGCTTTCTCCAGATTTCTCTTCAGTGTATTTAGGTCGGGGACGACGAGGCCGATCGTGCCGCGCAGCACTTCCGCGCCTGGCTTGTCGCCGCGGCTCGGCAGGTGCGCCTGCGTGCGCCCGTAGTTCACCCACATGTTCTCGAGCCCGGGGAACAGGTAGGGGTCGCGCGTGCCGCCGAGCCCGACGACGTAGAAGAGCGTCGCGAGACGCTGGTCGTCGTGGATCACGTTGAAGTGCTCGAGGTGGACGATGTTGCCCACCGTCTGCGCGTCGCGGTCGTACTGCTTGAGCTTCTCCGGGGCATTCATGTCGCTAGTGTAGTCCCCCACACGCGGCGGGCGAAGTCGGGGTAGTCGGCCGCGACGAGCTTCGCCACCGGGCCGCGCAGGATCCGCAGTTCCTCTGCCGTCGGGGGTGGCGTCTCCTTCGCTCCGGGGGACAGGTCGTACTCGAAGCCGGTCAGCTCGGCGATCTCTTCTTTCGAAGAATCATGGAAGCTTTCGAGACGGAACCGCCTCCTTTCCCGCTGCCAGGAGAAAAGCGCCTTGCCGGTGAGGAGCGCCCGCGGATTGCCGCGGGCGGAGACGAAGTCGACCTTGGGTACCAGGGTGCGGCGCGAGTGCTCCTCGCGGAAGAGGATCGTGCCCGGCACCATTGGATACATGAAGGCGGAGCCGAAGGAGCCGGGGAAGCGCCGGCCTTCCGCGCGCACGAGGTTGATCGCGGCCGAGCCGTCGATCTGCGCGCCGCCCAGAAAGAAGGTGTCGATGCGTCCCTGCCCCGCGAGGTCGAAGAGCTCGCGCGAGCCCTCGCTGAAGGGGTTCGCCGCGCGCCGCTGCTGCAGCGAGACCCTGAAGGTCTTGTCGTTCTCTCTATGAAGAAAACAACCGGTCGCCGGGATGGGCGACGACGCCCCGATCGCCGCATGGCGCGCGCCGGGGAGCAGCCGCGCGATTACGCAGGCGAGAAGCTCTTCCTTGGCGTAAGGACCCATTCGTCGAGATAGCGCTGGAAGCCCCCGCGCGTCTTCGCCGCCCTGGCGTACTGCGAGAGATGCGTGTCGTCGGGCCCGTAGACGCCCGGCACGCCGAGCGGCCAGGCTCCCTTCGGCGCGTGCGCCGTCGCCGCAATGTAGACCGAGGCGATGACCCCCGGGGCGAGCAGCTCGTCTTCCAGCATGTCGCCTTTCTTCAATTCTTCGTATGTGACCAGGGTCTGCCTCGACGCGTGCGCGACGGTCGCAAGCTCGCGCCGCCGCCCGACCCAGACGTTCCCGGCCTCGTCCGCCCACCGCGCGTGGAAGAGCGCGACATCGGGGCGAAGCGCCGGTACGACAAGGAGGTCGTCGATGACCTTCCAATCAGAACGCTGAGAAACCAGATCCGAACCGAGAATCCCCCCGATCGGCATGTACGGCACGCCCTTCTCGGCGGCCTGCAGCGCGGTGTGGATCGCCGGGCAGGTCGCGTCGCGCACCACGATCTCGGCCTTCTCCGCGGCTTCCGTGAAGCGCGGCGCGAGGCCCGCTTCGCCCAGCGACACCGCGCTCGTCTCGACCTCCGCCACGCAGCCCGCGCCGATCAGCAGGTCGGCGGACATGCCGAGGATCGGGACGCCCAGGAGCTTGAGCTTCTTCGCTTTCCTTCTTATGAGCGCCCTCACAACCTCCATCGCCACGAGCGAATAGTCCGGCGGCAGCGCGAGGAGCGCGCCGTCGTGGATGCGCGCGGCGATGTCGTCGGCGCTCATGACGCGTCGTCGTGCATGACCTGCAAGAGGATCTTCCACTCGCGGCCGAAGCGGTAGAGGGTATAGGTGAAGGTCGACTCCCACAGCGTCTTGCCGCGGGAGTCGTCGTAAGCCCAGGCGATCGTCGCGAGCGCGCTGTTCGCGCCGACGGACTGCTCGGCAAAGGAGAGCATCCTGCCGGAGCGAAACCCGCGCTCGCGGTAGGTCCTGTCCACCGTGGCAAAGAACGCCTCGCAATCCTTGCGCGTGGCGTTGACGCGCACGTTGCCGCCGCGCGCGGTGATGCAGGGCTCGCCGTAGAAGGTCGCGATCACGGTCGCCCCCTTGGTGAAGGCGTCCCCGTAGTCCTCGAAGAACGAGCGAACCTCGCTCAAGCGGTTCCGCCAACCGTAAGACCGTCGATGCGGAGGGTGGGCTGGCCCACGCCGACCGGCACGCTCTGGCCTTCTTTGCCGCAGGTGCCGATACCGGTGTCGAGGGCGAGGTCGTTGCCGATCATGCTCACGCGCGTGAGCGCATCCGGGCCGTTGCCGATCAGCGTGGCACCCTTCACCGGCGCCGTGACCTTGCCGTTCTCGATGAGGTAGGCCTCGGCGGCGGAGAAGACGAATTTGCCGCTGGTGATGTCCACCTGCCCGCCGCCGAAGTTGGTGGCGTAGATACCCTTGGACACGCTCGCGATGATCTCGCGCGGGTCGTGCCCACCCGCGAGCATGTAGGTATTGGTCATCCTCGGCATGGTGAGATGCGCGAAGGACTCGCGCCGCGCATTTCCTGTTATCGGCAGCTTCATGAGCCGCGCGTTGAGGGTGTCCTGCATGTAGCCGCGCAGCACGCCGTCCTCGATGAGCACATTGCGCTGCGTCGGGTTGCCCTCGTCGTCGACCGTGAGCGAGCCGCGGCGCCCGGGGATGGTGCCATCGTCCACCACTGTGACGCCGCGCGAGGCGACGCGCTGGCCGAGGCGCCCGGAGAACGCCGAGCTGCCCTTGCGGTTGAAGTCGCCCTCGAGTCCGTGGCCGACCGCCTCGTGGAGCAGCACGCCCGGCCATCCCGGGCCGAGCACCACGGTCATCGTGCCCGCGGGCGCGGGGCGGGCCTGGAGATTGACGAGCGCCTGGGAGACCGCCTGCTTCGCGTAGCCGTGCAGCATCTCGTCGGTGAAGTGCGAGTAGTCCGTGCGCCCGCCGCCGCCCCCGGTGCCGCTCTCGCGCCGACCGTCCTGCTCGGCGATCACCTGCACCGACAGGCGCACGAGCGGTCGAACGTCCGCGGCGATGCCGCCGTCGTTCTTCGCGATCAGCACCACCTCGTACTCGCCCGCGAGGCTCGCCATGACCTGTGTGACGCGCGGGTCCAGCGCGCGGCATATCTTCTCTAGCTTTTCCAGCAGCGCCACCTTGGCATCCGAGGGCAGCGACGCGATGGGGTCTACGGCATGGTAGAGGGGGGCTGGCAGCTCTGTCGTCACGACCTTTGTCTTGCTCGAAGAGCCTGCGGCTGCGATGGCCCGCGTGGCTTTCGCCGCATCGGTGAGCGCATGGAAGCTGATCTCGTCCGAGTAGGCAAAGGCGGTCTTGTCGCCGCTCACCGCCCGCACGCCCACGCCCTGCTCGATGTTGAAGCTTGCCGACTTGACGATCCCCTCCTCCAGGCTCCAGCCCTCGGAGCGCGCGTACTGGAAGTAAAGGTCGGCATAATCGATGCGCCGCGCGCCCAGCGCGCCGAAAACGCGCTCGAGCTTCGCGGCCTCGAGGTCGAAGGGTGCGAGCAGCGTGCGCTGCGCGGTGTCGAGGATCAACCCAGTCTCCTTTTCATGTCGTGGATGCGCTGCACGTCGATATCGGCGAGCACTACACCCTCGCCTTCCGGCCGCTCGGCGAGGATCTCGCCCCAGGGCCCGACGACCATGGTATGGCCATAGGTGCGCCGGCCGCTGGCGTGCGTGCCGCCCTGCGCCGGGGCGACGACGTAGGCGTAGTTCTCGATCGCGCGCGCACGCAGTAGGATATGCCAGTGCGCCTCGCCCGTCGGCACGGTGAACGCCGAGGGCACGAATATCACCTCGACGCCGCCCAGGGCACGGTAGTGCTCGGGGAAGCGCACGTCGTAGCAGATCGACAGCCCAAGCCGGCCGAAGGGACTCTCCACCGCCACAGGGCCGTCGCCCCTCTCGAGAGTACGCGACTCGTCGTGACTCTCCTTCTCCGAAGTAAAGCGGAACAGGTGCGACTTGTCGTAGCGGGCGACGCGCTGGCCGGCGTCGTCGTAGACCAGGCAGGCGCTGCGGATGCGAGTTTCATCCGGTATCAATATGGGGGTGGTACCACCGACAATCCAGATGCCCAGCCTTTTCGAAGTTTCCTTCAAAAATTCCTGGATCGGGCCCTTTCCGTCCCTCTCCCGCAACGCCACCTTGTCGCGCTCGGTGCGGCCGATGCAGTAAAAATTCTCCGGAAGGGCGACGAGCTTCGCGCCCGCCGCGGCGGCGGCACGGATGAGCCGCCCGGCCGCGTCGAGATTGGGGGCGAGCTCCGGCCCCGACACCATTTGCAGAGCTGCCATGCGGATCGCCGTCATCGCGTCGCGGTCAGGGCGTCGGGAACGCGGACGGCGGCGGCAGAACCTTCACTACCTTGGGCTCGGCCCAGGCACCGCTCACCACGTAGTCGTGGGCGAATATCCGCCCCAGCGGGTTCTTGAGCATGTTCTGCGCGAGCAGCGCGGCCGCGCCGGCCACCGGGTTGACCACCGCCGCCACGGCAGTCGAGGTGGTCCCGCCCAGCCCGGGGACGACGCGCACCTTGAGGTCCTGCGTCTCATGCACCATGTCGACCACGCCCGTCATGTGCACCTCGGCGGCTGAGCCCGCCATACGGAACTCGCGCACGTCCATCACGCCGCTCTTCACCTTCGCCTCGGCGCTGATGCGGTCGAACTGGAAGCCGGCGGAGAACACGTCGCTGAAATCGAAGGTCACGCGCCGCGGCAGCGCCTGCAGGCTCATGAGGGCCACGAGCTTGCCTACCCCTGGCTCGATTTCCAGAAACTGGCCGTCCTGCGAGTGCAGCTCCATCTCGCCGGACAGGGTGGGGATGTGCACGCCGAGCGGGTTGCCCTGCCAGGCGAGGTCGCCGAGCAGCGTCGCGCGGCCGCCCTTGACGAGGCCTGGGTAGCCCACGCGCTCGAGGAAGGCGCCCGCGTCGGTGGCCTCCAGCTCGAACTTCAGCGCGCTGCGCGAGGGTGTGCCGCTGCGCCAGATGCCGGTCGCGGTGAGCTTCGCCTCGCTCGTCTGCATGAGCAGCCGGCGGACAATCCAGTCCTGGGCGCTCTTCTGCGCCACGACTTCCACGCGTCCGAGGTTCTTGCCGCGAAAGCGGAAGCGCTCCGCGACGAGGTCGATGGCCGGCACGTCGGCCGGGTCGCGCGCCACTTGCCCGCGCCCGCCGGGGATGTCCTCCGGCAGGGTGAGCCGCTCCAGGCGCGCGACAAGCCTGCCGCCCTTTTCCGAGAGATAGGCGATGTCCCCCGCGAGCTCCTCGGCGCTGACGCTCGCCGACCAGCCGCCTTCGGCATTGCCGGCGCGCACCGCGACCTCGTGCACACGCTTGCCCAGGATCTCCAGCGTGCCGACTCGCAGGTCGAGCGCCGAGCGGGCGCTCTCGTCGCCCGCCTCAGCCTGCAGCAGTGGCCACCAGGCGTCGGCGTCGAGCTTCTCCAGCGCGCCGTAGACCAGCATCCCGGGCCGCTCGGGCAGGCGGATCGGCTCCTTCGCCGACGGCGAGAGCCAGAGCGAAGCACGCTGCAGCACCATCTCTCCGCCTTCTCGGCGCCGCTGCACCTGCCACGCGGCGATACTGCCCAGGGTCGCGGAAATGCGCTCGCGCGTGGTGCTGCGCGAAGGCGAAAGCTCGATGCGCAGCGGAAGCTGCGCGGAGGCCGCCTTGTCGAAGGGCGGCGGAAGCGCGCTCGCCACGCCGACGAGCGACGACTCGATGCCCACGCCTGTCCTGCCTTCGCGCACGGTGAAGGTGGCGACATAGGGCGCGCCCCCCGAGACGTGCCGCATGAGCGGGTGGTCGAAAAGCGGCCGCACGCCTTCGACCGTCGCCCGGCCGCGCGCAACGATGACGGTCGCGCCCTCCGGCTGCGTGCCGCCGGCGATTTCCACCGTGCCGCCGAGCGCGCCCGCGTGTGCGTCGCGCAGCTCGAACCCCGAATCGGTGAAAGCGAGCGTCCCGGCCGCCCGCTCGAGTGCCGGCAACTCCGCGTGCAGGCTCACCTCGTCCGCGACGAACTCGTATTGCCCGGCGACCTTCGGGTGCTCGAGGTCGTCGAGCGGCAAGTCGAGCGAGAGCTGGAGCTTGCCCTGCCCGTTCGCCAGCAGGGTGTCGGCGAGCTCGCCGAGGTGGCGCTTTACCGGCGAGCGCTGCACGAATTTGAGGAACTCGGCCGTCGGCCCCTCGGCCAGCCCCGAGATGCGCACCTGCGCGCCGTGGCTCGCCATTCTGGGAATCTCGACCCGCACGTCGGCGAGCCGCGCGCCGAAGACGCGGCCGCTCCTGCCCGCGATCCGCATCCGGTCGCGATCGAAGAGGAGATCCGCCTCGACTTCCTCGATGTCCGGCCAGGCGGGGTGATAGCGCAGCACGCCGCCCGACACGCGCGCTGCCACGGTGAACTCGCCGCTGCCCCGCTCGCGGAAAGGAAACTCGCGCAGCGCACCGCGCAGGCGCAGCCGCACGTCGCTCGCCTGGCCGTCGCGCACGCTCGCGATCAGCCAGTCGCGCACCGTCTCGTTCAGCACGAGCGGCAGGTACCTGCCGAGTTGCCGGCCGTCGGCGCGCGAGGCGCTCGCGGTGAGGTCGATGCGCTCGGTGTTCTCGCCCGCGCGCGAGAACGAGCCCTGCGCGCTCCCCGCGACGTGGGCGTTGGCGAACGACGCGGACGCCAGGCGCACCGCGAGCGCGCTGCCATGACGCTCCCAGTCGGCCTGCGCAGCGAGCGTGTCGAAAGCCACACGAGGCTCGGCGAACACCCCGGGCAACTCGAGCACCGCGTTGCGCGACTGCAGGGTGAGCCGGCCGCGCGACTCGGTGGCCTCGATGGCGCCGGTGAGGGCCTCGAAGCCGGGAATGCCGTCGACCGGCCGCATGGATAGCGCCGTGAAGCGCGCCTTGGCGATGAAGCTCGCCGGACGCGGCAGCTCGCCCTGCCAGGAGAGCGTCGCGTCCTCGATGCGCCCGGCAGGGGCAGCCTGCGCGATGAGCGTGCGCAGCGCCTCCGGTATGGGAAAGGCGTTGGCGAGCCGCGGCAGCGCGGCAAGCTCGAGCAGCCTCGCGCTCGCCGACCCGCCACCCTCGCGCCAGGCGAGGTCGAAGTCCGCCGCGGGGAGCGGCGTGCCGCGCGCGGGTACGAGCTCGAGCGCGCGGCCAGCGAGTTCGTACCCCCCAGGCTGCGCCCGGCCCTTCAGGCGCCCGCGCATCGAGGCAAGTTCGAGCGGCACCGGCGCATCGCCGATCTGGGCCACCACCTGCGCGAGCGCCAGGTCGGCCGTGACCTCGCTCACGCGACCTTGGCCGAGCGTCACCCACAGGCGCAGCGCCCCCTGGCCTTGGCGCAGGTCCACGGGGTAGTCGATCCAGGGCCGCCACGCCGCGAGGTCGGTGTAGCCGATCTCGGCGTAAAGCCGGCCGTCCCACTGCGCGCGCTCGGTCACCGACTTGCCGAAGGCGCTCGCACGCAGCTCGAGCGTCGAGCCGAGCGCCTCGGGCGTACGCGCCGTGAGTCCGAGCGAATGCTCGTCGCCGCTGTTGCGCAGGCGAAGCTCGAGCGACGCGAGGGCGAGCGGCGGCGCGCCCCGCCTCTCGTCGCGCCACTCGATCTCCGCCTTGTGGATCACGATCTCCTCCTGGGCGAGCACCCAGTCGGTGAATCGCCCCTCGCCCCCGCCCTTTCGCGCGAGGCGGATCCCGGCGACGTGCAGCACGCCCTCCGCGTCGCGGCGCACGGTCAAGCGCGGTGCGTCCACCTCGAGCGAGTGCAGGCGCAGGTCCCAGCTGAGCAGCGAGCGCCACGACACCACGTTGTCGACCGAAGGCAGGACGAGCGCCTCGCGGCCCTGCGCGTCGTAGAGGCGCACGTCGACGAGGCGGATCCTCGGCCGCAGCCCGGACCAACCGGCATCGATCGAGCCGACCTTCACCGGCTGGCCGACCGCGCGCGAGATTGCGGCGACAATATCGGGGCGGTAGCGCTCGATGTCGGGCAGCACCCAGTAGCGCAGCGCGAGCGCGAGCAGGCCGAGCGCAAGTAACGCGAACCAGGCGAAGATCTCGACCGCGCGGAGCAACCGCCTCATGTCACTTCACATTCTATCGGTAAATGCCCGAGCCAATTAAGGAAATCGCCTTCTCGCGCTACGCCGCCCGCGTCCTTTTGGCGCATCCGGAGCTCACCGCCGAGCTCGCAGATCCCATGCCCTTCACGAAGGCCGACATGGCCGGAGCCTTGGCGCAGGCCGCCGATGAGCCCGACCTCATGCGCCGCCTGCGGCGGATTCGCGCCGGCGTGCTCCTGCGCATCATGGCCCGAGACCTCTCGGACCGCGCGAGCCTCGAGGAAGTTTGCGGCACGATGTCCGATCTCGCGGAGATTTGTGTAACGAGTTGTTTGGACTGGCTCGGCGCGCCCGAGCTGATGGTGGTCGCCATGGGCAAGCTCGGCGGGCGCGAGCTCAACGTCTCCTCCGACGTCGACCTCGTGTTCGTGCACCCGGGCGGGCCGGAGGAAGCAGAGCGCTACGACCGCGCCGGGCGTGCCCTGATCCGGCTGCTGTCGCAGCCGACCGGGGACGGCTTCGCGTTCCGCGTGGACATGCGGCTGCGGCCCTATGGCGACTCCGGGCCGCTCGCCTGCAGCTTCGACTTCCTGGACCAGTACTTCGTCGCGCAGGGGCGTGAGTGGGAGCGTTATGCCTGGATCAAGGCGCGCGCCATCTCGGGGTCACAGGCAGAGCTTGACCGGATCGTGCGTCCCTTCGTGTTCCGCAAGTACCTCGACTACGCCACGCTCTCGGCCATGCGCGGCCTGCACGCCGAGGTGCGCCGCGAGGTGGCGCGCCGGGAGCTCGCGAACCACGTGAAGCTCGGCCCCGGCGGCATCCGCGAGATCGAGTTCGTGGCCCAGGCCCTGCAGCTCATCCGCGGCGGCCGCGATCCGGAGCTGCGGGCGCGACCGACGCTGCACGTCCTGAAGGTTCTTTCCGACAGGGGGATGCTCCCCCGGGAGGCCGAGGACGATCTTTCCCATGCCTATGTATTCCTGCGCAAGGTCGAGCACCGGCTGCAGTACCTGGACGACGCGCAGCGCCACGACCTGCCGAGCGACCCGGAGGACCGGCAGCATGTCGCGGCCATGATGGGGTTCTCCGACTGGAACGCTTTTTCATCGAAGCTCGAAGAGCACCGGGCCGCCGTATCGCGCCATTTCGAGGCGGTCTTCGCCGAGTCGGGCCAGGAGAGCGAGCCTTGGCCGGAGCATGCGCGGCTCGCCGCGCTGCGCTCGAGCCAGCGCTACGCCCTACTACCCGCGGACTCCAAGCGCCGCCTCGATCGCCTCGTGCCCGCGCTCGCGCGCGCGGCGCGCGGCACGGCCGACTTCGAGGCGACGCTCGCTCGCGGCGTGGATCTCGTGGAGGCGATCGCGACGCGCGCCGCCTACCTCGCGCTCCTCGCGGAGCGGCCTGAGGCGCTCGAGCGAATCGTGCGCATCATCGGCGCCTCGATCTGGGCCGCGCAGTACATCACGCGCCACCCGCTCCTGCTCGACGAGGTGCTCGACGAGCGCCTGCTGACCGCTCCGCCGGATATAGGGTCATTCTCCGTCGCCCTCCAGCGGCACCTGAAGTCGATAGAAGGCGACACCGAGCGGCAGATGGACGTGCTGCGCGAGGCGCACCAGGCGCAGGTATTCCGCCTGCTCGCCCAGGATCTCGCTGGGCTGCTCACGGTGGAGCGCCTTGCCGACCACCTGTCGGCCCTTGCGGACGCGCTTCTCGCGGAGCTGATCGGTCTGTGCTGGCGCCAGCTCCCTCGCAGGCATCGCGAGGCGCCGGTCTTCTGCATCGTCGGCTACGGCAAGCTCGGTGGCAAGGAGCTCGGCTACGCCTCGGATCTCGACATCCTCTTCATTTACGAGGATGCGCACGAGCAGGCGCAGGAGACCTACTCGCGGCTCGCGCAGCGCATCAACACCTGGCTCACCGCGCGCACCAGCGCCGGTATTTTGTTCGACACCGACCTGCGCCTGCGGCCGAGCGGCGCCTCCGGCCTGCTCGTGTCGGCGCTCGACGCCTTCGAACGCTATCAGGAGAACGACGCCTGGGTCTGGGAGCATCAGGCGCTCACGCGCGCACGCTACTGCGCCGGCGACAAGGCGCTCGGCGATGCCTTCGAAGGAATACGGGAAAGGATTCTTCGCCGGAAGAGAAGTCTGGAGGAGCTCAAGAAAGAAATCCTCGGGATGCGCGAGAAGATGCACGCTGCGCATCCGAACAGGAGCAACCTCTTCGACGTCAAGCACGACCGCGGCGGCATGATCGACATCGAGTTCGCGGTGCAGTACCTGGTGCTCGGCTATTCCGAGAAGCATCCCGACCTGACGCGGAACCTGGGGAACATCGCGCTGCTCGGCATGGCGGCCGGTCATGGCCTCATCGACCATGACGTCGCGGCCCGGTGCCGGGACGCCTACCGCGAATACCGCCGCATCCAGCACGCCCTGCGGCTGAACGGCGCGCAGTACGCCCGCGTCCCGCGCGAGCAGGTGCTAGCCCACGCCGACGCGGTAGCCGCGCTCTTGCGGCAGGTATACGGCTAGGCGCGCGCGGCGCGAGCGTGGCGCGGCGCTCGCCACGCGCTCGGCGGCTCCGCGCAGAGTGGCGAGGACTTCCGCCTTGCCCTCGGCATAGCGCGCGAGAGTATCGAAGGCAAGCGCGCAGAGAGAGGCGAAGTCGGGTGCCTTGGTGACCACGCGCAGCTTGCCGTCCTTGGTGCGGAGCCGGCTCGGCTCGCGCCGGCGCGCGAGGCGCACCAGCAGGCCGGCAAGGTGGTGGATGCACATGCGCGCGGTGGTGGGGTCGTTCACGCCCGGAGACAGGGCCCGCACCGCGACGTCGACGAGCTGCTGCACGCCGAACTCGGGATCCTGCTCGATGGTGCGCTCGTCCGCGAGCGAGTAGGACGCATCAAGCGCCGCGCCGTCCTTCTCCTCGTCGGGCGCCGGCCCGGCGATCGAGGCGAGCGGCAGCGACTCGATGGCGAACTCGCCGACACCGAGCTCCATGCGCACCACGAAGTCGCGCTCCGCCGCCCAGGCGAGCAGGCGATCGGTGTCGATCGACACAATGTAGCCGCTGCGCCGCGCGGGCAGCGCCTGCCAGGCGAGCCCGGCGGGCGGCTGCTGCGGCGAGTCGTCCTCGCCCTCGCCGAGGGGCTCCGGGAAGAGCGTGTCGATCGCCCGCGAGGTCTCGTCCGCGACGCGCGAGAGTATGGTGGACACCTGGATCGCGACCACTACGTGGTGGATGAAGTAGACGAGCACGCACACCGCCGCGATGGCGAGCACCAGCGCGCCCAGGACCGCGACGGAGGGCACGAAGGCGCTGCCGCTGTCGTCCGCAACGCGCACCGTGCGCAGCACCACCAGGCAGTACGCGAAGGCCCCGACGAACACGCCGAAGGCGCTCTGCGTTCCACGGTCGTGCATGAAGGTGCGGAGGATCCGGGGGGAGTAGGTGCTTGCGGCGAGCGACAGCGCGACGATGGTGACAGAGAACACCACGCCCGCCACGGTGATCATCGAGCCGGCGATCGCCTCCAGCGTGCCGCGCGCGCCCTCGGGCCCGGCGCCGAATAGCCTCGGCCAGCGCTCGGCGAGGTCGCTCTCGAGGCGGGCATCGACGCCGACGAGCAGGATGCCCAGCATCACGGCGAGCACGAGAGCACCGCCCGGGATTATCCACAGGCTCGAGCGCAGGGCCAGCAGAAGCTCGCGCAGCCGCCTCACCTCGCTAATCGCGCAGGCGCCGGCGCGCCGCGGCGGCGAGCCGCTCGTAGCGCTCGAGGATGCGCCTGAGCTGCTCCTCTTCGAGACCCTCGAGGTCGAGGAGATCATCCCGGGCGCCGTGCGTGGCGCGAATGAGCTCGTCGAGCTTGATCTGGATCGCCGTGGTGTCGCGGTTCTGCGTGCTCTGGATGATGAACACCATGAGGAAAGTCACGATGGTGGTGGAGGTGTTCACCACCAGCTGCCACGTGTCGCTGAAGCCGAAGAGCGGACCGGCCGCCGCCCACAGCACGATGGCGAGCGCAGCGAGCGCGAAGGCCCACGGCCGACCCACCAGTGTCGATACCGCGCGCGCAATTTCGCTGAAGCGCCGGCGCTGCACGGCGCCCGGCTCGATGTCCCGGATGCTGCTGGTCAGAATCTGGCCCACGTTGCCTCCGTGAACGACAACCACGGGCCAAGCAACTTAGGTGCCTGCTAGTCTGGGGCGGCGCGGAAGGTGATGTCGCCGTAGTAGGCGCGCCGCGGCGAGCCGTCGTCCCCGTAGTCGGTCATCACGCCGACGGCGACGATCTCCACGGGCTCCTCGCCGAAGGCGCGCCGGTAGTCCTCGAGTACGTTGCGCCGCTCGAGCAGCCACTCGCCGCGGGGCGTCTCGCCGTTCTCCACGACAATGACGCGCGCGCGCTTCGTGTAGGGGCTGGGCAGGACGGTGCCGACCGGCACGCCGTCCATCCAGGCGTAGACGAGCGAGGCGTAGGGCAGCCCGAGCGCGGTGAGCGCCTTGGCGAGCCGCAGCTGCGTCCGGTCCTCGAAGTCGAGCTTCGACGTGTCGCCGTGGAAGGCGAGCGACACGCGCGCCGCCGGGCTCTTGCCCGAGGTCTCGCGCAACGTCGGCTCGCCCGCGGCGGCCGAGGGCAGCCGCCAGCGCCACTCGAGGAGGGGGTGGCGCCGCGGATCGATGCGGATCTTGCGGTAGAGCGCCGAGCTGCCCGTGCGGCTCTCGGCCGCGACGGCGGCCGTGCCGTCGAGCTCGACAACGCGGTAGTCGGTGGGTACGTTGCCGCGCAGGATGACGTACGGCTCCCAGGGAAAGGCGACCTCCCCGGGCGGCGCGCTCGAGAAGCGCGCCACCGCCACCGCCTCGCCACCTTCCAGCGGCAGCGCGCGTGCGATCTCGTCGGACCAGACGAGCGGGTCCTCCGGCGTGACCGCGCACGCGGCGAGGAGAAGCGCGGCGAGGGGGCCTGCGGCAGCCTTCATCTCGGCGTCTCGGGCGGACGCGGTGGATTGCGCAGCGCAAAGGCGCTCGTCAGCCGGCGTCGGCAGAAAGCGCAGTGACCGACTGTGGCGACGATGCGCTTGCCGAGCGTGCGGTAGCGCACGGCGCCGCAGGCGCAGCCGCCGGCATGGAGCTCTTCCATGGTGTTCTCCTTCATATCGCCTCGCGCGGCGGCTCGCGCCGCAGGGGGCCGTCGACCTCGGAAGCAAGCCGCGCGAGCGCGCCGAGCAGCGCATCGCGCCGCAGGCGATAGAGCACGCGCTGGCCGAGGCGCTCGCTCTCTACCAAACCCGCCTCGAGCAGAACGGAGAGGTGGCGCGACACCGCCGGCGCGCTCATGGGGAAGCGCGCCGCGAGCTCGGTGGTGCTGAGCGCCGTTTGCGCGAGCAGCGCGAGCATCTGGCGGCGCGGCCGCGACGCCAGGGCCCCGAAGGCGAGATCGAGATTAACCACAGTGTTAATAGTCTATCGCGTTTCTTCGCTAGAATAGCCCCAGACCACCTCAGGGAGAAAGCGCGATGGCGAAGGCAGCAGCGCCGCTGTCCATGGCGGACCGCGACGGTCAGATCTGGTACGACGGCAAGCTGGTGCCGTGGCGCAGCGCCACGACGCACGTCCTCACGCACTCGCTGCACTACGGCCTCGCGGTGTTCGAAGGCGTGCGCGCCTACAAGACCGCGATCGGCACGGCGATCTTCCGCCTCAAGGAGCATACCGACCGGCTGTTCGGCTCGGCGCACATCTACATGATGAAGGTCCCGTTCACGCGCGAGAAGCTGATGCAGGCGCAGGTGGAGGTGGTGCGCGCCAACAAGCACGAGGCCTGCTACATCCGGCCGATCGCGTTCTACGGGTCGGAGAAGATGGGCGTCTCGCCGGTCGGCGCCCGGGTGCACGTGGCGATCGCCGCCTGGCCCTGGGGCGCGTACCTCGGCCCGGAGGCGCTCGCCAAGGGCATCCGCGTCAAGACCTCGTCCTACGCGCGCCACCACGTCAACGTCACGCTCGCGCGCGCCAAGATGTCGGGGACGTACCCCAACTCGGTGCTCGCCACGCTCGAGGCCACGCAGCACGGCTACGACGAGGGCCTGCTGCTCGACGTCAACGGCTATGTCGCGGAAGGCGCCGGCGAGAACATCTTCATCGTCAAGGACGGCAAGCTCTACGAGCCGGTGCTTACCTCCGCGCTCACCGGCATCACGCGCGCCTCGGTGATCGAGCTCGCGGGCGAGCTCGGCTACGAGGTGATCTCCCGCCCGCTCACGCGCGACGACATCTACATCGCGGACGAGGCGTTCTTCACGGGCACCGCGGCGGAGGTCACGCCGATCCGGGAGCTCGACGGGCGCATGATCGGCGCGGGCAAGGCCGGCCCGGTCACCAAGGCGATCCAGAAAGCGTTCTTCGATGTCGTCACCGGCAAGGACAAGAAGCGGCGCAAATGGCTGACACCCGTAAAGAAGTAGAGATCACCGAGCGCGAGCTCCCGCTGCACTGCCCCATGAAGGACGCGCCACTCTGGGCGCGCCATCCGCGCGTGTTCCTCGACGTCGCGCACGAGGGCAAGACGCGCTGTCCCTACTGCGGGACCCTCTACATCTACAAGGGCGCTCCGGTCAAAGGGCACTGATTGCGGCGCACCCTCGTCGTCGCCCCCAACTGGATCGGCGACGCGCTGATGGCGCAGCCGCTCCTTGCGCGGCTGAAGGGGAAGCGTCCCGGGGTCGCCATTGACGTGCTCGCGCCTGACTGGGTGGCACCCGTGGTGCGCCGCATGCCGGAAGTCGACGAGGTCATCGTCGCGCCCTTCCGGCATGGCGCGCTGCAGCTTCGCGAGCGCTGGCGCCTCGGTCGCGCACTGCGCGGACGCTATGACCAGGCGATCGTCCTGCCCAACACCTGGAAGTCCGCGCTCGTGCCCTTCGTCGCGGAGATCGCGGTGCGCAGCGGTTACGTCGGCGAGTCGCGCTTCGGCCTGCTCAACCTGCGCCACCGGAGGAAGCCCTCCCCCATGGCCGAGCATTACGCGCGGCTCTCGGAGCCGCCGGGTGCGGAGCCGGCCGGGCCGCTTCCGGCGCCCGCGCTGCGGGTCTCCGCAGAAGAAATACGCGGGGTCTCGGAACGGTTCGGCCTCCCGCCGGGGTACGTGGCGCTCGCCCCGGGCGCCGAGTACGGGCCGGCCAAGCGCTGGCCTTACTTCGCAGAGCTGAGCCGGAAGCTGGATCTGCCTGCGGTGATTGTAGGCTCGAAGAACGATCTGGAAGCCGCCCGGAATGTCGGCGGCACGAACCTCGTCGGCAAGACCTCGCTGGACGAGGCGATCGTCGTGATCGCCGGCGCCCGGGCCGTGGTGAGCAACGACTCGGGCCTGATGCACGTCGCCGCGGCGCTCGGCCGGCCGCAGGTCGCGATCTTCGGCTCCTCGAGCCCACAGCACACGCCACCGCAATCGTCCGCGGCCCGGGTGCTGTGGCTGCGCATCGAATGTAGCCCCTGCTTCCGGCGCGAATGTCCCCTTGGCCATTTCCGCTGCATGAGAGATATTTCGGTCGAGCAGGTGCTGCGCGAGCTACCCGCTGCATGACTTCGAGAATATTTCCCACGGCGCAGGACGCCGAAAACGCGTTCTACGAGGCACTCGAGCGCTCGGACCTCGAGGGCATGATGGCGGTGTGGGCCGAGGACGAGGACATCGTCTGCGTGCATCCCGGGGGCCCGCGGCTCACCGGGCAGGACGAGGTACGCGAGAGCTGGGCGCGCATCTTCAAGGGCGGCGGGCGCACGCGCGTGCAGGTGACGCACCAAGTGGCGATCAGCGCGATGATGCTCGCGGTGCACAGCGTGCACGAGAACTTCCACCTCGAGGGGGAGGCGCAGCCCCGGCCGCCGATGGTCGCGACCAACGTCTACCTGCGCACCGCGGCGGGTTGGCGCATGCTCGTGCACCACGCCTCGCCCGCGCCCGCGCAGCCGCCACCGCAGCCACGCGAGGCGGCGCCGAAGTTCCTTCACTAGGGCTCGCGTTGGCGCCTTACGCAGCGCCCTGGTGGCTACCTGGGGGGCACCTGCAGACAATCTGGCCGGTGCTCGCGCCGCCGCCGCGCCCGGCGCTCGCGCGCGAGCGCTGGGACACGCCCGACGGCGACTTCATCGACGTCGACTGGGCGGGACCGCGCGAGGCGCGGCGGGTCCTCGTCCTGTTCCACGGCCTCGAAGGCGGCTCCGACAGCCACTATGCCCGCGCCCTCGCGACCGCCGCGCCCGCCGCCGGCTGGCGCATCGCCATCCCGCATTTCCGCGGCTGCTCCGGCGAGCCCAACCGGACCGCACGCGCCTATCACTCGGGCGACAGCGAGGAAGTGGACTGGATTCTTCGCCGGTTTTCCGGAGATGTCTTTCCGATAGGAGTGTCCCTCGGCGGCAACGCGCTCCTCAAGTGGCTCGGAGAGCGCGGCGACGAAGCGGCCGCGATCGTGCGCCGGGCGGCGGCCGTGTCGGCGCCGCTCGACCTCGCCGCCGCCGGCCACGCGCTCGACCGGGGCCTCAACCGCCTGCTCTACACTCGGCACTTCCTGACCACGCTCAAGCCCAAGTCGATCGCCAAGCTCGAGGTTTTCCCCGGCATCTACGACGGGGCCCGGGTGCGCCGCGCCCGCACCTTCCGGGAGTTCGACGACCTCGTGACCGCGCCGCTGCACGGCTTCCGGGACGCCGACCACTACTGGACCGCGTCCTCGAGCGGGTCGTTCCTCGAGAGCATCCGCGTGCCGACGCTGGTTCTCAACGCGCGCAACGACCCCTTCCTTCCGGCGCAGGACCTCGTCGCGGCGGCGCGAAAGGCCGCGCCGTGCGTGCTGCTAGAATTTCCGCGCACCGGTGGGCACGCGGGCTTTCGCCACCGCTGGCTCGCGCAACGCCTTTTCCGCTTCCTCGAACAGTGACCCTGCACTCTGAGATCTTCCGTACCTACGACATCCGCGGCATCGTCGGCCGCACCCTCACTGCCGAGGTGGTGCGCGACATCGGCCGCGCGCTCGGCTCGCTCGGCCGCGAGCGCGGCGCGCCGAGGTTCGCCGTGTGCCGCGACGGGCGCCTGTCGGGCCCCGAGCTCGCCGGGGCCCTGATGGAAGGCCTGAACGCCGCGGGCGCCGACGCGATCGACATCGGCATGGCGCCGACCCCGGTCGCCTACTTCGCCGCGTATCACCTCGATTGCGGCAGCTGCGTCGCGGTCAGCGGCAGCCACAACCCGCCGGACTACAACGGCCTGAAAATGGTGGTCGGCGGCGACACGCTGTACGGAGACGATATCCAGGCGCTCAGGCAAAGGATTCTCGACAAGAGGTTCTCCTCCGGGAGCGGAAAGCGAACCACGGCCGACGTCCTCGACGCCTACATCGAGCGCATCGCCGGCGACGTCAAGCTCGCGCGGCCCTTCCATATCGGGGTCGATTGCGGCAACGGCGTCGCCGGAATGCTCGCGCCGCGCCTCTACCGGCGCCTGGGCTGCGAGGTGACCGAGCTCTTCTGCGAGGTGGACGGGCGCTTTCCCAACCACCACCCCGACCCCGCGCAGCCGGAGAATCTAGAAGATTTGACGAAGGAATTGAAAACAGGAAAAGCGGAGCTCGGCCTCGCTTTCGACGGCGACGGCGACCGCCTCGGGGTGGTGACGAAGGACGGCGAATCCATCTTCGCCGACCGGCAGCTCATGCTCCTCGCGAAGGACGTCCTCTCGCGCAATCCCGGCGCCGAGATCATCTACGACGTGAAGTCGACGCGGCTGCTCGGCCCGTGGATCGAGCGCCACGGCGGCAAGGCGACCATCTGGAAGACCGGGCACTCGCTCATCAAGGCGAAGCTGAAGGAGACCGGCGCGCTGCTCGCGGGCGAGATGTCGGGACACACCTTCTTCAAGGAGCGCTGGTACGGCTTCGACGACGCCCTCTACGGCGGAGCGCGCCTGCTCGAGGTGCTCTCGAAGGAAAAAGATCCCAACCAGACCCTGAAGAGCCTCCCCAACCTCCCCTCCACGCCTGAGATCCACTGGAAGCTCTCCGAGGGCGAGCCGCATGCACTGGTGGCAAAGCTGCAGGCGTCCAAGCCCTTCCCGGGCGCCGAGCGCGTGCTGACCATCGACGGCGTTCGCGCCGAGTACGCCGACGGCTTCGGCCTCGCGCGCGCCTCGAACACCACGCCGGTGATCGTGCTGCGCTTCGAGGCCGAGTCGCCCGCGGCGCTCGAGCGCATTAAGACCGAGTTCCGCCGCGCGCTCCAGCCCCTCAAGCCGGATGCGTCTCTTCCTTATTAGCCTTCTCCTGCTCGCGAGTCCGGCCGTGGCCGCCTGTCCGCCGATCCTCGACCGCACCCTGAACACGATCCACGAGAAGCCGCAGTCGCTTTGCGAGTACGCCGGCAAGGTGCTGCTCGTGGTCAACACGGCGAGCGAGTGCGGCTACACGCCGCAGTACGAGGGGCTGGAGGCGCTCCACCGCAAGTACGGCAAGCGCGGTCTAGCGGTGCTCGGATTCCCGATGAACGACTTCGGCGGCCAGGAGCCGGGCTCGAACAAGGAGATCGCTGCCTTCTGCATCAACCAGTATGCGATCGACTTCCCGATGTTCGCGAAGACCGAGCTGAAGAGGAACCCGCTCTTCGCAGACCTGACGAAGGCCACCGGCCAGGCGCCGCGCTGGAACTTCCACAAGTACCTCGTCGACCGCAGCGGGCAGCCGGTCGCCGCCTTCCCGAGCTCGGTCGCGCCCGAGGACCCGAGGCTCGTCGACGCAATCGAGAAACTGCTTAATTAGGGTACGCGCTCCCCGGCGCCGAGATCCCAGAAGAGCCCGGCCATGATGCGCAGGCCCTCGCGCGCTACCGGCGCGAGCATGTGCTCGTTCGGCGCGTGCTGGGAGCAGGCGGCGTAGGAGTGCGGAATCCAGACCGTCGGCAGGCCGAGCGTGTCGGCGAAGACGTCGTTCGGCAGGGAGCCGCCGAGGTTGGGAAGGATGGCGGGTCTTGCGCCGGTGGTGCGCTCGATCGAGCGCGCGGCCCACTTCACCCAGGGATTCTCCGGATCGAGCCGCGTGGCGGGGAAGAAGCCTTCCCTGGATGCGGAAATGCGAATGCTTGAAAAACCTTCGCGATCCAGATGCCGCCGCAGCGCGGGCAGGATGTCGGCGGGATCGATCCCCACCACGTAGCGAAGCTGGCAGTGCGCGGACGCGCGCGGCGGGATGGCGTTCACCGGCTTGTCGGGGTTGCCGGTGACAAAGGCGAGCACCTCGAAGCTGCACCAGCCGAACACCCGCTCGGAAGGGATCAGGCCCGGCTCGCCCCAGTCCTCGTCGATCTCGGGCCCGTCCTCGCCACCTTCGACCACCAGATCCTTCAACGCTTGCTTGACCGAAGGCGTGAGAGTCGTCGGCCGCCATTCCGGCACGCGGATCGCGCCGCGCTTGTCGGTGATGGAAGCGATGGCATGTGCAAGCACGATGCCGGGATTGGCGAGCAGCCCTCCCCAGTTTCCCGAGTGATGGCCGCCGGCGCGGAAGTCGGCGACCATGTCGAAGTTGAACGCGCCGCGCGAGCCCAGGAAGAGCGTGGGGCGCCCAGGCTGCAGCCGCGGGCCGTCGGAGGCGATGAACACGTCCGCTTGCAGCGTGGATCTTTCGTTCTGGCAGAAGTCCTTCAGCCCCGGCGAGCCCACCTCCTCGCCGGTCTCGATCAGCACCTTTACGTTGAAGCCCAGCCGCCCGCGCGCCTTGAGCACCGTCTCGAGCGCCGCGATGTTGATCGTGTGCTGGCCCTTGTTGTCCGCGGTTCCCCTGCCGAAGATCTTCTCTCCCTGAACCTCCAACTTCCACGGGCTCAACCCCGTTCGCCATTGCGCCTCCTGGCCGCGGATCACGTCGCCGTGGCCGTAGGTGAGCACGGTGGGAAGCGAGGCGTCCTCGATGCGCTCGGCGACGAGGAACGGGCCGTACTTGGCCGACGGGTTGGGCAGGATTCGGCAGGAGAAGCCCATGCGCTCGAGGCTCTCGGCCATCTCGCTCTCGAGGTAGTCGCGCAGCGCGCCGGCGCGCTCGGGATTCTGGCTCTCGGTCGGGATCGCTACACGCCGGCCGAGGTCGGTGAGGAAGCGGCCCTCGTCGAAATAGCGCTCGATGGCGGCAACGGCTTTCGCGCGGCTCATGATCTCCGACACGCGCGCATTATGCCTGCGCAATGCCGGACGCTACGGGAATGGCCTCGGCTCCGCGCGCTCGGTGGGAATTCCGCCCCCCTTTTGCGATAGGTCAAGGTTCGCTTGGAGGGCGTCGCCATGCTGCAAGCTCATGATCGTCGAAGTTCTCGAGGCGGGCGTCCTGGCATTGTGGGACTACGTCGCCCTGCATGTGCTCACCTGCCTGATTCCGGCCTTCCTGCTGGCCGGCGCGATGGTGACCTTCGTTTCGAAGGAAGCCATCATTCATTACCTTGGCGCGGCGACCAGCAAGCTGCGCTCTTTCCCGACAGCCGCGGGTGGCAGCTTCTTCGTCGCCGCCTGTTCCTGCACGGTCATCCCGGTCGGCAGCGGACTCTATTACGGCGGCGCGGCCATCGGCGCCGCCTTCATCCTGCTGTGGGTCGCCCCGGCGGCCAACATTCTCGCGCTCACCTACACCGGCACCATCCTGGGTACCGAGATGCTCGTCGTGCGCGTCTTCACGGCGCTCCTGATGGCTTTCATCGTTGGCTGGGTGATGAGCTTCGTGTTCCGCCGCGAGGAGGCGCAACGGCTGGCGACGATGCAGGCGGCGGCGCCCGCCGGGGGTGCGCCGCGACTGGTCGGTCGTTCCGACCTGATCCTGCTGGGCCTGCTGATCGTCTCGCTGCTGGCGCCGAATTACCTGATCCAGCAGGGTCCTTACTGGCACAAGGTCGCGGTCTGGCTGGTGGCGTCGGTCGCGGTGTTCGGCTATGCGCTGCGGGTGAAATCGAGGGACGAACTCAAGGACTGGCTCAACGAATCCTGGTGGTTCGTGCGCACGATCTTCCCCTACCTGCTGATTGGCGTCTTCGCCGTCGGCGTCATCACCAGGCTGCTTCCGCAGGGCTGGGTGCAGGAATGGCTGGGCGGCTCGACGCTGTCCGCGTCCTTCCTCGCCACGCTGCTCGGCAGCGTCACCTACTTCGCCACGATGACTGAGGCGCCTTTCGTCGATTCTCTGATGAAGATGGGCATGGGCCAGGGTCCGGCCCTGACCCTGCTGCTCACCGGCCCGGGCCTGAGTCTGCCAAACTGGCTCGCCATCGCGCGCATCTTCGGCGCGAAGAAGGCCGTGGTCTATGTGCTGACCATCATCGTCCTCGGCACCCTCGCCGGCTGGTTTGCCGGCAACTTCGTCTTTTCCGCCTGATCGAAAGGAGTGCATCATGAAAATCGAGATCCTCGGCAGTGGCTGCGCCAAATGTCGCGAAACCGAACGTCGCGTGCAGCAAGCACTGGCGCAAAGCGGCAAGGTTGCCGATGTCGAGCATCTTTACGACATGAAAGCGATTGCCCAGCGCGGCGTAATGTTTACCCCGGCAGTCGCCGTCGACGGACAGGTTAGGATCACCGGGAAGGTGCCTGCGGTCGAGGACATCATCAAGCTGCTCGGCTGATTATCGCGACGCGCGCCGGCGATCCAGACGTTCCTTTCGCGAGGCAGTGCCCTTAACCGGTTTTTCGCCGCCGCACCGACTCGAAAAGGCAGATCCCGGCGGAGACCGAGACGTTGAGGCTCGAGACGTCACCGCCCATGGGGATGCGTACCAGCAGGTCACAGCTTTCGCGGGTCAGGCGGCGCATGCCCTCGCCTTCGGCACCGAGCACCCAGGCAATGGAATCGGGCAGGTTCGCCTCGTAGAGGCTCTCCTCCGAGCGCTCGTCTGCGCCCACCACCCAGATGTTCCTCTCTTTCAGCTCGCCAATGGTGCGGGCGAGGTTGGTCACCATCAGGTAGGGCGTCGACTCCGCCGCGCCGCTCGCGACCTTCGACACCGCGGGCGTGATGCCCGCCGCGCGATCCTTCGGCGCGATCACAGCGTGCGCGCCCGCGCCGTTCGCGACTCGCAGGCACGCGCCGAGGTTATGCGGATCGGTAATGCCGTCCAGGACCAGCAGCAAGGGCTTTTCCACCCCTTCGAGGATATCGTCCAGCGTGTCCGAAACTCGCTTCATCTCGACCCGCGCGACGACCCCCTGGTGCCGACCGCCGCCATAGAAACCGTCGAGGCGTTTGGTGGGCACCCGCATCACGCGCACCCCGGCACGCTCGGCCGTCGTGGCGAGGTCGCGAATACGCGCGTCGCCGCGCGTTTCGTCGACGAAGACTTCCACCACCGATTTCGGATCGGCCCGCAGCCTCGAGAGCACGGCATGGAACCCAAAGACGACCCGGGGCTCTTTCATGCCGGGACGAGGTCGATCTTGCGCGAGTCGACGTCGACGCGCACGAGCTTAACGGTCATCCGGTCGGCGAGGCGGAAGCGCCTCTTGGTGCGATCGCCGAGCAGCATGTGGCGCGCGGGGTCGAACTGGAAGTAGTCGCGGCCGAGCTCGGAGATGTGCACCAGGCCGTCGACGAAGTACTCGTCGAGCGTGACGAACAGGCCGAAGGGCACCACGCCGGTGATGGTGCCGCTGAAGGTCTCGCCGACGTGGTCGCGCATGTAGTAGCACTTAAGCCAGGACTCGACGTCGCGGCTCGCGTCGTCGGCACGCCGCTCGGTCTCCGAGCAGTGCCGGCCGAGGGCTTCCCAATCGAGATCGCTGTATCTCTTTCGGGAAAGCAGGGCCTTGATGACGCGGTGGACGAGCAGATCCGGGTAGCGCCGGATGGGCGAGGTGAAGTGGACGTATGACGCGAAGGCGAGGCCGAAGTGCCCGACGTTGCCGGGCGAGTACACCGCCTGCTTGAGCGAGCGTAGCAGGATCGTCTGCAGCAGCCCGAAGTCCGGCCGCTCGCGGATGCGCTCGAGGAGCTCGGCGTAGTCGCTCGGCGCCGGCACCTCGCCCCCGGGAAGCTGCAGCCCGAGCTCCGCGAGGAAGTCGCGCAGCGCCGCCACCCGGTCGGCGGCCGGTACGTCGTGCACCCGGTACAGCACCGGATGCTCCCGCGAGGCGATGAAATCGCCGGCGCTCACGTTCGCGGCGAGCATGCACTCCTCGATGATGCGGTGGGCGTCGTTGCGCGCCTCGGGGACGATCTTCTCGATCTTGCCGCGCGCATCGAAGATCATGCGCGTCTCGACCGTCTCGAAGTCGATGGCGCCCCGGCGGGCGCGCTGCCGGGCAAGGAGCTTGAAAAGGTCGTAAAGGTCGGAAAGCTCTCGCGAGGGATGATGCCGCAGCGCGTTCCACACCTGCGTATAGGTGAGTCTGGCTTGCGAGCGCATCACGGCCGGATAGAACTGATAGCGCGCGACCTCGCCCGTCCCCGTGATCTCCATCTCGCAGGCCATGCACAGGCGCTCCACCTCCGGATTGAGCGAGCACAGTCCATTGGAGAGCTTCTCGGGCAGCATCGGGATCACGCGCCGCGGGAAGTACACCGAGGTGCCGCGCTCGCGGGCGTCAAGGTCGAGCGGGTCGCCGTGGCGCACGTAGTGGCTGACATCCGCGATTGCGACCCAAAGCCGGAAGCCCTGCTTTCCTCCTATCGGTTCGCGCCTGCAGTAGACCGCGTCGTCGAAGTCCTTGGCCGTCTCGCCGTCGATGGTGACGAGCGGCAGGTCGCGGAGGTCTTTCCGCCCCTCGATGTGGGACGCCTCGACTTCGTCCGGGAAGCCCCGGGCCTGGGCCATGGCGCGCTTCGAGAACTCGTGCGGCAGGTCGAACTTGCGCAGCGCGATCTCGATTTCCATGCCCGGGTCGGCGTGGTGGCCCAGGACTTCCGCGACGCGCCCCACAGGCTGCGCATGGGCGGCGGGCTGCGAGACGAGCTCGACGGTGACGATCTGGCCGGGCTTCGCCTTGCCCGACTCGGCCGGCGGCACGAGGATGTCGTGAGCGATGCGCCGGTCCTCGGGAACCAGTACAAGCACGCCGTGCTCGGAATGCAGCCGGCCGACCACGCGTCGGTTGCCGCGCTCGAGCACCTCGACCAGCGCGCCGACCGGGCGGCCGCGGTGGTCGCGGCCGCTCACGCGGACCGCGGCACGGTCCTTGTGCATGACACCGCGCATCTCGGCGGGCGGCAGGAACACCGGCGGTCCACCCTCGTCCGGAACGAGGAAGCCGTGGCCGTCCGGATGGCCCTCGACGCGGCCGGCGACGAGCGAGATGCGCTTCGAGACGAGCAGCGCGCCCGCGCGATTCTGCACCACTTCGCCCGCGCGCTCGAGTGCGGCGAGCCCGGCCTCGAACTCGCGGTGTTCGCGCGTGCGGATATGCAGGCGCTGCGCCAGCTCTCGCGGCGTGAGCGGCGCGCCGGCGCGCTCGAGCGCCTTCAGGATCTCGGTGCTGTACTCATTGCGTGCTCGCGAGGGTTTCTCCGGGCGCAGCTTGCGGCGCAGCGCGGTCTTCGAGCCTCTTTTCTTTGCTAGAATCGCGCCTCCCCTGCCGAGGTGGCGGAATTGGTAGACGCACTAGGTTCAGGTCCTAGCGGTGGCAACACTGTGGGGGTTCGAGTCCCTTCCTCGGCACACTCGGCATATATAGCGCCCCAATTCTAGTCTTTCCGGTCAAGACGTAGCTGCCGGTTGAGCTATCGAACCTGATCGGCTTCCAGCCGTGCGAGCTGCTCCGGCCGGTCGCGTCGCCCGTCGTCGAGCTTCTCGGCGGCGAGGTCCACGATGCGATCCATCCCTGCGGGCGTGAGCAACATCTTCCGCATGACTTCACCGCCGCGTCGCCGACTTCCATCCGCAGGAACTTGCCGTTCGGGCAGACGCTCGACCCCTTGGTCGTGAACGTCGAGCAGCCGTAGTACCGGATCGGCCGCTTGTGCGCTCGCAACGGCATGCCGCCGACGACGGTGACGTTGTGCCCGCAGGACCAGCACTCGCCGAGGCCAGAGAGCAGGCACCGACAGCGGTACGAGACGCACGAGCGGCCGGCGCAGCGGCTCGACCTCCCAGCTTGGGGCTGTTCTAGCTGGGGGCCCGCTCTGGGCCCCGGCGGAGACCGGCCTACACGACCTGAGGGAGGCTTGCCGCTGTGAACCCAAGGGGGTAGCCGCCGGGAACCGGTTTGAGCCGCCTAGGGCCTGGGAGTATCGGTAGCGGAGCCGCCGATGGAAATTAATTCAAAGTCGCCGGTCCGGCCTTCAGCCCGCATCGGAGGCGTGAAGCTAGACTTTTTTTGACGTTTTGGTCAACCATACGTCCTGCTCGGCCGTTATGAGCGTTGACCGAGTGTTCGGTCGTTTACTGAAACACCCAACCAGGAGACTAAGCATGGGCAAGCTAATTAGTGCTGTTTTCGCCGCCGCCTTCGCAGTGGCAACCGTTTCCCCGGTCGCTTACGCGCAAAGCGCAGATAAGGTTGCCGCCGCCTGCAAGGGCAAGAAGGCCGGCGACATGGTCAAGGTGGATGGCAAAGACGTGAAGTGCCCGGCGCCGAAGAAGTAATCAAACTGCTACGAGAAGGGGAGGCGGGCTGCCTCCCTTTTTTTGGGCGCCCGCACCCCGAGCGCGCCCGCGCTGACCGCGCTAGGGCCTTGGGGAACCGAGCCGGGGAGATCCAGGGGGGCCTAAGCCGCGACCTTCCAAGGCACCGTTAGGTCGAGGCCCTCGAGTGTTATAAGTCGCTCCGAACCCTTCCTCGGCAGCGACCATGCGACCTAGTCTAGTCTCACCCCGAAGCCGATAGTCCTCCACCTTCGGCCCCTGAGGTGAATTTCGCACACCGCGATCTTGCCGTACGGCGCAGCCTCGCGACGCGTTTCGGGCTACCTTGGCGTCGAGACTAGGAGGATGCGATGGAACGAATCAGAGAATACCTTCAGTTCATAGCGCTGATGATCCCGACGGTCTTCCTGGTGAGCCTGGCGGCCGCGACGATGGCGACCAAAGCGATTGCCGCAATCTCATAGCGAGTCGGGGTAAGCGTTCTCAAGATTCAGCACCCAGCGAGTCACTCCTCCTCCAGGCTTCGCTGGTCACATGCCCGGTCCCGATCAACCGACCGGGCTTTTTTTTTGATCCAAAGCTGGCCAGCGCGGCGAGAACCGCCCTCGCAAGCACAGTCGGACTCATCGATTTGCGCGCCGCCAGTCCCAAGACGGCACCGCTCGGCGCATAGCGAACTTCGGAATGGACAACACCATTGTCCGAGCGTCGGTTCCTCAGCACCAATCGAACATGACCCCGAAGCGCTCCGACGGCGCAACGTCAGAGCGTGCAGCCTTACTTTTTCTTGCCGCCCTTGCGGCCGCCTTTCCTGCTGGCGGACTTTCCCGCGTTCGCGATGCGCGCCGCGCGGCTCTTGGACATGCCCTTGCGCTTGAGGGCCTTGTACTTACGCTTGTTCTTGATCGATTTCCCGGCCATGGCTATCTCGGCGAAAACTGGAAGCCGGCGAGTGAATGCCGGGCGCTCGCCCGGCGCATCGCCTCGATGCTGTAGAGGCGGCTCTGGAAAAGCTCGAGCGCGTTCAGCACCTGCTGCTTGAGGAACTGCTCGCCCGAGATGGACGGACGCTGCCAGCGCGCGTGCTCGGCGTGCGCGAGCAGCTCCGCGCCGTACTCGGCGACCAGGCGCATCTTCTCCCGGCAATAGCCGTCGTTCACCGCGTCCTCCGCGCCTCGGGCGAGTTCGACGAGCTGCGTCACAGCGCGCAGATCCGCCTGACCACTGGTGTGACGCAGGATGAGGATCTTCAGCGCCGCATGGTGGCGGCGCGCGTCGTCGAGGTCCCTGTACGCCATGGCGCGAACCGTACGCCTTTTCGGCGCTGCGCGCTGTCACTGGAGCCCGCAAAGCGCCGTCGACAGCGCGCTACAGACTGCGCCTGACGCCCGGTCGGACTAGCGTGCAGGCGGCGGCTCGCAGTGCGGTTGTCGCCCACAGCGCACATAGTGGCGTCCATGATGCTTCGGGTGACAGGTTCCCTGCTCCTGTGCTTCGTCTGCGGCTGCTCATCGATGCTGCCGCGCTCCGAGGAAGCGACCGCAAGCCCATGGAAGAGCTACCACGAGGCGCAAGAGGCATTCGACCGCATCAGGCCGGGGAAAACGACGCTCGCTGAGCTTCCCGCGCTGAACCTCGATCCGGGGGTCAATCCGAACATCGCCATCCTCAACTACTCGGACGTGCTGCGGCGCTTTCTCCTCAACCAGTCGGTCGGGGTATCCGATCTCGACCAGGGCGTGCGCGAATGCGTGTCGGCGAAGATCGGCTGCTGGGGCTACGAGGTCACGCAGAAGTCGCTGCGCAAGCACCGCAACGGCAGCTTCTGGCTGGACTTCCTCGGCTTCCGGCGCGAGACGCACACGGCGGGCTGGAAATTCAACGGCCTCATCCTGGTGAAGGACGGCGTGGTGATCTACAAGCTCACCGGCGGGCAGCCCTCGATCCTCGAGCAGGCGGAGACGCGCACCCCTCTCGGCCCGGTGCAGTCGGTGGGCGACTTCCTCTTCGGGACGTTGTTCTAGGGCGACGGCGCCCAGCCGCCGCCGAGGGCTTTCATCAGGTCGACGCTGAAGGCGAGCCGCGCCTGGCGGTTGCGCACGAAGGCGAGCTCTGCCTCGTTTGCGGTCCGCTGCGCGTCGAGCACCTCGAGGTAGGGAGAGTAGCCGGCGCGATAGCGCTCGTCGGAGAGCCCCAGGGCAGCGTGCGCCGCGTCGACCCGCGCGGCGAGGTCCGCCTCCGCCGCCGAGGCCGCGGCGACGCTCGCGAGCGCGTCGGATACCTCGCGGAACGCCGTCTCGACCGAGCGCTGGTAGCCGGCGAGCGCCTGGGCGCGGCGCGCCTCCGTCTGCTCGACGCGCGCCTCGCGCCGGCCTCCATCGAAGATCGGCCAGAGTGCGCTCAGCCCGAGCGACCATACGCCCGCTCCGCTCTCGACGAGCCGCGCGAGCTCCGCGCTCTGCGCGCCGACTGAGGCGGTGAGCGAGATCGTGGGGAAGAGCGCGGCGCGCGCCACACCGATTTGCGCGTTGGCGGCGATGAGGGCTGCCTCGGCGGACTGGATGTCCGGGCGCCGGGCGAGCAGCGCCGAGGGCAGGCCGGCGGGCGGCAGGGGCGGAAGCGGCAGCGCGAAGAGATCCGCCGGGACGAGCTTGAGGTCCAGCCGGCCGGCGAGCTGGGCGAGCAGCCGCTCGGCGAGCGAGCGCTGCCGGGCGATCTCCCGGCGCTGCGCCTGCGCGTCGGCGAGCGCGCCCTCGGCCTGGTACACGTCGAGCTGCGAGGCGAGACCCGCGTCGGCGCGCACGCGCGCGATGGCAAGCGACTCGCGGCGCAGCGCGAGGGTCTTGTCGAGCACCGCGAGCTGCGCGTCGAGCGAGCGCAGCGCGAAGTAGGACTGCGCGGTCGAGCCCGCGAGCGCGAGCGCCACTACATCGTGCGAATGGCGCGAGGCGAGCAGGCTTGCATGCGCGACTTCCGCGGCGCTCGCGAGGCGCCC
>DASRKB010000122.1:0-7152 GCA_035649175.1 Burkholderiales bacterium | reverse complement strand
GGAAATCGGGCTCTGACCCCGATTTAGGCGGGTTGGAGGATGTGGATGACCCGGGCGGCGAGGAGGTCCTTGACCTTGGCGGCGTAGGCGGCCATGTGCGGCGCGGCGGCGTGGGCCTTGAGCGCCTCGAGGCTTTCCCATTTCTCGATGACCACGAAGGTGTCGTCGCCGTGGTTGGTCTGGATCGGCAGGGCGGGCTGGGCGTCGACGGCGGCGCCGTATTCGATGCAGCCCTTCTCGGCGCGCACGGCGGGGACGTTGGCGTTGAACACCTGGAGCACTTCCGCCCGCTTGCCGGGCTTGGCGGTGATGAGGGCGACGACGTGGATCATGCGAACCTCCCTGGCGAGATGAGAAAAATGGGGTCTGACCCCATTTAGCATAGCGCGCATGAAGTCCGAGATCGGCCAGTGGCGCGAGCGCCTCGAGGATCCCGCCCTTCTGAAGGGCGAGGGGCGCTACACCGACGACCTGAACGAGCCGCGGCAGGCCTACGCGTGGATGGTGAGGAGCCAGCACGCGCACGGCGTCATCAAGAACATAGCCATTGAAAGCGCGAGGAGCATGCCGGGCGTGCTCGCGATCTACACCGGCAAGGACCTCGCCGCCTACGGCACGCACAAGAGCTTCATCCAGCTTCCCAACCTGAAGAACCCGGCGCGCCGCTCGCTGTCGACCGACAAGGTGCGCTTCGTCGGCGATCCCATCGCCTGCGTGGTGGCCGAGACCGCCCTGCAGGCGCGCGATGCGGCCGAGGCGGTCGAGGTCGACATCGAGCCGCTGCCCGCCGTGACCACCGCGGCCGAGGCGCTCGCGCCGGGCGCGCCGCAGCTCTACGACGACGTGCCGGGCAACGTCGCCTGCGACTTCCACCATGGGGATCGCGAGAAGGTGGCCGCCGCCTTTGCTTCTGCATCGCACACTGTAAAACTCGATCTGAAAGCGACCCGGATGGTCGCGGCGCCGATCGAGCCGCGCGCGGCGATCGCGAAATACGAAGCGGCAAGCGGCCGCTTCACGCTCATCGCGCCCGGCCAAGGCGTGTTCGGCATGCGGAACCAGCTCGCCGACATCCTGGGCATCGCGCAGGACAAGGTGCACATGCTCACGCCGCACGTCGGCGGCTCTTTCGGGATGAAGGGCTCGATCTACCCCGAGTACGTCTGCCTCGCGCACGCCGCGCGGGCGCTCGGCCGGCCGGTGAAGTGGACGAACGACCGCTCGGGGTCCTTCCTCGCCGACCAGCAGGGCCGCGACCAGCGCTTCCGCGCCGAGCTCGCGCTCGACAAGGACGGCCACTTCCTCGCGCTCAGGCTCACCGGCACCGGCAACGTCGGCGCCTACCTCGGCACCACCGCGCCGCAGATGCCGACCAACAACCAGGTGAAGAACTCGATCAGCGTCTACCGCACGCCGCTGCAGGAGGTGTCGACCAAGCTCGTCTTCACCAGCACCACGCCCGTGTCCGCCTACCGCGGCGCGGGCAGGCCCGAGGCGAACTACTGGATGGAGCGGCTCGTCGACGAGGCCGCGGCGCAGATGGGCATCGACCGGCTCGAGCTGCGCCGGCGCAACCACGTGCGCCCCGAGGAGATGCCCTGGAGCGCGCCCTCGGGCCAGGTGTACGACTCGGGCGAGTTCACCGAGGTCCTGCGCCGGGCGCTGGAAGAGGCAGACGTAAAGAATTTTCCATCCCGCAAAGAGCAATCGAAGAAGAACGGAAAACTGCGAGGGCTTGGCATCGGCAGCTATCTCGAGGCGACCTCGCCGCCCAACAAGGAGTCGGGCGGCATCCGCTTCGAGAAGGACGGCTCGCTCACGCTCTTCACCGGCACCCTCGACTTCGGGCAGGGGCATGCCACCGCGTTCGCGCAAGTGGTGGCGACGCGCCTCGCCATCCCGATGGAGAAGATGCGCCTCGTGCAGGGCGACTCCGACCAGCTCGCCTTCGGCGCGGGCACCGGCGGCTCGCGCTCGCTCCTCATGAGCGGCGGCGCCTTCTCGCAGGCGGCCGACCAGGTCATCGCGAAAGGCCGTGTCGTCGCTTCCCATGAACTGGAAGTCTCGGAAAAGGACGTCGAGTTCGTGGACGGAAGGTTCGTGGTCGCCGGGACCGACCGGAGCATCGGGCTGCTGGAGCTGGCGAGGAAGAAAGACCTGAGCGTCAGCCATGTCACCGAGGTCATCCAGTCCGCCTTCCCGAACGGCTGCCACGTGGCGGAGGTCGAGATCGACCCCGAGACCGGCAAGGTGGAGGTGGCGCGCTACGCCGCGGTGAACGACTTCGGCACGATCGTGAACCCGATGCTCGTCGAGGGGCAGATCCACGGCGGCGTGGTGCAGGGCATCGGCCAGGCGCTGATGGAGGACACGCGCCATGACGCCGAGGGCCAGCTCCTCACCGGCTCGTTCATGGACTACGCCATGCCGCGCGCCTCGGACTCGCCCGCGATGACGGTCGCAAGCCACGAGGTACCGGCGAAGACCAATCCCCTCGGCGTGAAGGGCTGCGGCGAGGCGGGCTGCGCCGGCGCCCTCACCTCGGTGATGAACGCGATTGTCGACGCGCTCTCCGCGCTCGGCATCCGCGAGTTCGACATGCCCGCCACCCCCGAGCGGGTGTGGCGGGCGATCAAAGAGGCAGAAGCTCGGCGGGGCGGCCCTTCTCGATGAAGACCACGGCGTTCTGGCCGAAGAGCTTCCCGAGCGCCTCGGCGTTCTCGCGGTAGATGCCCACGGCGAGGACGCTCGGCTCGCGCCAGGAGCCGTCGGCGGCGCGGCCCTCGCCCGGATAGCGCGGGTAGCCGGCGGCGGCGAGCATGCCGTCGAGCGCGGCCATCGCCTCGAGGTTCTGCGCCGCGCCGCGCGGCTCGCTCCCCGGGTTGGCCGCGGTGAGGAACGCCGCGCACGGGGCGCCGTGCACCTCGAGGATGCGGTCGAGGCGCGGGCTCGGCTCGCCGATCCGCAGCACGAGCGCCGGATCGCCGAAGACGACGTAGTCGGAATCCCTGTAAGCGTCGAGCAGCTTCTTATGCAAGGTGATGCACCGGGTCGAGGAAGGAGACCGGCGTCGGGATCTCTTCGTAGCGCGCCTTGAGCTGCAGCGCGAGGTAGAGCGAGTAGTGGCGCGACTGCATGAGGTTGCCGCCATGGAACCAGAGGTTGGGCTGCTGCGTCGGCTTCCACATGTTGCGCAGCTCGCCGACCCACGGCCCGGGGTCGCCCTTCGTGTCGGACCCCAGCCCCCAGCACTTGCCCACCCTGTCGGCGACCTCCTGCGAGATGAGCTTCGCCGCCCAGCCGTTCATCGAGCCGTAGCCGGTGGCGCACACGACCAGGTCGACCGGGATCCGGGTCTTGTCCGACAGGACGAGCTTGCCGTCGGCGAGGCCTTCCACGGTTCCATGCACGAGCTTGATGCGGCCGTCGATCACGAGCCGCGAGGCGCCCACGTCGATGTAGTAGCCCGCGCCGCGTCGCAGGTAGATCGAGTGCAGGCCCGAGCCGTCCTCGCCGAAGTGATAGCGGAAGCCCGCGCGATCGAGGCCGGCGTAGAGCTCGGCATCGAGCTCGCGGATCTTCTCGTAGACCGGCTTCTGCATCTCCGCCAGCAGGCGGAAGGGCGTCGCGGCGAGCGTGAGGTCGGCGATCTCGGTGGTGATCCCGGACTCCAGCGCCTCCTGCGAGTAGAGCTTGCCCCAGGCGTGCTCCATCAGCATCTCGGAGCGCACCACCACGGTGGGCGAGCGCTGGATCATGGTCACCGCCTCCGCGCCGTGCTCCCAGAGATCGGCGGCGATGTCGTGCGCGGAGTTGTTCGAGCCGAGCACGACGCAGCGCTTGCCGCGCCAGCCCTCGCCCCCGGGATGCACGCTCGAGTGCTCCACCGCGCCCCAGAACGAGGAGCGGCCGGGAAGCTCGGGCATGTTCGGCACGCCGGACATGCCCGTGGCGAGGACGAGGTGCGTGGGCTTGAGGAGGAGCGCCTGCCCTTCCTTGCGCACCTTCACCATCCATCCGTCCTCGGCGAAGCTCGCGCCCACGCATTCCGCCGAGGTCCAGTAGTCGAGGTCCATGACCCTGACGTACATCTCGAGCCAGTCGGCGATGCGGTCCTTCGGGCTGAACACCGGCCAGTGGTCGGGAAACGGCAGGTAGGGCATGTGGTCATACCACACCGGATCGTGCAGGCAGAGCGACTTGTAGCGCTTGCGCCAGGAGTCGCCCGCGCGCGCGTTCTTCTCGATGACGAGCGTGGGCACCTCGAGCCGCTGGAGCCGCGCGGCGAGCGCGATGCCACCCTGGCCGCCTCCCACGATGAGCACGTAGGGCTGACGCTCGCCGGTGAGGAAGCGCCGCTCGCGCTCGAGCTTCCGGTCGAGCCAGCTTTTCCGCTCCGGCAGCACGCCGTGCTCCGTGCCCCGCTCGCGCGAGTGCCCGCTCTTCTCCTCGAAGCCCCTCAGCTCCAGCAGCGCAGTGAGCAGCGTCCACGCCTTGCCCTCGCGCAGGCGCAGGTGCCCGATGCCGCGGCCGGCCGCGGTCTCGAAGCTGAACCAGAATTCGCCCTTCGACGCAACGCAGCGCGGCTGCCACGCCGAGGGCTTCGTCGCCTCGAGGCACGCGGCGAGCATCGCCTTGATCTGGTCCCGGCCCTCGAAGGTCTTGAGGGTCCAGGTGAACGCGACGAGGTCGCGCCAGAAGCCCTCGGGCTCGAAGAGCCGCGAGGCGGCCTCGATGTCGCCGCGGCCGAGCGCCGCGGCGAATTCGGCGAGCCAGCGCGACTCGGTCATTCGATCGCGGCGAAGGCTTCGACCTCGACCATGAAGTCCGGGTGCGAGAGCCGGCGCACCTCGACCGTGGTGCTCGTGGGCAGCGCCGGGCCGAAGTAGCGCATGCGCACCTCGACGTGCCGGAAGAACTCGTCGATGTCGGTGACGTAGGTCGTGGTGCGCACCAGGTCCTCGAGCCTCGCGCCGGCCGCCTCGAGCGCGAGGCGCAGGTTCTCTCCCACCTGCTCGATCTGCTTCCCCATGTCGCCCTTGCCGACGATGTCGCCCGCCTGGTTGCGCGCGAGCAGCCCCGAGATGAACACCAGCCGCCCGCCCTTCACCGTCACCACGTACGAGTACAGCGTGTGCCCGCCGACCGCGCGCTTGTAGAGCGCTTCGGGCTGGATGTTCTTTCGTTCCATCATCCCCTCCAAAAGATCGGGGTCTGACCCCGAACTCCGTGAAGATCGGGGTCTGACCCCGAGCTCACGAACTCAGTAAGGCAAGCCGACATAGTTTTCCGCGAGCGCGGTCTGCGCCGCGCGCGAGCCGGCGATGTACTCGAGCTCGGCGAGCTGCATGCGCCGGCCGAACTCGCCCTCTTCCGGGAAGCGGTGCAGGAGCTTGGTCATCCACCACGAGAAACGCTCCGCTTTCCAGACGCGGGAAAGTGCTCTTGCCGAGTAGTTCTCCAGGTCGGAGGGATCTCCGCGATAGTGATTGATGATTCCCTGGGAAAGATAATGGATATCGCTCGCCGCGAGGTTGAGGCCTTTGGCGCCGGTGGGCGGAACGATGTGCGCGGCGTCCCCGGCGAGGAAGAGCCGCCCGAAGCGCATCGGCTCGGCCACGAAGCTGCGCAGCGGCGCGATGCTCTTCTCGATCGAGGGCCCGGTGGCGAGGCGCTGCCCGGCGTCCCCGGGAAGCCGCCGGCGCAGCTCCGCCCAGAAGCGCTCGTCGGGCCACTCGTCCACCTGCTCGGAGAGCGGGCACTGCACGTAGTAGCGGCTGCGCGTGCGGCTCCTCTGGCTGCAGAGCGCGAAGCCGCGCTCGTGCGAGACGTAGATGAGCTCCTCGTGCACCGGCGGGGTGTCGGAGAGCACGCCCAGCCAGCCGAACGGGTAGACCCGCTCGTAGAGCTGGATCGCCGAGGCCGGCACCGAGGCGCGCGAGACGCCGTGGAACCCGTCGCACCCCGCGATGAAGTCGCATTCGGCCTCGAAGGTTTCCCCCTCGTGCTTCCATCTCACGGAAGGCTTGTCCGTGTAGAAATCCTCGATGCTGACGTCCGAAGCCTCGTAGAAGGTCTTGCCGCCCGCGGCGCGGCGCGCGTCCATGAGGTCCTTGGTGATCTCGGTCTGGCCGTAGACGGTGACGCTGTGGCCGGTGAGCCCCGCGAGGTCGACGCGCAGGCGCCCGCCGGCGAACGCGAGGTCGAATCCCTCGTGTACCAGCCCCTCGGCATGCAGCCGGCCGGCCACGCCCAGGCGCTCGAGGAGCGCCACGGTGGCGCTCTCCAGCACGCCGGCGCGGATGCGGCCCAGTACGTACTCGCTCGAGCGGTTCTCGACGATCACCGCGTCGATGCCCTCGCGCAGCAGCCACTGGCCCAGGAGCAGGCCGGCGGGGCCCGCGCCGATAATTAGTACCTGGACACGCATGGGAAGGGCGGAGCATACAATGCACCCAAGGGAGGGATCACCATGAAGATCCTGGGAATTTCGCTCGCAGTCGCGCTGGTTGCCGGGTTTGCCGCGCCGGTGGCTCTCGCGCAGGCGCCGAAGGACACCAAGGAGGCCGCGCCGGCGGCCGGGACACCCGCCACGATGAAGGAGCCCGCGGCCGCGCCGGCCGCCGAGTCGCCCCCGCTGGCGCCGGTGGAAGCGCCAGTGCTGCGCCGGGTCAAGGCGGAGCAGGTCGGTTGCGTGATCAAGCCGGTGATGACCGACGACGACCTGCGCCGCTGTGGCGCCACGCCGCCCAAGTACGACTAGGTTTTCCTCAGGATAGAAGCAGCGCCTCGGCGAGCTCGAGCACGTCGTCGGGCCAGTAGTCCATCGGCCGCGGACGCAGGGCACCGGCCTCGGCGATCGGCCGGCAGGCGAGCACCGACAGGATCCAGCGCGAGGGAACCGCGGCGCGCCCATGCGCGGCGCCCAGCAGGGCGCCCACGATCGCGCCGTTCGTGCCGGCAGCGCCGCCCTGCCCGACGGTGCGCACCACGGCCTCCTCGAAGCCCTCGTGGAATAGGGCGAAGAAGGCGTTCTGCAGCGTAACCAGCACCGAGCGCGGGCGGGTGAAGAATTCCGTGGGCGGGGTGCTCGTCGCACCGAGAAGGATCGCCGCGCGCGCCGGGCCCGCGCTGTGCGCGAGCGCCGCCTCC
>DASRKB010000121.1:0-14615 GCA_035649175.1 Burkholderiales bacterium | reverse complement strand
CCGCCCTGCGCGCGGCGAGCACCCAGCCCCAGACCCTCGCCTTCAAGTTCTCGATCGAGCTCGCCGGCTCCGAGGCCCTCGCCGTCGCGCCGCTCGGCTCCAACACCACCGTCAGCATGCGCTCCGACTGGCCGCACCCCTCCTTCATCGGCCGTTTCCTCCCACTCAAGCACGACATCACCGCGCAAGGGTTTTCGGCCGAGTGGAAAGTCTCCCAGTACGCCGCGCCCGGCACCGCTGCGCGGCACGAGCTCGCCGTGAGCTTCATCGAGCCCGCCGGGCTTTACCAGCAGCTCGAGCGCGCCTCCAAGTACGGCTTCCTCTTCATCGGCCTCACGTTCGCCGCCTTCATCCTCGTCGAGCTCCTGCGCCGCCTGCCGCTCCACCCAATCCAGTACGCTCTCGTCGGCCTCGCGCTCGCGATGTTCTTCCTCCTCCTCACGGCGCTGAGCGAGCACATCGACTTCACGCTCGCCTATGCCATCGCCACCGCCGCCTGCGTCGGCCTCATCTCCGGCTACCTGATCCGCGTCCTGCGCAGCGCACTCCTGGGCACCAGCTTCGGCGCCGCCCTCACCGCCCTCTACGCGATGCTCTACGCCCTCCTCAAGGCGGAGGACTACTCGCTGCTCGGTGGTTCGCTGCTGCTCTTCGGCCTGCTCGCGTTCGTGATGATCCTCACCCGCCGCATCGACTGGTACACCCTCACCGCCTCACGGCCCGCCGCTCCCAGCACCGCGGGTACCTAACAGGAGCTTGAGCGGCGCCGGGGTAGCTTTCTCCTCCCCATTGCGACTCCGGCGCCGCTCCTCTTGTGCTGCAGGACCCCGTCTGCGTCCTCGGTCCCACGCTTTCAAATAGCGCGGCCGCTAGGTTCATCGGCTCGACGTAGTACGGAGCGCACGGCGTCCACCACCCGCCCTTCTTGTGCGGATGCCCGTATAGCCGCCGTTAACTCTATTTGCACACCCATTCTGGAGGCGCCCCGGTTGCACACGTTCAGCGGGTCTATGCCAGGGAAGGGATGCCCTCTGTTTCCGCTCGCACGTTCGCGTCGCGCAGCGCCGAAGCAATTCGGTCCCTCAGCGACACATCAAGTCCTCCCAATAGGACTTTTTCCTCGCTCCCTCCGCATCCGTGAATGGCCACCACAGCTTGGCAGCGCGAAATCAATCCCAGGCATTTCGGTTCGTCGAACCGATGGCTGCACAGGTGCAGACATCTATAGTTGTCAGCCGGCCGGAGCCCGTCGAAAAGGTAGAGATTGAAATCCTGGCCAGCCATAGCGCGGGCGATATCCGATGTTCTTCTCTCAATGCCTCCGCCGTGCGGCGCTACAACTGCAATACGACTGTGCTCGCGCGGAAGAGCAACGATCCGGTAGTCCGTCCCTTTAGCCTGGTGCTTCGCCAAGTCGGCGAAGCCGCTGTAGGAGGTCGCGTCAGGGCAGCTCATGCCTCGCTAGAGCGCGCGACGCCGCACGCGATCCTCCAAGCGGCGAGCTTCTTGAGGAGTGCGAGCGTCGTGGATGTGCACGCGTTGATTCACACCACTCCCCCTTCGCTAATCAAGAGTTGCGCCGCCTCCATCGAACCATGATTCGAAGTGAGAACGGCATAGCAGCACAAATGCGATCGTCGGAGCGCCGAACTCGATGATTACTAAGTTCGCCAACCCGAGTGCAGCGGAAAGTAAAGCCCCCGATTCGCGCCCCCCAATGCTGCGGCATAGGAGTCCAGCTGAGTGGCATAGCGAATACGCTCAGCATCGAGGAATGCTTCGGAATTCGCGCCTTCGTGCCGGCTGGTCTTGAAGTCCACTACCCAGCGCACCCCGTCGGCCGCTTGAAACACTCGGTCGATGATCAGCGTGCGGGTGCCTGTGGCGGAACGCACGCGCATCCGCAGCTCGCTTCGCGCTTCAGCGTGAGGGCTGAGAGTCCAGCGGCCGCGTTCGTCGGCGAGGGTCGCCGTGAGAGCCCTGGAGACAAGCTCAGAAGCGCGCTTTAGGTCAGCGGGCGGAACGCCTCGGCGCTGGAGCTCCTTAGTGAATTGAGGCGCTAGCGAAGTAACGCGCCGCTCATCCCAACCGCGTAACTCATCCTCCGCGATGCGCTGGAGCCAACGGTGCACCACGGTACCGACGTGGCGCGCGGTTTCGCCGACCCAAGAGAATTCGATCTCCTGCTCCTCGTCGCGGCCCTGCTCCGGCGCGGTCCAGCGGACGGGTGACGGAGGCACAGGGACCACGTAACTCGGCGAAAGGCGCTTGAGCTTGAAGATCTCCGCCTGCGCGGTGGGTTCGGGCGTTGTCGGAGGAAGGCCGGCCTCATTGAAGATTTCTTCCGCGACTGGCCAGGCGCGGGCGAGGAGCGAGCGCTTGTGGGGCTGGCGGATGGCGCCCTCCTCGTCGCGTTTGGCGCACGCGAGGAGATGCAGGCACTTGGCGGCGCGGGTGGCGGCGACGTAGAGGAGGCGCGAGGCCTCGGTGTCTTCGGCGTCGCGGTCGAGGCGGCGGAGGTAGTCGTAGGCGGGGTCGTCGTCCGAGCCGGTGGCCTTGATGGGGGCGAGGAGGAGGCCGGCGCTGCCGTGGGGGTCGGTGGGGTCGGTGACGACCTGTTCCTTCCACAGGAAGAGCGGGGTATCGTCGCGGCCGCTTTGCAGGTCGAGGCCGGGGACGATGACGGTATCGAACTCGAGGCCCTTGGCTTTGTGGATGGTGAGGAGCTGGAGATCGTCCTCGGTGGCGTGGACGTCGGGCAAGGCGTAGAGCTTGTCGAGGCTTTCCTCCAGGGCAGCGAAGTCGATGTTGCCGGCGTGCTCGAGCTTTTCGAGCTGGTCGAGGAAGATCTCGGCGTCTTCGAGGTCGGTCTCGTTCTCGACGCAGGCGGGGCCGCCCAGCGCCAGCCAGACACCCTCGACGCGGTCGCGCAGGGTGCCGCGGCCGCGGTTGGCGATCGCGGGGGCGAGGACGCGGGTGAAGCGCTCGAGGAAGAGGTTGTTCTTGATCAGCTCCCAGATGGTGGTGAAGCGGTCATGACCGCAAATCTGGTGCAGCTCGTTGAGAGACAAACCTAGCCAGGGGGCGCGGAGGAGCGAGAGCCAGGCGACGCGGTCGCCGAGGTGAGTGAGAGCGCGAGCGAGGGCGTAGAGGTCCTGCACCACTTGCTTCTCGCCGAGGTGCTCGATCTCGATGGCGCGGTAGCGGATGCCGGCGGCTTGCAGCGCTGGGACGATGGCGGCGAGCGCGTCGCGGCGGCGCACGAGGATCGCGGCCTTCTTCCCGGCGGCACGGGCGAGCTCGACCACTTTCTTCGCTTCGCTCTCCCGGTCGGCGAAGACGTGCCATTCGACCGGGCGATCGGCGCCGCCCTTGTGGTCGGGGTGGGCCGAGGAAGGCGAGTATGGGACGGCACCGGAGGACTCGTCGGCCTCCTCGGGCAGGATGCGGCGGAAGGCGTCGTTGAACCAGGCGACGAGGGGCCCGTCCGATCGGAAGTTCGTGGTGAGGGTGAGGCGCTCGAGCTTCACGCCGCCAAGACCCGCGCGCTGCGCGTGCAGGAAGAGCGCCACTTCCGCCTCGCGGAAGCGGTAGATGGACTGCATCGGATCGCCGACGAGGAAAAGCGTGCGGTCGGAGCCTCGCTTCTCATCCGATGCTTCCCATCCCGCCGTCAGGCGCTCGAGCAACTCCCATTGGGAGATCGAGGTGTCCTGGAACTCGTCGACAAGGATGTGGCGGATGCGGTGATCCAGCGTGAGGAGAAGGTCCGTGGGCGCGTCGGGCTCGCCGAGCGCACGCACGGCGCCCTGCGCGATCTCGGTGAAGTCGGCCTCGCCACGCTCGGCGAAGACGAGCTTCAGGTGCGCGACCGCGCGCGGCAGGAGCTCGACGATCGCCTGAAGCACCTCCCACTGCGCGTCGCTGTAGCGCTCGGGCGGCATGCGGCGCAGGGCGACGAGGGCGAGGCGGAGCTCTTCGTTGCCCACGACGCCAGGATATGGAGCCTTTTTTCTGTAACCCCCATCTTTGGTGAGGACCTCCTCGGCGAAGTCGGGCGAGGCGCGGGGGTCGAGGGCGCGGGCGCGAGAGAGCAGGCGCTGCCTTTCCGCTTGAAGTGATTTTTCTAGATCACCCCGAGTTGGTGGATTGCCGGTCTTGCGCAGCCACTGGTCGCGGCGCGCGAGCATCGAGGCGACGAGCGCGGCGCCGGCGTCGATGTTGTTGTCGACGTGAGCGAGGACGTGCGCCGCGGGGTCTGAGAGCTCCATCAGCGCCCGCAGTGCGGCCTCCCGATACAGCGCGGTGGCGTCCTCGATGATCTCGGGCGCGGCGCCGAAGCGCGAGAGGACCGGCATCTGCCGCGTGAGCGCGACGCACAGCGCGTCGATGGTCTCGATGCGCAGACGCGGCGCGTTCTCGGGCGCCATCTCCTTCAGCACGCGGCCGCGCATCTCGGCGGCGGCCTTGCGTGTAAAAGTTATAGCGAGGATCTCCTCGGGCTTCTGCACGGTGCCGAGGAGCTTGAGATAACGGCGCACGAGGAGCTCGGTCTTGCCCGACCCCGCCGGCGCCTGGACGATGAAGGAGCGCGACGGGTCGAGGGCAGCCTCGCGGGCGGCGGCGTCCTCAAGGGGGATACTATTGGTCATGGCAATCAAGCTCTACGACCTCGTCGGCGCGGAGGAAGATCGGCGCTTTTCTCCCAACTGCTGGCGCTCGGCGATGGCGCTCAAGCACAAGGGCCTCGAGTTCCAGAGCGTGCCCTGGCGCTTCACCGATAAGGAGGCGATCGCGTTCAGCGGGCAGGGGCTCGTGCCGGTGCTCGTCGACGGCAAGCACACGGTGCACGACTCCTGGAGCATCGCGCTCTACCTCGAGGAGGCCTACCCGCAGCGCCCGGCGCTCTTCGAGGGCAAGGAGTCGCAGGCGCTCACGCTCTTCTTCCAGCAGTGGGTGTTCCGCGCGATCCATTCGGCGGTGCTCAAGGTGATCGTGCTCGACCTCTTCGCGCACCTGCACGAGAAGGACAAGGCGTACTTCCGCGACTCGCGGGAGAAGCGCTTCGGGATGACGCTCGAGCGGTACGCCGCCGACCCGAAGGCTTCGCTTGCCGCTTTCCGCGGTGCGCTCGAGCCGGTGCGGCCGGTGCTCGTGCAGAGCCCCTTCATCTCGGGGAAGGGGCCGGGGTACGCCGACTACCTGCTCTTCGGGCCTTTCATGTGGGCGCGGGCCATGTCGCCGATTCGCCTGCTCGAGCCGGACGATCCGGTGTTTGCGTGGCGGGAGAGGATGCTCGACCTGTGGGGCGGCTACGCCCGATCGGCGAAAGGCTTCCCGGTCTGGGCTTAGGAGAATTTTTCGTAAACCCGGCATAAGGTCTGGAGGTCGCAAAGCCTACAGGTTTCGAGATCGTTCTTGGGATCGACGCGCGCGTCGCCGGCGGCGAAGGCGGCGCCGAGGGACTCGGCCTCGCGCTTCCACTCGGCGAGGAGGTCGGACCAGGACTTGGCGGCCTTCACCTCGGGAAGGACATCCTTCTCCTTCGAGTAGCCGAGGAACTTCATCTCGCCGGTCTTCAGGCGGGCGAAGGTAACTGCGGCAAGCTTCTCCGGAGAAGATGTTGCGTAGATGGTGAGCTGGGGATCCTCGGGCCTGGGCCCCTCCCAGAGGCGCGTGGAGACGTTGCCGCCCTTGTAGTCAATCAGGACGTATTCATCGCCGACCTTGTCCATGCGGTCGATGCGGCCGGAGAGCTCGAGGCCCGCGACCTGGAGCGTGCGCTTCTCTTCGAGCGCCGCGACCTGGAAGGGCCGGCGCTTCGCTTCCACCTTCTCGAGCCACTCGCGCGCCACCTTCTCCAGGCGCGCGCGCTCGAGCGCCGCGAGGCGCCCCTCGATGCCGACCTCCTTGATCGCCGCCTCGGCGGCGCGGGTGATTGCCGGGGTCAGGTCTTCCTTGAGGGAGGAAGAGCTTTTCAGCTGCGCCCACACGTTCTTCATCAGTTCGTGGACCAGCTTGCCGCGGTCGCGCGCATCGAGGCCGGGCGCGGGGTCCTCGAGCCCGTCCGCGTGCAGGCGGTAGTGCGCGAAGGCGCGGAAGGGGCAGGCCGCCTGGTCGGCGAACACCCTGGTGCCGCCGCGCACCGCGGGCTTGGAAACTGGGGGGCCCTTCGCGTCTTCGAAGGAGGAGAGATCTCTCGAGGCGAAAAGCAGGTCCCGGTAGCGCGGATAGGTGGTCAGCTCGAGCACGCCTTCCGACACCGCGAGGATGAGTGGGCTGGGGGCGAGGCCCCGATCGCCGTCTTTGGCAGGGAAAGAAAAGACTGCTTCAGAAGAGGCGGAGACCCATTCCTCGGTCAGCCGGCGGCAAAGCGCGAGAGAGGCTTCAGCGCTCGCCTGCGGGATGCCCGCCTTCTTCTGCAGCGCGACCGGCAGGAAGGGATTGGGCCGCGCGGCGAGCGGCCACGCCTCGTCGGTGAGCCCGCTCACCCACAGGCAGTCGAAGCGCAGGCCCGCGGACTCGAACACGCCGAGCACCTGGATCGGCGCCTCCGGGGACTCGGGCTGGAAGAGCGTGTCGGAACAGAGCCGTTTTAGAACCGAGAAAGCGGTGGAGAAATCCAGCTTCGAAGACACTCTTTCCAGCTTGGAGAATTCGCCGAGCGTCTCGTGCCACTTGGCGCGCGCCTGGAACTCGGCGGAGTCGAGCGCGCGCTCGCCCGGGAAGCCGGACGCTTCCAGCACCGCGGAGAAGTGCCGGGCCCATTCGCCCGCAGATCGCAGATTCTCCCAGGGAAGAGAAAAAATCGACTCGAAAACCTTCCTCAACCCGCCGTCGATGGACACGATCAGCTTCGGCAGCGAGACGACGGCATCGAGGTTCTTGCGCAGCTTCGCGTCGAGGCGCGCGCGCGCGGAGAGCTCGCTGTCGGCGCCGCCGAGGAAGGGCGAGCGGATCAGCCGGCTCGCGGTGGCAAAGGGCACCGGCCGGCCGGAGAACTCGAGCAGGTCCAGCGCGGTCTCGACGAGGGGATAGTCGGTAAGCGGCTCGCCGAGAGACACATTGAAGGGCACTGCGGCCGCCTGGGCGCCGGGAAGGTTGTAGCCCGGGCGCATGACGCGCGAGAAGATGCGCGCGACCTCCTTCCGCCGGCGCTGCAGGTCCGGGACCACGACGCCGATGCGGCCCTTGCCCTCCTCCAGCCGGGCGCGCGCCCAGCTTGCGGCGGCTTCGAGCTCGTGCTTCGCGCTGGGGAAAGATGCGCGCTTCGAGGCCCCCGGGACGGGAGAGGCTTTGCAGTCTTCGCGATTCAGCTTCTCGAGAAACGCGCGCGTCTGGGGCGGCATGACGTCGAAGCCGTAGGCGACGAGGAGCTTGGGCGTCTTCAGGTCCTTCAGATACCCCTGCATCAGATCCGGCAGGCGAGCGGCGTCGACCTCTCCGCGAGTTCGCGCCGAGTAGGCTCTGCTCCATGCGGAAAAAGCCTTTGCGTCCTCGTTGCCGGCGCCCGAGCCGATGCGCCAGGCGTGGACGAGCTCCCATGCTTCACGACATTGCGCGGCGGCCTGCGGAACGGCGAGCAGGCCGCTATCGGCGAGGATCTCCTCCCAGAGGCGCTGCTCCTGCGCGCGCGTGAGGAGGAGCGGCAACTCGGCGCCGAGGTCGGAATAGAGCGCGTCCTCGTACAGGCGCTCGACGAAGGCGCCGAACGGAAGGATGTCCGGCGCTTCCCACGACGTCAGATTCCTGCTTGCTTGATGAGAATCGAACTCGAGGTTCAGCACCTGCGCCAGGCGCCGGTTCGGCGTGACGACGGTGACGCCCGCGGCGTGGCCTTCCTCCAGGCGGGAAAAGAGATCCTCGATGCTGAGCATGCCCGATTATCAAGGCCGGCAGGCTCAGCGTGCGAGCCTCTTGGGTAGACTAGGGCGCATGCAAAGCGATGGCGCAGAGCGCCGCCTCGCAGCGGTGCTCGCCGCCGATGTCGTCGGCTACAGCCGGCTGATGCAGGCGGACGATAGGGCGACGCTGGAGGCGCTCACGGAGCGCCGGCGGCTGTTCGCCGAGCGCGCGGCGGCGCACGGCGGGCGCGTGGTCAACGCGCCCGGGGACTCGATCCTCGTGGAGTTCTCGTCCGTGGTGGCCGCGGTGCAGTGCGCGGTGGAGCTGCAGCGCAAGCTCGCCGCGCTCGACGAGGGCGTCGCCGAGGCGAGGCGGATGCGATTTCGCATGGGCATCCACCTCGGGGACGTGCTGGTCGACGGCGCGGGCATCTACGGCGACGGCGTCAACATCGCCGCGCGCCTGGAGAGCGCCTGCGACCCCGGGAGCGTGGCGCTATCCGCGGCGGCCTACGAGCAGGTGCGCGATAAGCTCCCTCTTCGCTTCGTCGACCGCGGCGAGCAGCAGGTAAAGAACATCGCGCGCCCGGTACGCATCTACGGCATCGAGCTCTCCGGGGAGAAGCCGGCAGCGCGCCTGCGCTTTTCCGGGGCGCGGCGCAGCGTGGTCGCCCTCCTCCTCGCCGCCGCCGCGCTCGCGGGCGGGTGGTGGGCGGCGCAATGGGCCCGCCAACCCGCCGAGGCCGCCCCCGCGACGATCGCCGTGCTGCCCTTCGCCAACCAGAGCGGCGATCCCCAGCGCGCTTACTTCACCGACGGCGTCACCCAGGACATCATCAGCGCGCTGGGGCGCTTCTCGGAGCTGCGCGTCATGTCGCACAGCGCGGTGCAGCCCTACAAGGCGGCGCCCACCCCGCCGGAACAGATCGGCCGCGAGCTCGGCGTGCGCTACCTCGTGCGCGGCAGTGTACGGGAGGCCGAAGGGCGCGTGCGCGTGGGCGTGGAGCTGAGCGAGGCGGCGAGCGGGCGCCTGCTCTGGTCAGAGCGCTACGATGCCGCAGGCAAGGAGCTGTTCGACATCCAGGACCGTATCGTGCGCAACGTCGCCGGCGCGCTCGCGGTCAGGCTCGCGAGCCTCGAGCAGCAGCGCGCGGCGGCGATGCGGCCCGAGAGCATGGAAGCTTACGACCTCGTGCTGCGCGCGCGCGAGCTGCTCTCGCGCTACGAGCGCACGCCCAATCGCGAGGCGCGCGAGCTCCTCGGCCGGGCGCTGCGCCTCGAGCCGCGCTACGCCGAGGTCCATGCGTGGCTCGCGCAGGGCGAGCTGCAGCGCGTGGCGTACGGCTGGACCGAACACCCGGAGGAGTCGCTGCGCCGCGCCGAAGAGCATGCGCGTGCGGCGCTCGCCAATGACCGCTCGGGCGGCAACGCCCGCGCCCACGCCGTGCTTGGCGCCCTGTACTCGTTCATCGGCAACTACCAGGCGGCGCTCGCCGAGACCGACCGTGCCCTGCAGCTCAACCCGAGCGACGCGTTCATGCACACCCAGCGCGGCGGCGTGCTCCTCTGGCTCGGGCGCCTCGAGGAGTCGATCCGCGCGAGCGAGACGGCGCGCCGCTACGAGCCGCGGCTGACCAACTTCCGGGCCTTCAATCTCGCCATGGCACATTTCCTCGCGGGCCGTCCGGCCGAGGCCGTTCTGGTGTGCGAAACGTACACGGGGGCGGTCAACGCCGACCTGCAGGCGGTGAGGGCCGCGGCGCTCGCCGAGCTCGGGCAGACGGAGCCGGCGCGGCTGGCCGCAGCCGAGGCGAAGCGGCTGAATCCATTCTTCGACGCGTCGTCGTTCGGCGAGCGCTTCGTTGACCCCGCCCTTGCGGAAAAGGCGCGGGCGGGAGTTCGCAAAGCCGGGCTTTGAGCTAGTTGCTCGCCTTGAAGTTCTGGTGCGCCTTGGCGAGCAGCGAGGGATCCTTGTCGACTGCCTCGCGCGCGCTCACCGAGGAGAAGATGTAGAGCTTGCCGTCGACGATCTTCCAGACGCCGGGATTGGCCTCGGCTCGCATGCCCTTCGCCAGGCCCGCGGTGCACAGGCCCGAGAACTGCGGCACATAGCGCTCCGGGTTAGCCGCGAAGAGCTCGCGGTGCTTCACCTTCGAGAAATAGTAGCGGCTGTCATCGAACTCGTAGACGAGCGACGCCGTGCCCTTGACCGGCTTGCCGTCGACGAAATAGGCCACAGGGTCGTGCCCTTTCAGCGCCGGGGCCCTATCCTGGGAAAGCGCCGAAGCCGGCAGTGCAAGCGCTGCGGTGACGCCAAGAACTCGGATCATTGCATTCATGGGGCAAGGTTACTCCCTCAGGGGGATCGCCGTAACCCCCCCAGCGAAAACCGGCCGTGTCGGCCGGACGCCAGCATGAACGCAGTGTCCCGCCGTAGCAGTGAGCCTCCCCCGACCATGGGATTGCCTGGCGCCGGGCGCGCCAGGCATGATCGAACGCCAATCTCCAAGGGAGGGACCATGGTACGAGCGATCGTTCTTGCATCCGCAGCGGTCTTCGCCGCGCCGGCCGTCGCGCAGGGCTTTTACGTCGGTGGCCACGTTGGCCAGGCTTCCTACGCCGACTCCTGCGACGAGATCAGCGGCCCGGGCATCACCTGCGACGACAGCGACACCGGCTTCAAGATCCTGGGCGGCTACGAATTCACGCCGCACCTCGCCGTCGAGGTCGCGTACACCGACCTGGGCGAAGTGAGCGCTCGGGGGCCGGGCGGCACGTTCTCGGCGGAAGCGACCGCGTTCGAGGTTGTGGGCGTGGGCACGCTGCCACTCGGCAACCGCTTCTCGCTCTACGGCAAGGCCGGCATCTATCGCGGCGACGTCGATGCGCGCCTCGACACGGTACTGCTCACCGGCTCCGCGAGCGACTCGAACACCGACCTCACCTTCGGCGCCGGGGTACGCTTCGATCTCACCAAGCAGGCCTCGCTGCGCGTGGAGTGGCAGCGCTACGCCAGCGTGGGCGGCGACGACACCGGCGAGGACGACATCGACTTTCTCAGCGTCGGGGTGATCTTCCAGTTCTAAGCTAAAAATGGGTCCCCGCTTTCGCGGGGACGACCACAGCCGCCTTTTGAAAAAAGATCGGAAAAGATCGGGGTCTGACCCCGATCTACCTTTCCAGGATGGCGGTGACGCCCATGCCGCCGGCGGCGCAGATGGAGATGAGGCCGCGGCCGGAGCCCATTTCCTTGAGCTGCTTGGCGAGGGTGGCGAGGATGCGCGCGCCGGTGGCGGCGAAGGGATGCCCGATGGCGACGCTCGAGCCCTTGGGGTTGAGGGTCGGGCGGTGCACCGCGCCAAGGGCCGGGCGCTTCAGCTTCTTCTCGCAGAATTCGTCTGATTCCCAGGCCTTCAGCGTGCAGAGCACCTGCGCGGCGAAGGCCTCGTGGATCTCGTAGATGTCGAAGTCCTGGAGCCTGAGCCCGGCGCGCTCGAGCATGCGCGGCACCGCGTAGGCGGGCGCCATGAGCATGCCCTCCTTCGGTCCGGCCATGCCGACGAAATCCACGGCGGCGGTCTCGGTGTGGGTGATGTAGCACTGGGCTTCCAGGCCCCGCGCCTTCGCCCATTCTTCCGATGCGAGCAGGACGGCGGCGGCGCCGTCGGTGAGCGGGGAGCTGTTGCCGGCGGTGAGCGTGCCCGCGGGCGTGGGGTCGAACGCGGTCTTCAGCGACGCGAGCTTTTCCATCGAGGTGTCGGCGCGGATGTTGTTGTCGGCCTTGAGGTCGCCGAAGGGCACCACGAGGTCGTTGAAGAAGCCTTCCTTCCACGCCTTCGCCGCGTTCTTGTGGCTCGCGAGGGCGAGCTCGTCCTGCTCCTGGCGCGTCACCTTCCATTCCTTCGCGCTCTCCTCGCAGTGCTGGCCCATCGAGAGGCCGGTGCGCGGCTCGCCCACCGAGGGCGGCCAGGGCTTCAGGTGGCTCGGGCGCAGGTCGAGCCAGGGGCGCGCCTTGTCGGCGAACGATTTCCCCTTGAAGCTTTTCAGTATGGTCTTCTGGAGGTCCGGGCCATAGGCGAGCGGGATGTCGCTCGCCGAGTCGACGCCGCAGGCGATCGCGCAGTCGATCTCGCCGAGCGCGATGCGCGCGCCGAGCTGCGCGGCGGCCGAGAGACTCGTGCCGCAGGCGCGCTGCAGGTCGTAGGCGGGCGTCTCCGGATGCAGCCCGGCGCCGAGCACCGACTCGCGCGTGAGGTTCCAGTCGCGCGAGTGCTTGATCACCGCGCCGCCGGCGACTTCGCCCAACCGTTGATTTCTCAGTTCGAATTTTTCAACCAGGCCTTTGAGGGCGGCGGTGAGCATGTCCTGGTTGTCGAACTCCTGGTAGGCGGTGTTGGCCCGCGCGAAGGGGATGCGGACACCGCCGAGAATCGCGACGCGCTTCATGGTGGGGCTCCTCGGGGAATCTCAGTATATTAGACCGCATGGATGAAGCCCTGTTGCTCGCGCGGGTCCAGTTCGGGCTCAACATCGGCTTTCACATCCTCTTCCCGAGCATCACCATCGGGCTCGCCTGGATCCTGGTGTGGATGCGCATCAAGTACGAGCGCACGCGCGAGGCGGCGTGGCTCGAGAGCTACCGCCTGTGGGTGAAGGTGTTCGCGCTCTCCTTCGCCATGGGCGTGGTGTCCGGCATCACCATGAGCTTCCAGTTCGGCACCAACTGGCCGGGCTACATGCTCGCGGTGGGCAATGTCGCCGGACCGCTTCTCGCCTACGAGGTGCTCACCGCCTTCTTCCTCGAGGCCACCTTCCTCGGGGTGATGCTCTTCGGCATGAACCGCGTGCCGGCCAAGGTCCACATCGCCTCAGGCGTCATCGTCGCGGTCGGCACCACGCTCTCGGCCTTCTGGATCCTCGCGCTCAACTCCTGGATGCACACGCCGGCCGGGCACATGCTCGATGCCCAGGGCGAGCTCATTGCGCAGGACTGGCTGCGCGTGATCTTCAACCCATCGTTCCCGGTGCGCTTCATGCACATGATGCTCGCCTCGGGCATCACCGCCGCGTTCGTCGTGGCGGGACTTTCGGCCTGGCGGCTCCTCAAGGCGCCCGAGGACGCGGCGGCGCAGGCGACGCTGCGCTTTGGCGCGAACCTCGCCGCGGTGCTGGTGCCGATCCAGATCGTGGTTGGCGATCTGCACGGCCTGAACACGCTCCAGCACCAGCCCGCCAAGATCGCGGCGATGGAGGCGCTCTGGGAAACGCAGCGCGGCGCGCCGCTCGTGCTCTTCGCGCTCGTCGACGACGAGACGGGCACCAACCGCTACGCGATCGAGGTGCCCAAGCTCGCCTCGCTCATCCTCACGCACGACGCCGACGGCGAGGTGCTCGGCATCGACGAGTTCGGCGACGACCATCCGCCGGTGATGCCCGTCTTCGTCGCCTTCCGCGTGATGGTCGGCATGGGAATCCTCATGCTGCTCCTTTCATGGGGAAGCTTGAAGTTCTTGAAGAACCCTCCGCCCCGCGCGCTGCTGTGGGCGTTTGCCGGGATGACCTTCTCCGGATGGGTCGCGGTGCTCGCGGGGTGGCTGGTCACCGAGATCGGCCGGCAGCCCTGGCTCGTCACCGGCATCCTGCGCACCGCGGAAGCCGCCGGCGAGGCGACCGGCGCGCAGGTCGGCGCAAGCCTGACCGGTTACGTGCTGATCTACACGCTGCTGCTTCTTTCCTACATGATCGTCATCACTCACCTGGCGAGAAAATGATCGATCTCCCGCTCGTCTTCACGATCCTCATGTCGGTGGCGATCCTCGCCTACGTGGTGCTGGACGGCTACGACCTCGGCGTCGGGATGCTGATGGCGGGCGCAGGGCGCGAGGAGCAGGACGTGATGGTGGCCTCGATCGGACCCTTCTGGGACGCGAACGAGACCTGGCTCGTGCTCGGCATCGGGCTGCTCCTCGTCGCTTTCCCGCTCGCGCACGGCGAGATCCTCGGGGCGCTCTACCTCCCGGTCGCGGCGATGCTGGTCGGGATCATGCTGCGAGGCGTCGCCTTCGAGCTGCGCATCAAGGCCGAGGGCTGGCACCGCGATCTCTGGAACTGGCTCTTCTGGGCGGGATCGACGCTCGCCTCGTTCGCGCAGGGGCTGATGCTCGGGCGCTACATCATGGGCTTCGAGCCCGGACCGGGGTACTGGTTCTTCGCGATCCTGGTGGGCGCGAGCCTGTGCGGCGGCTACGTGCTGCTCGGCGCGACCTGGATCATCTTCAAGTGCGAGGGCGAGCTGCAGGAGAAGGGCATCGCCTGGGCGCGCTGGGGCCTCGCTTGGGTCGCGCTCGGCGTGGCGCTCGTGAGCCTCGCCACGCCGCTCGCAAGCGAGACGGTGCGCGAGCGCTGGTTCGACTTTCCGCGGACGTTCGGGTTGATGGCGCTGCCGGCGGCCACGCTCTACTGCGGATGGTTCATCTGGAAAAACCTGAACCGCTCGGACTGGAAGCCGTTTGCCGGCGCGATCGGGATCTTCGTACTCGCCTTCATCGGCCTCGCCTACAGCCTATTCCCTTACGTGATCATCGACCGGCTGACGATCTGGGAGGCGGCGGCGCACCCGAGCGCGCTCACCTTCGTGCTCGTGGGGACGCTGATCGTGCTGCCGTTCATCGTCGGCTACACCGTGTATGCGTACCGCGTCTTCCGTGGCAAGGCCCGCGCGGACGACTACGGGCACGGGAAATACACTTGAAGGGAAAAGGGGTCAGGACG
>DASRKB010000120.1:0-4235 GCA_035649175.1 Burkholderiales bacterium | reverse complement strand
GGGCGGAGCTGCACTTCGACGACGTGCTGGTGCCCGAGGACATGGTGCTGCTCGGCGAAGGCGGCTTCAAGAAGCAGATCTCGGGCTTCAACGTCGAGAGGATCGGGAACGCATCGCGCTCGCTCGCGCTCGGCCGTTACGCCTTCGAGGCGGCGCGCCAGTGGGCGATGCAGCGCAAGCAGTTCGGTCGGCTCCTATGCGAGTTCCAGGGCCTGCAGTGGAAGTTCGCCGACATGAAGATCAAGCTCGATGCGGCACAGCTCCTCCTTTATCGCGCCGCTGCCAACGCAGACCGCGGCTTCCCCTCGACCGACGAAACCGCGATCGCCAAGGCCGCGTGCAACCAGGCCGGCTTCGAGGTGGCGAACGAGGCCCTCCAGGTCATGGGCGCAACCGGCTACTCGAGCGAGACGCTGGTGGAGTACTGCATGCGCCGCTGCCGCGGCTGGATGATCGCCGGCGGCTCCGTCGAGATCCTCAAGAACCGCATCGCCGAGAGCATCTTCGAGCGCAGCTTCTCCCAGCGCAGCCCCTAGAAACCGGATGCCCACAGGCAGCATTGCTTCGCGTATCCCCGCGAGTAACGTCCTGAGCGGACAAGAGGATCGCTTGGCTTGTTACAACTTGGCAGCTTGCAAGCCACCACATCTGTCGACTAAAAAGTCAACCAATACACGTTAGCCTGCTATGAAAACGGCCCTTGCTATACTGGGCGGATGAAAGAGCTAGCGATGAAATTCACGGCAGTGTTCCAAGAGGTGCCCGAGGGCTACATCGCCTTCGTTGAGGAGTTACCAGGCGCTAATACACAAGCTGCCACTATCGAGGAGGCGAGGGAGAACCTTGCCGAAGCGGTAGAGCTGGTTCTCGAGGCTAATCGAACGCTTGCTGAAGAGATGATGAAGGGGAAGACAGTCATCCGGGAGAACTTTCCGCTTCGGGCGGCATGAAGCGCAATGACCTTATTCGGCACCTTGAGCGACATGGCTGTCAGTTCCTTAGAGAAGGCGGTAAACACACCGTTTATGTGAATCGCGCTGCGAACCGTACCTCCACGGTTCCGCGCCACAGGGAGATCAACGACTTTCTTGCCCGAAAGATCTGCCGTGATCTCCAGATCCCTCAGCCGTAGCAGGCTAACAGCATGCCTTCGCTTTATCAGTCGCCATCCGGCGCGCGCCGGTGGGCGTGGACGTTAGGTGTCTCCTGCGCGCGGCGGAACGGGGAGGAACGATGGCTGAGACGTTTGCAAGCGCAATCGGCTACGAGCAGCTGATGGGGCGCTGGAGCGTCCGGCTTGCGCCGCTCTATACGGGTTTTGCGCGGCTTCGCGACGTCGGCAGGATACTCGACGTCGGCTGCGGAACAGGAGCACTCGTCAAGACGATTGCGGATTCGACCAAGGAAACTGAGATCGTCGGAGTGGATCCCGCTCAGACGTTTATCGACTACGCGCGCACGCGGTTCAGTGATCCGCGGATTGCGTTCCAAGTCGGCGATGCGATGCAGCTTCCCTTCCCGGCGGCACACTTTGACCAGACACTGTCTCTTCTCGTCATGATGTTTGTTCCCGAGCCTGAGCGGGCGGCAAGCGAGATGAAACGCGTGACCTGTCCCGGCGGAACAGTATCCGCATGCACCTGGCACCGCCACGAGTTGGAGCTGACATCGATCTTCTGGGAAGAGGCTTGCAAACTCGATCCCGGCGCCGATGCGCGCGCTCAGAGGCCCAAGCATTCGAATCGCGACGGCCAACTGGCGGCGTTGTGGCAGTGTGCTGGCCTGGTCGACGTGCAGGAGACAGCGATCGCCATGGATTTGCCGTTTCAGTCGTTCCGCGACTTCTGGGACCCGCACCTGCGAGGGGTGGCACCACAGGGTGCGTACGTCGCCTCGCTGTCCGAAGACCGTCGCGAAGCACTGAGGCAAGCGCTGCGCAGGCGCATCCTCGGCGAGCGGCGGGACGGCGCCTTTACCTTGAAGGCGAAGGCGTTAGCCGTCCGGGGCACAGTCCCGCACTAGTAGACATGGAGACACCTAACAGCGCGTTGTTGACCGACGCCAAACTTCCCCCGATTTAGTTGACACCTCGGCCTAACAGGGCGGAGGTGGAAAGTGGCAAAGGCAGTGCCAAGAAAGATCGCCAGTTACGGCGATCGCTTCAAGGCGACTGCGGTGAAGTTGAGCAGTCTGCCTGGGGTTCAAGTGAAGGACGTTGCAGCAGCGCTGGATGTTGATCCGTTCATGCTCTCGCTGTGGCGCAAGCAGGTCAGGGAGAGGGTGATCGTGGCCAGAGCATCCAAGCTTGATGTGGAGACCACGGCGGAGCTGCGAAGGCTGAAGGAGTTGGAGCGTCGCTACAAGGTGCTCAAGGAGGAGCACGAGCTCCTAAAAAAAGTCATCCGGTTTGCTTCGGGTCTATTGTGTTGAAAAACACCTGAACAATCAGCCGTCGTTTGTGTCCCAGGATTAACAAGAAGAACCGGGGGCACACAGATGATGGGGCAACAGGCTGGCGGGCAAGACCAGCTCTTCTACTCGTTCAACATCGAAGCACACGTACCGACCGATCATCTGCTGCGAGGCATCGATCAGTTCCTCGACCTCAGCGAGCTTCGCCGCCACCTCGCTTCTTTCTATAGCCATACAGGACGCCCCTCGATCGATCCGGAGCTGATGATCCGGATGCTCTTGATCGGGTACTGCTTCGGCATTCGATCGGAGCGGCGCCTGTGCGAGGAAGTTCATCTCAATCTCGCCTACCGCTGGTTCTGCCGGCTGGGGATGGAAGACCAGGTGCCGGATCACTCAACCTTCTCGAAGAATCGGCACGGCCGGTTTCGCGATAGTGGCGCGTTTCGGCACCTGTTCGAGAGCGTGGTCCGGCGCTCCATGGCCGAAGGGCTGGTCGGCGGTGAGGGATTTGCAGTGGACGCGAGCGTTATCAAGGCTGATGCGAACCGCACCCGCGGCATCCCGAGCGTGGTCGCACGGCAAGATCCCAAGCAGGCGACCGAGGCGGTGACGCAATACCTAGCGGCGCTCGAGGAAGAAGGCATCTCGGTTCCGAAGAACGTGTCGCTGACCGATCCTGAAGCACGCTGGACGGCTGCCCCAGGCGGTCCGGCGTTCTACGCCTACTCGACCAACTACCTCGTCGACGTGGATGCTGGCATCATCGTCGACGTAGAGGCGACCGCAGCGTATCGGACCGATGAAGTCGAGTCGGCTCGCTCAATGCTCGAGCGTGTCGAAGAGAGATTCGGGCTCAAGCCCGAGCGCTTGATCGCTGATACCGCTTACGGCACAGGCCCAATGCTCGGCTGGCTCGTCGAGCAGAAGGAAATCGAGCCGCATGTTCCGGTCTGGGATAAATCAGAGCGTCACGATGGCACGTTAAGTCGGGCCGACTTCACGTTCGACACAGGTCGTGACCATTACGTGTGCCCCGCTGGCAAGCGATTGACGAGCACCGGCCGAGCAACGAGTGACGGCGCACTGCTATATCGGGCGAACAAGTTGGACTGCGAATCCTGTTCTCTAAAGCCGCGCTGCTGTCCCAACACACCAGTGAGGAAAATTCCTCGCAGCATTCACGAAACCGCTCGCGATGCGGCCAGGGATCTCAGCCAGACCGACGCCTATCGCCAGTCGCGGAAGGACCGCAAGAAGGTCGAGATGCTGTTCGCGCACCTCAAACGCATCCTGAACCTCGACCGCCTAAGACTGCGAGGCCGAAGCGGAGCACAGGACGAGTTCCTTATGGCAGCAACCGCTCAAAACCTCAGGCGAATGGCGAAGTGGTTAGCGCCGGAGGCGCCCAGAGTGGTCGGAATGGCGGTATGAAACCAGCGCGAAGCGAACGCTGACCCGATCCGGGACGCAAGCAGCTCGCACCCCCGGTCCGAAACGTCACCAGCCCGTTATGGCAAGCGAGTTCTTCAACGAAATAGGTCGAAAGCGGAAATCTTCGAGTTCATCGAAGTGAACCGGGACAAGCACGCTCTCACGCTGATGTGCCGCGTGTATGGGGTAACGAGAGCCGGGTTCTACGCCCAGAACGAGACGCTGGCGGCCGAGATCCGTGCGGTGCGGGTCTGGGTCGGGGACATCACGTACCTGAAGGTGGGCGCGATCTACCGGTACTTGGCGGTGGTAATGGACAAGTACACGAGGCGCATTCTGGGATGGGCCTACGGCCCGCGAAAGGACGTGGCGCTGACCCTCAGGGCGCT
>DASRKB010000119.1:0-5715 GCA_035649175.1 Burkholderiales bacterium | reverse complement strand
CCTCCGGCGCGATCCTCTCCTACATCATGTGCAGGGCGATGAACCGCTCGTTCATCTCCGTCATCCTCGGTGGCTTCGGCGCGGCCGAGGGATCGGCTGCGCAAGGCGGCGGGGACAAGACGGTGCGGTCCGGCTCCGCCGACGACGCGGCCTTTCTTCTGTCCAACGCGGAGAGCGTCATCATCGTACCGGGCTACGGGCTCGCCGTGGCGCGGGCCCAGCACGCGGTGAAGGAGATCGCCACGCTGCTCTCCGAAAAGGGCGTCAACGTGCGCTATGCCATCCATCCGGTGGCCGGGCGCATGCCGGGGCACATGAACGTGCTGCTGGCGGAGGCCGAGGTGCCCTATGACCAGGTGCTCGAGATGGAGGACATCAACGCGGACTTCGGCACGACCGACGTGGTGCTGGTGCTTGGGGCGAACGACGTGGTCAACCCTCTCGCCTACCAGAAAGGCAGCCCGATCTACGGCATGCCGGTCCTCGACGTGCACAAGGCGCGCACGGTGCTCGTCAACAAGCGCAGCATGGCGGCGGGCTACGCCGGCCTCGACAACCCGCTCTTCTACATGGACAAGACCATGATGGTCTTCGGCGACGCGAAGAAGGTCGTCGAGGACATGCTCAAGGCGCTGCACTGACCTCAACCAAGCTCGCCGGCTTTCGCCGCGCGGCCCGCACGGCGCGCGAGTTCCTGGCGCGGCGGCTCCCGCCGGAGCCGCTGAAGATTGGCATGTCCCCCCGGCTCTTTCACCCCAGGCCCGACGCGAAAGGCCTGCAGGCCAAGACCCTGCAGTATCTCGAGCAGTCGGTCGCGCACTGGGTGATGTCGCGCGATGTCCTCGTCTTCATGGTGCCCACGGTGGACAAGGAGGGCCTGATCCACCGCAGCAATATCCGCGTCGCGGACTACGCCCGGGTGCTCGACGGGCTCGTGCTCCAAGGCGGGGCGGATGTGAGCCCGCTCGTCTACGGCGAGGAGCCGATGAAGCCCGAGTGGGCGGGCGACCGGCTGCGCGACGCCTACGAGATCGAGCTGGTGCACGAGTTCATCGAGGCGGGCAAGCCGGTGCTCGGCATTTGCCGCGGCGCGCAGGTGATCAACGTCGCCTTCGGCGGCACGCTCTACCAGGATATCCCCACGCAGCTCCCGGAGGCGGGTCCGCACGTCACGGAAGAATACGAAAAGCATACGCACGCGGTTCGCTTCGCTCCCGGATCGCCGCTCGCGCGCCACTTCGCGGGCGTGGAGAACCCGCGCGTCACCTCGATCCACCACCAGTCGGTGAAGGATCTTGGACGCGGCCTGCGCGCCGAAGCATGGTCGGAGCCCGACGGCGTGGTGGAGGCGATCCGCGGCACGGGCGCGAGCTACGTCTTCGCGGTGCAATGGCACCCGGAGTTCCACCACCCCGGCGCGCGCGACGTTCTCGACAGCGCGCCGATCCTCGAGGAGTTCCTCCACGCGGCGCGCGGCGAATGAGTCTCGACTTCCTGCCGCAGCTTCCGTTCGCCGTCTCGCAGCCCATGCTCTTCGGCGCGCTGCTCGTGCTCGGCCTGGTGGCGGGGGAGGCGGCGCGGCGCTATGCCTCCTTGCCGCGCATCACCGGCTGGGTGCTCGCCGGGGTGCTGCTTGGGCCGCAGGCCAGCAACTTCCTTTCCGCCGACGCGCTTCTCGACGCACGCCTGCTCGTCGACCTGTCGATCGGACTGATCGTGTTCGAGTTGGGATTTCGCCTGGACTTCGGCTGGCTGCGGCGCAACCGCTGGCTTCTCGTCACCGCGGTTGCGGAAAGCGCCCTGTGCTTCGGCGCGCTCTATGCCACGCTTACCTATTTCGGCTTCCGCCCTCTGCTCGCCGCCGCGGCGGCGGCCATCGGTACTGCGACCTCGCCGGCGGTGGTAATGGTCGTGGCGCACGAGCTGCGCGCGGAGGGGCAGATCACCGAGAGGATGTTGCTCTTCACCGCGGTGAACAGCCTTTTCGCGTACCTGACGCTTACGCTCCTGCTGCCCTTCCTTTACTTCGAGCAGGCGGCGGACTGGCGCGACGCCCTCCTGCACCCTATGTACCTGCTCTCGGGGTCGTTGCTGGTCGGGCTGGTTGCCTGTGTCGTAATGCTCGTGCTGGCGAACTGGGTGGGACAGCGCGAGGAGGGGCAGTTCGTGCTGCTCGTCGCGGTGGTGGTGCTCACCGTCGGCGTGGCGCACAACTGGAACCTTTCGGTGCTGATGGCGCTCATCACCTTGGGCATGCTCGCGCGCAACCTCGACCGGCGACACGCGCTCCTGCCGCTGCGCTTCGGGCACGGCGGGCAGCTCTTCTTCGTCATCCTGTTCGTCCTGACCGGCGCGAGCCTGGAGTTCGACGCGCTGGGCGTGGCGGCGGTCGTTGCCGCGGCTTTCATCCTGATGCGCTTCCTCGGGAAGGCGCTCGCGCTCCTCGCCTTCGCGCGGCTGACCGGCGTGCGGCCGGGGGGCGCGGGCCTCCTCGCGGTGTCGCTCCTGCCCATGTCCGGCCTCGCCGTGGTGATGGTGCAGGACACGGCGCTCGTCTATCCGCCGTTCGGCGAGCAGCTGGCCGGGATCCTGCTTTCCGCGGTAGCGGTGCTCGAGATCCTCGGGCCGCTCGCCACGCAGTTTGCGCTGCGCCGCGCCGGGGAGGCACGCCCCGTTGGCTGACAACGAGCTCGAGTTCCGGTCCTCGCCGCGGACGAGCATCGGGGTCGAGCTCGAGTTGCAGCTCGTGCGGCCGCGCGACCTCGACCTCTCGAGCGATGCCGCTGACCTGCTCGCGCGCCTTTCGCGGCGCAAGCTACCCGGTGCGGTGAAGCCGGAGATCACCCAGAGCATGATCGAGCTGAACAGCTCGGTGCACACCGCGTGCTCGGCGCTCGCCGACGAGCTGGAGGTGATGCGCGCCGCCGTCGTGCAGGACGCAGGCATCCTCAACCTGCGGGTCTCGGGCGGCGGTTCGCACCCGTTCCACGACTGGGCGGACCGGCGCATCTTTCCGAACGAGCGCTTCCGCTACATCGTCGAGCGCTACGGCTACCTCGCCAAGCAGTTCACCGTCTTCGGCCAGCACATTCACGTCGGCTGCCCGAGCGGCGACGACGCGGTGTACCTGGTGCACATGATGACGCGCTACGTGCCGCACTTCATCGCCTTGTCGGCGGCCTCGCCCTTTTACCAAGGCGAAGACACCTCCTTCCAGTCCTCGCGCCTGACGGCGGTCAGCGCCTTTCCGCTCGCCGGCCACATGCCGTTCGTGGCCGACTGGGCCGAGTTCGGCGAGTACTTCGAGAAGATGCGCCAGTTCGGCATCGTCGCGAGCATGAAGGACTTCTACTGGGACATCCGGCCCAAGCCCGAGTACGGCACCATCGAGATCCGCGTGTGCGACACGCCGCTCACCGTGCGCCGGGCCGCGCTGCTTGCCGCCTACGCGCAGGCGCTCGCCGCCCACTACCTCGCCGATCGCAGCCAGGCGCCGGCGCGTGCGGTGTACCTGGTCAATAGCTACAACCGCTTCGAGGCCTGCCGCTTCGGCATCGCCGGCGAGCTCGTCGAGCCTTACTCCGCCGTCAGGAAGAAGATCGGCGAGGACATCCTGGAGACCATCGCCGCGGTCGCGCCGCAGGCCGCAACGCTCGCCTGCTCCGACGCGCTGGAAGAGCTCGGGGCGATGGTGCGGGTCGGGCAGTCGGACGCCGCGTGGCTGCGCAGCCGCCATGGCGCCCGCGGGTCGCTGGCCGACGTGGTACGTGATGCGTGCGCGCGCTGGGAGAAGGGCGGCTGAGGCGCCGCGGTCGCGGAATACTGCTGCGCCGCAACTGTGCCTGCCCGCCGCGTTTCACATCGTGGGGTTGCCTTGCGGGGCGCTTTGACCGAGGGTTAGAATCGTCGAGCTTCATCCCAACGCACACGCCAGCGGTTCGTCCGCGCAATCGAGAAGTCATCAGGAGGAGGAGACAGCAATGAGCAATCCAAAGCAGACCAAAACGGGGGCGCGCCGCAAGTTTCTTACGGGCGCCGCTGTGGCGACGGCCGGCGCCGCAACGCTCGGCTTCCCGATGATCGGCCGCACGCAGTCGCCGATCGTCCTCAAGATGCAGGGCGCATGGTCGGCGAGCGACATCTTCAACGAGATGGCCGAAGAGTACGTCAAGCGGGTGAACGAGATGGCAGGCGGGCGGCTGCGCATCGACTACCTGCTCGGCGGGGCGGTAGTAAAGCCCTTCGAGGTGATGGACGCGACGAGCAAGGGCGTGCTCGATGCCGCGCACTCCGTGCCGGTGTACTGGTACGGCAAGTCGAAGGTGGCGTCGCTCTTCGGCTCCGGCCCGATCAACGGCTGCGACGCGCCGCAGACCCTCGCCTGGATCTACCGCGGCGGCGGCCAGGCGCTCTACGACGAGCTGCTCACCAAGCTCGGCCTCAACGTAGTGGGCTTCTTCTGCATGCCGATGCCGACGCAGCCGCTCGGCTGGTTCAAGAAACCCATCGCCGACGCCAAAGGCCTCAAGGGTCTCAAGTACCGCACGGTCGGCCTCGCCGCGGACCTGTTCCAGGAATTGGGCGCCAAGGTGACGCAACTCCCCGGCGGCGAGATCGTTCCGGCCCTGGAGCGCGGCGTGATCGACGCCTTCGAGTTCAACAACCCGACCTCAGATTCGCGTTTCGGCGCCCAGGACGTAATCAAGAACTACATGATGGGCAGCTACCACCAGGCGATGGAGTTCTTCGAGATCGTGTTCAACAAGAACAAGTGGAACTCGATTCCCAAAGACCTGCAGGCCATCCTCAAGTACGGCGTGGAAGCGGCGTCCTCTTCCAACTGGTGGACGGCGATGGACAATTATTCGCGCGACCTGCAGGTGCTGATCAACAAGCACAAGGTCAAGGTGATCCGCACGCCGAAGTCCATCATGGCCGAGCAGCTCAAGGCCTGGGACGTGATCACGCCGCGGCTGTCGAAGGAGGACCCGTTCTTCGCCAAGGTGGTGGAATCGCAGCTGGCCTGGGCCAAGCGGGTCGCCTACTACATGTTCCTGAACGAGGCGGACTACAAGCTCGGCTACGAGCACGTGTTCAAGACCAAGCTCCCGGCCTGATTCTCTGACCGCGAGCGCAACAATCGGCCGGGGCGGCGCCTGAGCGCGCCGTCCCGGTTTTTCTTGCCATGAACCGCCTGATCTACGCGATCGACCAGCTAAGCAAGACCGTCGGGCATGCTTTTGCCTGGTGCATCATCATTCTCGCGCTGGGCACCACGTACGAGGTAGTCGTGCGCTACGCGCTGAACGACCCGACCAGCTGGGCGTTCGACTTCAGCTACATCATGTACGGGGCCCTGTTTTTCATGGCGGGCGCCTACACCCTTTCGCGAGGCGGCCATGTGCGCGCCGACATGTTCTACCGCCTGTGGCGCCCGCGCACGCAGGCCACGGTCGAGCTGCTGCTCTACATCGTGTTCTTCTTCCCCGGCGTGCTCGCGCTAGTGCTGTCGGGCTGGCAGTACGGCTTCGACTCGATGAAGATCCTCGAGTCGAGCGTCAACAGCCCGGCGGGCGTGCCGATCTGGCCGCTCAAGATGCTGATCCCGTTCGGCGCCGGCCTGCTCGCGCTACAGGGCCTGGCCGAGGTCCTGCGCTGCATCCTCTGCCTGCGCGAGAACGCCTGGCCGCCGCGCCTGCACGACGTCGAGGAGCT
>DASRKB010000118.1:0-2023 GCA_035649175.1 Burkholderiales bacterium | reverse complement strand
GATCCTCGCGCCCTCAGTCATCGGGTACATCCTGCTCGACTTCGGGTACCGGCAGCCGGATGCGCAGCGTCGCGCCGGTCCCGCGCGCGGGAAGCGCCGCGACCGAGCCGCCGTTCGCCTCCACGAACGCGCGGCAGATGGCAAGCCCCAGGCCGCGCCCGGCGGCCCGCGTCCCGGCGCCGCGCCAGAAGGCCTCGAAGATGCGCTCCAGGTCTTGGACCGGGATGCCCGGGCCGGCATCGGTCACGTCGAGCACCACCTCGCCATTCTGCACCGAGGCGGCGACGCGCAGCGCGGTGCCCGGCGGCGAGTGCTTCGCCGCGTTGTCGAGCAGGTTCGCGAGCGCGTGCTCCATGAGGAAGAGGTCCAGGCGCAGCATCGGCAGGTCCGGCGGCAGCGCCACCTCGAGCGGATGCGCCGCGAGCGCGCGCGTCTTGCGCCGCAGCGCCGCGTTCACGATATCGGCGAGCTCGACGAGCTCAAGGCGCGGCGAGATGCCGCCCGCGCGGATGCGCGTAAGGTCGAGCACGTTCTCGATGTCGCTCGCCAGGCGCTCCGCCTGATCGCGGATGGCTGCCTCCAGCTCGCGCCGCGCCCGGGGATCGCCCTGCTCGCCGAGACTCTCGAGCGCGGTGGCCGAGCCGAGGATCGCGGCGAGCGGCGTCTGCAGGTCGTGCGAGACGGAGTTGAGCAGCGCCTCGCGCAGCGCCTCGCCCTGGCGCGCAAGGCGCCCCTCGGCGATCTCGCCGCGCAGCCGCGCGCGCTCGAGCGCGAGCGCTGCCTGCCCGAGCAGCGCCCTGCGGTATTCCGGATCGACGGGCGGCGCCCCGGGGCCGAGCACCCGCGACAGGTGCTCGTCGATGACCGCTTGCAGATCCTCGTCGCGCGCGCTGGCGAGGCGCTCGTTGAAGGCGAGGAGCGAGGCCACCATCTCCTGGCGACGGCGCGCCGCCAGGCCCTCGGCGCGCACGCGCGCGGCGAGGCGGCTGGTGAGCGCCGCGACGATGACGAAGACGGCGAGATCGACGATGTGCTGCGGCTCGGCGACCCGAAAGTCGAAGAGCGGCGCGTAGAAGAAGAAGCTGCCGGCGCCGACCGAGAGCACCGCCGCGAGCATGGAAGGCCAGAATCCCCAGAGCGCGGCGCTGGTGATCACCGCGGCGAGAAAGATGATCGAGACGTGCGGCAGCGGCACGAAGCGGGTCAGCACCCAGGCGGCGAGGCCGACCACGATTACCGCGGCGGTGCTCACCACGTAAGGAAGCAGTCGCTGGACCATCAGGGCATACTACCCGGATGACGGAGATGCTCGGCATGCTCGCCCGCTACAACGCCTGGGCGAATCGCGCGATGTTCGCCGCGGTCGCGGCCCTGCCCGAGGGCGAGCCGACCAAGGAGCGTCAGACGCTCTTCGGCAACATGGTCCACACGCTCAACCACAACTACGTGATCGGGCTGATCTGGCAGGCGCACCTCAACGGGCACGCGCACGGCTTCACGGCGCGCAACACGCCCGATCATCCGGCGCTCCAGGAGCTGCGCCTCGCTCAGGAGCGCCTCGACGCGTGGTACATCGCGCAAAGCGACTCGCTCGCGCCCGAAGCGCTCGCCGAGCGCCTGTCGTTCACGCTCATCGGCGGCAACCGCGGCGAGATGACGCGCGCGGAGATCCTGCTGCACGTCGTCAACCACTGCACCTACCATCGCGGCTGGGTCTCGGATCTCTTCTTCCAGGTGCCGGCACGGCCGCCGACCATCGACTTGCCCGTTTACCTGAGGGAACGCGGCGCGTAGATGGCGGGCCCGATTGCTGGAACCGCGCTCTCGCTCCTGGTGGCGGCAGAGCTCGCGCGCCAGGCGCTCGGCCCCGACGCCCTTCTCCTCGTCGACAACGTGCTGCGGCACGAGGCGCCGGCGCCGCGCGCCGCGCCGGCGCTGGTGCGCGAGCTGCTCGCGCGACCGCTCGACGCCGCGGACGCGGCATCGCTTTTCCGAAGAACGGTGCCCGAGGCCCTTCACGACC
>DASRKB010000117.1:0-4350 GCA_035649175.1 Burkholderiales bacterium | reverse complement strand
CCGGCTGCACGACGACGGGCAGGTGCCGAAGGACAATCCGTTCGTGAAGAAGCCCGGATGGATGCCGGAGAAGTTCACGCTCGGCAACCGCAACATCCAGGGTGCGGCGCTGCACCCGATGACCGGCGAGCTCTGGACGCACGAGCACGGCCCGCAGGGCGGCGACGAGGTGAACATCATCCGCGCCGGCGTGAACTACGGCTGGCCGGTGATCACCTATGGGCGTAACTACGGCATCGGCACCAAGATCGGCGAGGGCACCGAGAAGGAAGGCATGGCGCAGCCGCTCCACAAGTGGGTGCCTTCCATCGCGCCCTCCGGCATGGCCTTCTACACCGGCAACAAGTTCCCGCGCTGGCGCGGCAACCTCTTCATCGGCGCGCTGCGCGACCGCATGCTCGTGCGCCTCGTGGTCGACGGCAAGCAGGTGCTCAAGGAGGAGCGGCTGCTCAAGAACGCCATCGGGCGCATCCGCGACGTGCGCATGGGGCCCGACGGCTTCCTCTACCTCCTCAACGACGAGAGCGACGCAGCGCTCTACCGCCTGGAGCCCGCCGGCTAGAGCAGGGTGCCCAGCGCAGTCGTCAGGGCGCCCTGCGGCGAGGCGAGCTCCTCGAGGATCGTGAAGTGGTCGTGGCCTGCGAGCGGCAGCAGGCGATGGCCGAACTTCGCCGCGAACTCCTTCGACTGTCGCTGCAGCTCCGGCAGCTCCGCCTCGCCGTACGCGACGGTGAGGGGTTTATGAAGGGAGTCCTTCATCAATGGACTGTTCCGACGGGCCTCAACATCGTCGAGACGAAGCTTCTCGTTCAGATAGCAGAGCCGGATCGGCTCGAGGTCGTAGATGCCGCTGATTGCGAGCCCGCCCAGCACGCGAGGGTGATCTATCATCATCGCAGTGAGGTGCCCGCCCGCCGACCAGCCCGACACGTAAAGCGGCCGGTCGAGGAAGTCGAGCGCGGCGCGGATCTCCGCGACGATGCCGTCGAGGCGCTTCTCCGGCGCGAGCGTATAGCCCGGCAGCGCGACGCTGACACCGTGGGCGAGCGGCCCGGCGGCGAGGAAGGAGAACAGCTCCTTCTCGCGCATCTGCCAGTACCCGCCGTGGATGAAGACGAGCAGCGGCGCGCCCACCGAGGCTTCGAAGAGATCGATGCGGTTGCGCTCTGCCGGGCCATACCGGATTTCTTTACAGGACGCTCTCAAGGACTGGCTCCGCTCGCGCCAGTCCGCGACGATCGCAGCGCTGTTCCGCACGGCGGCGCCGTTGTTGTAGGCGGCATCGAGTGCCGCGCGATCCATTCCGCGATAGAGTGCCGCCATGATCGAGGAAGTGTACCGGCGGATCGCCGAGCACGCCGGCAATCCGGTCTTCATCCACGTTGTTCCAGAGGATCAAGCGCTCGCGCGGGCAAGAGCGGCGAGAGGCCCGCTCGCGGGCGTCCCGTTCGCGGTCAAGGACAACATCGACGTCGCGGGTCTTCCCACTACCGCAGCCTGCCGGGTTTTCTCGAACGTGCCTCAGCGTTCCGCGCCGGCGGTGCAGAAGCTCCTCGACGCCGGCGCCGTCTGCATCGGCAAGACCAACCTCGACCAGTTCGCGACCGGCCTCGTCGGCACGCGCTCGCCCTACGGCGCGTGCCGCAATGCTTACAACCCGGAGTACATCAGCGGCGGCTCGAGCTCCGGCTCCGCGGTCGCGGTGGCGCTCGGCATGGCGCAGTTCGCGCTCGGCACCGATACCGCCGGCTCCGGCCGCGTGCCCGCCGCGTTCAACAACCTCGTCGGCCTAAAGCCGACGCGAAGCCTCGTCTCCACCGAGGGCGTCGTTCCGGCCTGCCGCTCGCTCGACTGCGTTTCAATCTTTGCGAAGAGCTGCCGGGAAGCGCTTTCCCTCCTGCGGATCATCCAGGATCACGAGGGAAGGGTTTCCCTTCCGTCGGAGCCGAGATTTGCCATTCCCAAGCACCTCGAGTTCCACGGCGACCGGGACTATCAGCAGCTCTTCGAGAAGGCGGTGGCGCGGCTGGCGAACGTCGTGGAGATCGACTTCACGCCATTCCTCGAGGTGCAGAAGCTGCTTTACGGCCCATGGGTCGCGGAGCGTCTTGCAGACCTCGAGCGCTGGTTGCCGGAGATGCTGCCCGAGACGCGCACGGTGATCGAGGCGGGCAAGCAGTATTCCGCGGCCGAGCTGTTCAAAGCAATGCACGAGTTGGAAGCACTCAAGGGGAAATGCAAAGGACCCTGGGATGTGCTTGTCGTGCCCGGCGCGCCGACCATCTATCGCATCGCCGAGGTGCAGGCGAACCCGATCGAGCTCAACTCGCGCCTCGGGCGCTACACGAATTTCGTGAATCTCCTCGACCTCGCCGCGATCACCGTGCCGGCCGGATTCCGGCCCGACGGGCTGCCGTTCGGCGTCACCTTCATCGGCCCGGCCGGATCGGACGCGGGTCTGGCTTCTCTTGCAGGAAGGTTTCTCGGGGAAGAGCAGAGCGAGCTTCCGAGCCCCGGGATCAAGCTTGCCGTGGTCGGCGCGCATCTCTCCGGCATGCCGCTCAACCACCAGCTCACCGAGCGCCGCGCGCGCCTTGTCCGCAGCGCGCGTACTGCGCCGTGCTATCGGATTTATGCGCTCGACGGGAAGCCGGGCCTGGTGCGCTCGGAAGCGGGCGGAGCGATCGAGCTCGAGGTTTGGGCGATGGAGGCGCGGGAGTTCGGCGAGCTCGTGGCCCAGATCCCGGCGCCGCTCGGCATCGGCACGGTGGAGCTCGAGGACGGCGAGCTGGTGAAGGGCTTCCTGTGCGAGGCGCACGCGGTGCGCGGCCGCACCGACATCACCGAGTACGGGGGCTGGCGCGCCTGGGTGCGCGAAGGCCGCTTTACATAACTTTACGCGCCGGCAAAACTTGGCTTACTTCTCCGGCCGAGACTGCGCGTTGAAAGGAGAAGCAAATGAACAACGCAAAACGCATCACCCTCGCAACCCTCGCCGGCGGCGCCGCCGCGGCCTTCAGCTGGGGCGCCTTTGCCCATGGGCGACGCGGCCATGGCCACTACGGCGGTCCGATGAGCGAAGAGCGCATCGAGAGGATGGTGAAGCACCTCGCGGTGGAGGTCGACGCCACGCCCGAGCAGCAGGAGAAGCTTGCCGCCATCGCCAAGCAGGCGGCCAAGGACCTCGAGCCGCTGCGCGGCCAGGCGATGGAGACGCGCAAGCAGGCGATGGAATTGTTCTCGCAGCCGAGCGTCGACCGTGCGGCGCTTGAGAAGCTGCGCGTCGAGAAGCTCCAGCGCGCCGATGCAATCAGCCGGCGCGTCACGCAGGCGCTCGGCGACGCGGCCGAGGTGCTCACGCCCGAGCAGCGCAAGAAGCTCGCCGAGCACGTGGAGCGCCGCCGCGGCCGCTGGGGCCGGCAGCGCGGGTAGCGGTTGCTATAGTGCGGCGGTGGCCCGCCGCATCCTCCTGATCGAGGACGATTCCCGCCTCGCCGAGATGGTGTCGGAGTATCTCGGCGAAGCGGGCTATCGCGTCTCGGCGGCGCCCGGCGGCGCCGCCGGCATGCGGCTCCTCGAGCGCGAGCCCTTCGACGCGCTGGTGCTCGACCTCTCGCTGCCCGACGTCGACGGCCTGGAAGTCTGCCGGCGGCTGCGCGAGAAGCACGACCTGCCGGTGCTCATGCTCACCGCGCGCGGCGATGCCGCCGACCGCATCGTCGGCCTCGAGCTGGGCGCCGACGACTATCTTCCCAAGCCCTTCGAGCCGCGCGAGCTTCTCGCGAGATTGAGGGCCATCCTCCGAAGACAGAAGCGCTTGTCTCCCGACCGCATTCTTGCGTTCGGCCGGCTGGAGATCGACAAGGACGCGAGAAGCGTGCGCCTCGACGGCGTCGAGAAGCCGCTCACCTCCTACCAGTTCGCGCTGCTCGCCGCGCTCGCCGAGCATGCGGGTCGCGTCCTCTCTCGCGAGGCGCTGATGGACCTGGTGAAGGGCGAGCCGCTCGAGGCCTTCGACCGATCGATCGACGTGCACGTCTCGCGCCTGCGCGCGGCGATCGAGGACGATCCGAAGAAGCCCCGGCGCATCATCACCGTGCGCGGCGCAGGCTACGTGTTCGCGAAAGCGCAGGACTGATGCGCCGGCTCTATTTGCGCATCTACCTCGCGGTGCTAGCGAGCCTGGCGGTGTTCGTGCTCGCCGCGGGCTGGCTGTGGCGCGAGGTGGGCGAGCACCGCGGCCCGCAGGCGGTGGCCGCCACGCTCGCGCTGAACGTGCTGCCGCCGCCGGGCGCCGCTCGCGAGGCGCCCCAGGCGGCGCTCGAGCAGATCGCCTCCAACCTCCACGCC
>DASRKB010000116.1:0-34143 GCA_035649175.1 Burkholderiales bacterium | reverse complement strand
TGCGCTGGTGCGCGTGCACCGCGCGCTCGAACATGTCGCGGGTCTCGCGCGTCACGGTCGGGCAGACGAAGTGCACGTCGTGCACTTCCTGGCGGAAGCGGTGCGCGGCGAGGAGGAAGGCGGCGCCCATGTAGTGCATCTCGGAGCGCCGGCTGCCGGGCAGCAGCGCGACGATGAGCTTGTTTGCCGGGAGGCGCAGCTGGGCGCGCGCCTCCGCTTTCGCCGGCTGGAGCGGAATCAAGTCGGCGAGCGGATGGCCGACGTAGGTGACTGGGACGCCCGCCTTCTCGTAGAGCGGCGCCTCGAAGGGAAACATCACCAGGATGTGGCTGACGGCGCGCGCCACCCGGCGCAGGCGCCAGCCGCGCCATGCCCAAATCGAGGGACTCACATAGTGCACGGCCGGTATGCCGGCATCCTTCAAACGCCGCTCGAGCCCGAGGTTGAAGTCCGAGGAGTCGACGCCGATAAAGAGGTCCGGCCGCGCCTCGAGCAGGCTGCTCGCCAGGCGCCGCCGGATGGACATGATCTCTCCGTAATGTACGAGGGCCTCGGCGTAGCCTCGTACTGAGAGCTTCTCCATCGGGAAGCGCGACTCGAACCCCTGGGCCGCCATCTTCGGCCCCCCGATGCCGGCAAAGGCGATCGGACGGCGACGCGCCTTGAGCGCGGCCATGAGATGCGCCCCGAGCTGGTCTCCCGATGCCTCCCCCGCCACCATTCCCACCCGCAGCACGTCGCTCACCTAGCGGATGATTCCGCGTTTGCTTTTCGCAAGGAACTCCAGGATGTCGCGCACCGGAGGGCATTGCGCCGCTTGAGCCTCGAGCGCGCCGCGCGCCTCCTCGAGGCTGAGGCCCTCGCGGTACAAGGTGCGGTACGCGCGCTTCAGCCCCTCGATCATCTCAGGGGCAAAGCCGCGGCGCTTCAGGCCTTCCTTGTTGATGCCATAGGGCTTCGCCATGTTGCCGGCCGCGGTGACGAAGGGTGGCAGGTCCTGCGGCAGGTAGGTGCCCATTCCGGTAAAGGCGTGCGCGCCGACGTGAACGAACTGGTGAACGAGCGTGCTGGCGCCGAAGATCGCCCAATCGCCGACCCAGACATGCCCGGCGAGCTGACAGGCGTTCGCGAAGATCGTCCTGCTGCCGATCTGGCAATCGTGCGCGAAATGCACGTAGGCCATGACCCAGTTGTCGTCTCCGACGCGGGTGACACGGGCGTCGAGATGCGTGCCGCGGTTGATCGTCACGTACTCCCGGATCGTGTTGCGCGCGCCGATCTCCACGCCGGTATCCTCGCCGGCGTACTTCTTGTCCTGGGGCGGCGCGCCGATCGAGGCGAAGTGCCAGATGCGGTTCTCCGGGCCGATGCGCGTGCGCCCGTCGAGCACGACGTGCGCGCCGATCCAGGTCCCGGCGCCGATCTCCACCTGGGGCCCGATGATGCTGTAGGGGCCAACGCTGACGTCCTGGGCGAGCCGCGCCGCCGGGTCGACGATGGCGCTGTGATGGACGCTCACGCCTGCTCGATTCCCCGCATCGAGCACAGTATGGTCGCTTCGGCCACGACCTTGCCTTCCACGCGCGCCTCGCAGCCGAACCGGTGGATACCCCGCACGTCGCGCTCCAGGCGCACCTCGATCTCCAGCTGGTCTCCGGGCACCACCGGCTTCTTGAAGCGGGCGTTGTCGATGCCCACGTAGTAGTACACGGCCTTGTCGTCAGGCTTCATGTTGTGCGTGCGCAGCACGAGCAGCCCGGCGGCCTGTGCCATCGCCTCGAGGATCATGACCCCCGGCATGATCGGCCGATGGGGGAAGTGCCCGGGAAAGTAAGGCTCGTTCACCGAGACGTTCTTCAGCGCGACGATGCGCTTGCCCGGCTCGAATTCCTTCACACGGTCGATGAGCAGGATCGGGTAGCGCTGCGGCAGCTGGGCGAGCACCTCGTTCACGTCCATCTCAGCCATGCTCCTTTCCTTTGCGGCGCAGGCGCGCCGCGCTGCGGGTCCACGAGGCATGCTCGTCGAAGGGATAGATCCCGGTGTAGGTGCCCGGCCTGAGGATCGAGCGCGAGATAAGCGTCCCGGCCGAGACGTGGACGTGGTCCACGATGCGCAGGTGCCCCAGGATCATCGCCGCCCCGCCGATGGTGCAGTGCCGGCCGATGTCGGCGCTCCCCGCTACGCCGGCGCAGCCCGCGATCGCGGTGTGCGCGCCGATGCGCACGTTGTGTCCGATCTGAACCTGATTGTCCAGCTTCACGCCGTCCTCGAGGACGGTGTCGTCAAGCGCGCCGCGGTCGATGGTGGTGTTCGCGCCGATCTCCACGTCGTTGCCGATTCGCACCGCTCCGATCTGTGGAATCTTGACCCAGCATCCCTTGTCTTGCGCGATGCCGAAGCCGTCGGCGCCGATGACGGCGCCGGAATGCACGATGGTCCGCTCACCGATCACGCACCCGTGGTACACAACGACACGAGGATAGAGGCAGCTGCCCTCGCCGATGCTCGCGCCCTCCCCAACCACGCAGCCCGCGCCGATCGAGACATTCCTGCCGAGGGAAGCCATGGCGGAGACCACGGCGGAAGGGTGCACGCCGCTGGGCTGCGCCGTGATGCCGTTGAAGAGTTGCGACACCCTCGCGAAGTAGGCGTACGGCGCATCGCACACGATGCGCGGCAGCTCCGTCAGGTTCTCGTGCTCGGAGCCGAGAATCACTGCTGCGGCGCGGGTTGCGGCAAGCCGGGGGATGTTTTTAGCCCCCGTGAGGAAGCTGATCTGCCCCTCGCCTGCCCGCTCGAGCGAGCCGACCTGGCGGATCAGGATGTCGGCATCGCCGGCGAGGCGCCCGCCGAGGCGCGAGACGATCTCTCCGAGCGTGAGCGGCCCGGGCATGCCGTCACTTCGCGGGCGGCTTGGCGTCGAGCGCCTTGATCACCTTGTCGGTGATGTCGATCCGCTTGCTGGCGAAGACGGCATCCTGGAAGATGATGTCGAAGCTCTCCTGCTCGGCAATCTGGCGGATGATGCGGTTCGCCTGTTCGATCACCTGCGCGAGCTCCTCGTTGCGCCGCTGGTTCAGGTCCTCCCGGAACTCGCGCTGCTTGCGCTGGAACTCGCGATTGAGCTCCGCGAACTCGCGCTCCTTTGTGCGGCGCTGTGACTCCCCCAGCGTCACCGCATTCTTGTCAAGCTCGTCCTGCATGCGCTTGAGCTCGGCGGCGACGCGCGCGAGCTCCTGGTCGCGCTTGCGGAACTCCGCTTCGATGCGCTTCTGCGCCCGCGCGGCGGGGGTTGACTCGGAAAGCACGCGCTGGGTGTTGACGAAGCCGATCTTGTCCTGCGCGCTCACGGGCAGGGCCACGAGCGCGAAGGAAAGCACAATCAGCCTTGCCGCGATCATCGTCTCTTGTGTGCCTTAGAACCCGGTGCCAAACGTAAATTGTAGCCGCTGGATGTCATCCCCGCTTTCGGGGTTGAGGGGATAGCCGAAGGATAGCCGCAGCGGACCGATGGGCGAGCCCCAGAACAGGCCAAAGCCGGCCGAGTAGCGCAACTCCGAGAGCTCGAACTTGTTGGCGTACACCTGGCCGGCGTCCAGGAACGCCGCAAGGCGCAACGACGGATCGCGGCTGGCCCCGGGCATCGGGAACAGGATCTCAGCGGTGCCGGTGGCCTTGCGGTTCCCGCCGATCGCATTGCCGTCGATATCCTGGGGACCCAAAGAGAACGCCCGGAAGCCGCGTACCGATCCCGGGCCGCCGGCGTAGAAGTTCTTGAAAAAAGGCATCGGCAGGCCGCCGTAGCCCGCGGCATAGCCGATTTCGCCGGCCAGATGCAGCGTCAGGTCGGCCGTCAGCGGCCGGTACCACTGCTGCTGCAGCACAAGCCGGTAATACTGCAGGTCGCCGCCGGCGAGCTCGCTGCTTGCCCGCGTATACCCTCCGGCGGTGGGACGAATGAGGCTGTCGCGGGTGTCGCGCGACCATCCGGCGCTCGCGGCCCCGTAAGCGTAGTCGTTGCCGAAGGCGTCGACGAAGTCGACGTACTGGCGCGGGCTCTCGTCGAAGATGTCCAGGTGCACCGCCTCGAGGTTGAAGCCGACATCCACTCTCACGATCTCGGACACCGGGTAGCCGAACTTGATGCCGCCGCCGTACGAGTCGGTGGCGTAACGTCCGACGGAGAGCGTCGACGCGTCGGTCTCCCGGCGGTAGATGTCGAAGCCGCGACTCACGCCGTCGATCGTGTAGTAGGGATCATTGTACGAGAGCGAGTAGACGGTATTGACGCTGCCGCTGTTCACGTTGAGCGAGAGGTACTTGCCGGTTCCGAACACGTTCGCCTGCGTCAACGCGGCGGAGATGGCGATGTTCTCCGCGCTGGAGAAGCCGATGCCAAAGAGCACCGCCCCCGTCGGCTTCTCGGTGACCGAGTACACCACGTCCACCTGGTCCGGGCTTCCCTCCACCGGTTGGGTCTGAACCGTCACCTCCGAAAAGAATTGCGTGCGGTCAATGCGCCGGCGCGAGAGCTGGATCTTCGAGGCATCGTAGAAAGCACCCTCGAGTTGGCGCATCTCCCGGCGCACCACCTCGTCTCGCGTCTTGCTGTTGCCGGCGACGTCGATGCGGCGCACGTAAACGCGCCGTCCCGGGTCCACGACGATGGTGAAAGCGACGGTGCGCTTGTCCTTGTCGACCTCCGGGATGGCGTTCGCGTTGGCGAAGGCGTAGCCGTCGTTGCCCAGCCGGTCGGCGATCGCTTTCGTGCTCGCCGCGAGCTTCTCGCGCGAGAACACGTCGCCCGCCCTTAACTGCACCAGCTGCTCGAGCTCCTCGCGGGGGGCCAGGGTCTGCCCCGAAATCCGCACGTCCGAGACGGTGTACTTCTCGCCCTCGCGGATGTTGATGGTGACGTAGATATCGCGACGATCCGGCGTGATCGAGACCTGCGTGGACTCGACGGCGAAGTCGAGATAGCCGCGGTTCTGGTAATAGGCGCGCAGGCTCTCGAGGTCGGCCGCAAGCCGCTCGCGCGCATAGCGGTCGTGCTTGGTGTACCAGGTCAGCCAGCCCGGCGTACGCAGCACGAACTGCCCGAGCAGCTCCTCCTCGGAGAAAGCGCTTGCGCCGACGATGTTGATGCCGCGGATCTTCGCCACCTCGCCCTCGGTAACCGAGATGTTGATGCCGACGCGGTTGCGCTCGAGCGGCGTGACTGTCGTCTGGACCTCGGCCGCGTAGAGCCCGCGCGACAAATACTGGCGCTTGATCTCCTGCTGCGCGTTCTCGAGCGCCGAGCGGTCGAAGATGCGCCCCTCGGCCATCCCGAGCTGGCGCAGCGCCTGACGCAGCATGTCGGGCTCGAACTCCCGGAGCCCGGAGAAGTCGATCTGCGCGATCGCGGGGCGCTCGCGCACGAATACCACGAGCACGTTGCCCTCGGCTTCCAGGCGCACGTCCTGGAAAAATCCCGTCGCATACAAGGCTCGCAGGGCGGCGCGTGCCTGCGCCTCGTGGATCGTCTCGCCGACCTTGATCGGGAGATAGCTGAACACCGTGCCGGGTTCGGTGCGCTGCAGGCCCTCAATGCGGATGTCGCGCACCAGGAAGGGCTCGAATCGCTGCGCTGCCGCCGGCACGGGTGCCGCGGCGAGAAGCGCGGCGAGCACCGCGGCCATGACGCCCTCGCGCAGCATTCAGCCCGTGAGCAGGCGATTCAGGTCGTTGTAGAACGCGAAGGCCATGATCACCAGCAGCAGCGCCAGCCCGACGCGCTGGCCGAGCTCCATGGCGCGCTCGGATATCGGCCGGCCCTTCACGATCTCGATGAGGTAATACATCAGGTGGCCCCCGTCGAGCAGCGGGATTGGCAGCAGGTTGAGCACGCCGAGGCTGATGCTGATCAGGGCAAGGAAGGTGAGGTACGACACCCAGCCGAGGCTCGCGGACTGACCGGCAAAGTCGGCGATGGTTACCGGGCCGGAGAGATGCTTCCATGAGACGTCGCCCACGAGCATGCGGCCCAGCATCTTTAGGCTGAACACCGCGATATCGAGCGTCTTGTCGAGCGCCCTGGCGAGGCTCTCGAGCGGGCCGTATTGCACGCGGATCAGGATCCTGTCGGTATGGGACGCGGGGATCCGCGGGCCGGCGCCGATGCGTCCGATGCGCTCGCCACCCGCGCTCACCGGGTCGGGTACGACCTCGACCAGGCGCCGGACGCCGTCCCGCTCGACGCCGAGCGCAAGCGGGACGCCCGGCCGTGCGCGGACTGCGGCCACCAGCGCTTCCCAGCTCTCGAGCGGCTCGTCGTCCACGGTTACAACCCGGTCTCCCGGCTCCAGGCCCGCGCGCGCGGCAGGGCTTCCAGACATCACTTGGCCGAGCACTGGCTCGAGGGAGGGGCGGTAGAGCCGCAGCCCGACCCGCTCGAGCGCGTCGGCCTCCACCTCGCTCGCCGGAAAGTCGCTTAGATCCAGCGTCGCGATAGAAATGTGGCCACGCTCGTCGATCATCTCCAGGCGCGCGGGCTTGCGCTGCAGGGCCGCCTGCAGCACGCGCCAGCGCACCTCCTGCCAAGTGCTTATGGCCTGCCCGTCGACGGCGCGTACCGTGTCCCCCGCTCGCAGGCCGGCCGCCGCCGCGACGCTGCCCGGCGGCGGCGCGCCGATAACCGGACGCGCCTCCGGGAGGCCGTACATGAACAACCCCGCGTACACGAGCACCGCGAAGAAGAAGTTGAACGCGGGGCCGGCGGCCACGATGAAGAAACGACGCCAGACGCTCTGGCGGTTGAAGGCCCGCGGCGCCTCGGAGGGGGATACCTGCCCTTCCCGCTCGTCGAGCATCTTGACATAGCCGCCGAAAGGAACGGCTGCCACCACCCACTCCGTCTGGTCCGCGCCGAAGCGCCTGGACACGAGCGCGCGGCCGAAGCCCACGGAGAAACGCAGCACCTTCACTCGGCACAGGCGCGCGGCGAGGTAGTGCCCATACTCGTGCACGACAATCAGCACGCCGAGCGCGACGATGAAGGAAACGATGGTGTGAAGAAGGGTCATGCAGCAAGTGTAACCAACGCGTTACGCCGCGAGCGCCAGTACCTGGGCACCGGCGGCGCGTCGCGCATTGGCGTCCGCGGCGAGCACCGCGCCGAGGTCGTCGGCGCGGCCGATCGCCATCCGCGCAAGCGTCCGCTCGATCACCCGCGCGATGCCGGTGAACGGCAGCCGCCGCTCGAGGAACGCCGCGACCGCGACCTCGTTCGCCGCGTTGAGCGCCGCGGGTGCCGTTCCCCCAGCGCGCAGCGCCTCGTAGGCGAGCGACAGGCAAGGAAAGCGCTCCGCGTCCGGTTTTTCGAACGAGAGATTCTTCACCGCCGAAAGATCCAGAGCGGGCGCGCCCGACTCGATGCGCTCGGGGTGAGCGAGCGCATGCGCGATTGGCACCCGCATGTCGGGATTCGACAGCTGGGCGATCATGGAACCATCGACGTACTCCACGAGCGAGTGCACGATGCTCTGCGGATGGATGAGCACCTCGATACGGTCCGCCGGCAGGCCGAACAGCCACCGCGCTTCGATGACCTCCAGCCCCTTGTTCATCATCGTGGCGGAGTCGACCGAGATCTTCCGGCCCATCACCCAGTTGGGGTGGGCGCAAGCCTGCTCGGGCGTGGCGGCCTCGAGCGCCTCGAGCGGCACCGTGCGGAACGGGCCTCCGGAGGCGGTAAGCACGATCTTGCGCACCGCCTTCGTCTCGGAGAAGCACTGGAAGATGGCATTGTGCTCGCTGTCAACCGGCAGGATCCGCGCGCCCGCTTCGCGGGCCGCCTTCGTCACCAGCGGCCCCGCCATGACGAGCGCTTCCTTGTTCGCCAATAGCACGCGCTTGCCCGCCTTCGCTGCCGCGAGCGTCGAGGAAAGGCCAGCGGCGCCGACGATGCCCGCCATCACGGCGTCGCAGTCGGGGTGCGCGACTAGCTGGTCGATCGCCGCGCTGCCCGTCAGAAGCTCGGTTCCCGTCTCCGCGAACTTGGCGCGCAGGGCCGATGCGCCCATGGACAGGACGGCGTAGCGCGGCCGGTGCACGCGGCAGAGCTTGAGCAGGGCGTCAGCGGACGCGTTTGCCGTGAGGGCGAACACGCGGTAACGCTCCGGATGGCGCGCGACCACGTCCAGCGTACTCGCCCCGATCGATCCGGTAGCGCCGAGCACGGCAATGTTCATGGGCGTCATTTTCCTATGATCCAGGGCGCCAGCGCGGCCGCGATGGGCAGGGTCGAGGTCGCACTGTCGATGCGATCGAGGATGCCCCCGTGCCCTGGGAGCAGCGCGCCGCTGTCCTTGACGGCCGCCTGACGCTTGGCTGCGGATTCGAAAAGATCGCCGACGATGCTCAGGACGCCCAGGACGGCGGCGGCGCAGAGCACCAGGAGCCAGTGTGCCTGCTGCCAGGCCGCGCTGACCGCAACGGCATAGACGAGCACCGCCGCGAGCCCGCCGAGCGCGCCCTCCCTGCTCTTGCCCGGGCTGATGGACGGGGCCAGCTTGTGCCGGCCGTATCGGATCCCCACAAAGTAGGCCGCAGTGTCCGCGATCCAGGTCAGGGCGAGCACGCCCAGCACCAGCTGGGCGGGCAGGACCAGCACGGCGAGCCCTGCCGGCACCAGGACCACGATGCCCGCCAGCGCAAGCATGCGCTTTTGTGCAGGAGCCACGCCAAACGCGAGCCACAGCGGTGCGACGACCACCCAGAAGGCCGCCGCGATCAGGAACCAGGCGGCATCGTGGGGCGCCAGGAAGAAAACGATTCCGGTCGACAGCCCGTACAGGAGCGGCTGCATGCCGCAAAGCCGCGCCCATTCATACGCCGCGGCGATCAGCAGCAGGGTCAGCAGGGCTTTAAGCCAGGCGGGAGTCAGCAGAAAGAGCGCGCCGAGAAGCGTGAGGACGAGCACGGTGGCCGTCGCCACGCGCGCACCGAGCGGGCTCAGGCGACCTCGGCGCGCTTCGCGTCCTGGACCTGGTCGCTCGTACGGCCGAAGCGGCGCTCCCGGCTATGGTAGGACGCGATCGCCGCATCGAGCGCGGCGGCGTCAAAGTCGGGCCAGAGCGTCTCGGTGAAGTAAAGCTCGGTATAGGCTAGCTGCCAGAGCAGGAAGTTGCTGATCCGCTGCTCGCCGCCGGTGCGGATGAAGAGATCGGGCTCGGGCGCGTAGCTCATCGCAAGATGCGGGGACAACATGTCCTCCTGGATCGCTTGCAGAGAAGGCCTCTCCTGCAGCAGCCGCGCCAGCGCCTGCAGGATGTCCCAGCGGCCGCCATAGTTCGCCGCGACCGTCAGCGTGAGGCGCCGGTTCTCCGCGGTGAGCCGCTCGCCTTCCGCGATGAGCTTGCGAATCTTCGGATCGAACCGGCTCGTGTCGCCAACGACTCGCAGGCGCACGCCGTTACGATGGAGCTTCTCGACCTCGTTGGAAAGCGCCGCCTGGAAAAGCTGCATGAGCAGCGCCACCTCTTCCGCCGGCCGCCGCCAGTTCTCCGAGCTGAAGGCGAAGAGCGTCAGGAACTCGACGCCGCGGTCGGCGCAGGCGCGGACGGTGGCGCGCACGGCCTCTACGCCCCGCCGGTGCCCGGCGATGCGCGGCAGGCGGCGGCTCTTGGCCCAACGACCGTTGCCGTCCATGATGATGGCGACGTGCCGGGGCGCGTAGCCGTGCGCCGGTATCTCCTGCGTGGAGCTCGCGTGGCTCATACGGCCAGCAGCTCCGCTTCTTTCTGCTGCAGCAGCTTGTCGATCTCGGCGATATGCCGGTCGGTCATCTTCTGCACTTCGTCCTGTGCGCGGCGCTCGTCATTCTCCGAGACCTCTTTCTTCTTCAGCGCGTCTTTGAGGTGCTGGTTGGCGTCGCGCCGCAGGTTGCGAACGGCGACGCGCGCGTTCTCCGCCTCGTGCTTGACCACCTTGATCAGCTCGCGGCGCCGCTCCTCGGTGAGCGGCGGCATGGGCACGCGCACCGTGTCCCCCGAGGTGGCAGGGTTGAGGCCGAGATCGGAGTCGCGGATGGCCTTCTCGACGCTCTGCACCATCTTCTTCTCGAAGGGTGTCACGCCGATGGTGCGCCCGTCGAGCAGCACTACCTTGGCTACCTGCGGGAGGGGCACCTGTGACCCGTAGTAGTCGACGCTGATGTGGTCCAGCAGCCCCGTGTGCGCTCGGCCGGTGCGCACCTTGGACAGGTCGGCCTTGAACGCCTGGACGCTCTTGTCCATTTTTTGCTCGGTGTTCTTCTTCAGCTCGGCGATCACCATGGCGGCCTCCGTGCAATCATACGTGAACCAGTGTTCCTTCGTCCTCGCCGAGCGCCACTCGTTTCAGCGCATCTTTCTTGAAGATGTTGAAGACGCTGATCGGCAGCTTCTGGTCCCGGCAAAGGGTGAGCGCGGTGGCGTCCATGACCTTCAGCTTTCGGTAGATGGCCTCGTCAAAACTGATGCGGCTGAAGCGCTCGGCCTTCGGGTCGCTCTGCGGGTCAGCGGTGTAGACGCCGTCGACCTTTGTCGCCTTGATCACGATCTCGGCGCCCATCTCGCTGCCTCGCAAGGCGGCCGCCGTGTCCGTGGTGAAGAACGGGTTGCCGGTCCCGGCGGCGAAGATCACGACCTTGCCCTCCTCGAGGTAACGGATCGCCTTGCCGCGGATATAGGGCTCGACCACCTGCTCGATGTTGAGCGCCGACTGGACCCGGCTCGCGAGGCCTGCGCGGCGCATGGCGTCCTGGAGCGCGAGCGCGTTCATCACCGTCGCGAGCATGCCCATGTAGTCGGCCGTGGCGCGGTCCATGCCGGCGGCGCCCGGGGCCACGCCGCGGAAGATATTGCCACCGCCGATGACGACGCCCAGTTCCACGCCGAGGCGGGCGACCTGGGCTATCTCGGCCACGATGCTCTCGATCGTCTGGCGGTTGATGCCGAAAGGATCGTCCCCCATCAGGGCTTCGCCCGACAGCTTGAGGAGGATGCGCTTGTATTTCGGCGTCAAGGCTCTAGTGCGTTTGCTGTGGCTTCTCGATGCCCTCGCCCACCACGAGGAAGGCAAAGCCATGAATCGTCGCCTTCCTGGCCGCCAGCATCTTCTCGACCGTCTGCTTGTCGTCCTTCACGAACGGCTGGCCGAGCAGCGTGATCTCGCCGAGAAACTTGTTGACCGCACCCTCGACCATCTTCGCCGCGATCTCCAGGGGCTTGCCGGACTCTTTCGCGCGAGCCTCCTGGATCTTGCGCTCCTGCGACACCACGTCCTGGGGAACATCGCTCTTCGCGAGGTGCTTCGGCTTGGCGAAGGCGATGTGCATCGCGACGTCCTTACCTGCGTCTTCGGGTCCCGCATAGTCGACCAGCACGCCGATCTTGCTGCCAGCGTGCAGGTAGAGCGCGAGCTTGCCCTTGGCCTGCAGCCGGCTCCAACGGCGGATGGCGATGTTCTCGCCGATCTTCTGCACCAGCGCCTTGCGCTTGTCTTCTTCGGGCGCCGCCGGATCGCGCTGCGCGGCAACCTCGGCGAGCGTGCTCGCGAAGGCGACGAAGTCCTCGTTGCGTGCGACGAAGTCGGTTTCGCAGTTCAGCTCCACCAGCGCTCCGGTCTTCACGTCGGGCGAGAGCCAGGCGCCGATGATCCCCTCGGCGGCGACGCGCGCGGCGGCTTTGCTTGCCTTGGCGCCGCTCTTGATGCGCAGCAGCTCCTCGGCCTTGGCGATGTCCCCGCTCGTTTCCGCAAGCGCCTTCTTGCAGTCCATCATGGGGAGCCCGGTGCGTTCGCGCAGCTCTTTCACCAGGCCTGCTGTGATCTCTGTCATACCTGTGCTCCGTCAGATTGAAAAAAAGGGGCGCGCGGCCCCTTTGTCAGGATTCGTGGAAATAATCTACTGGCCGGCCTCATCCTCTTCCACCTCGACGAACTCGTCGCGAGAGGCGGCAACCACTTCCTCGAGGGACTGGCTGCGGCCCTCGAGCACGGCGTCGGCGACACCGCGTGCGTAGAGCCGGATCGCCCGGCTGGAGTCGTCGTTCCCGGGGATGACATAGTCGATGCCCTCGGGCGAATGGTTGGTGTCAACTACGCCGACGACCGGCACCCCGAGCTTGACCGCCTCGGAGATCGCACCCTTCTGGTAGCCGACGTCGACGACGAACAGCGCGTCGGGAAGGGCCGACAGGTCCTTGATGCCGCCCAGCGAGCGCTGCAGCTTCTCCATCTCGCGCTGCAGGCCGAGGGCCTCCTTCTTCGACATGCGCTCGAAGGTACCGTCCTGCGCCATCTGTTCCATCTCCTTCAGGCGCTTGATGGACTGCTTGACGGTCTTGAAGTTCGTCAGCATCCCGCCCAGCCACCGATAGTCGACGTACGGCATGACGCAGCGTTGCGCCTCCTCGCGAACGATGTCGCGCGCCTGGCGCTTCGTGCCGACGAAAAGAACCGTTCCGCGGTTCCCCGCCAGCTGGCGCACGAACTTGAGCGCTTCCTGGTACAGCGCCAGGGTCTTTTCCAGGTTGATGATGTGGATCTTGTTGCGGTGGCCGAAGATGTACGGCGCCATCTTCGGATTCCAGTAGCGGGTCTGATGTCCGAAATGGACCCCGGCCTCGAGCATCTGACGCATTGTCACTGACACGCTTTGTCTCCTTAGGGTTGTCACTGCCGTGAGCCTGGTCCCCGCCTTCGCGGGGACACCCTGTGCGGCTACACGGGAAGATTTGAGCCTGAAATTCTAGCATAATCAGTCACAAATGCCGGTAGTTCTCAAGAGCGCCGAGGAGCTGGAGCGTATGCGCCTCGCCGGGCGCCTCGCATCCGAAGTGCTGGATTTCATCGCGCCGCACGTCAAGCCCGGAGTGACCACGGGCAGGCTGAACGACCTGTGCCATGACTACATGGTGACGGTCCAGGGCACGGTGCCTGCCCCGCTCAATTACGCGCCGCCGGGATACAAGCCGTTCCCGAAATCGATCTGCACCTCGGTCAACCACCAGGTGTGCCACGGCGTACCGGGGGAGCGGGTCCTGAAGGCGGGTGACATCCTCAATATCGACATCACGGTGATCAAGGACGGTTTCCACGGGGACTGCAGCCGCATGTTCTTCGTCGGGGAGCCGAGCATTCAGGCACGCCGTCTCGTGGAGATCACGTTCGAGTGCATGTGGCTCGGCATTCGCCGGGTGCGCCCGGGCGCGCGGCTGGGTGACATCGGTGCCGCCATCCAGGCCCATGCCGAAGCTCACGGCTACGCGGTGGTGCGGGAGTTCTGCGGGCACGGCATCGGGCGCAAGTTCCACGAAGAGCCGCAGGTCCTGCATTACGGCAAACCGGCGACGGGGCTGACCCTCGAGCCGGGAATGACCTTCACCGTGGAGCCGATGATCAACGCCGGCAAGCCCGCCATCCGCGAGCTCGCCGACGGCTGGACGATCGTCACGAAGGACCACAGTCTGTCGGCCCAGTGGGAGCATACGGTCGCCGTCACCGATGGCGGCTTCGAGGTCCTCACGCTGTCGGGCGGCAGCCGGCAGGCGCCTTCCCTTGAACGCTAGCTTGCGAAGCGAGGTGGCGGCGGCCCGCGCCGAATTGAAAGCGTCGTATCGCGGGCAGCCGGAGCCGGGCAGACTGCTGCGGAAGCACGCGCGGCTGATCGACGGCACGGTGCAGGCGGTGTGGCGGCAGGCCGGCCCGCCTCCCGGGTCAACGCTAGTGGCGACCGGCGGGTATGGGCGCGGCGAGCTCTACCCTTGCTCTGACATCGATCTGCTCGTGCTGCTACCTGCCGATCCCGACGAAGCCGGCCGCGCCACGCTGGAGCGGCTCATCGGCGCGCTGTGGGACATCGGCCTCGACATCAGCCACAGCGTTCGGACCGTCGACGCTTGCCTGGAGGAGGCAGCCCGGGACGTTACCGTCCATACCGCGCTGCTCGAAGCCCGGTTCCTCGCGGGCAGCCGCTCGCTCTACGGCCGGCTCACGAGCCGTCTCGGCACAGACGCGTCGTCCTTCTTCGAGGCGAAGAAGCTCGAGCAGGAACAGCGGCACGCGAAGCACCAGGACTCTCCTTATTCGCTCGAGCCCAATTTGAAGGAGGCCCCGGGCGGGCTGCGCGATCTGCACGTGATGCAGTGGGTAGCGCGGGCATGCGGCTTGGGCCGGCGCTGGAGCGACCTGGTGGCCCATGGGCTGATCGAGAGACCGGAGGCGCGGCAGCTTGCGCGCCACGAGGCCCTGCTCCAGGACCTGAGGATCCGCTTGCACTACCTTGCGGGGCGGCGCGAGGACCGCATCGTCTTCGACCTCCAGACCGCGCTCGCCGGCGAGCTCGGATGCAAAGACACCGCCGAGCGGCGCGCGAGCGAAGTCATGATGCAGCGTTATTACCGCACGGCGAAGGCGGTGACGCAGCTGAACACAATCGTCCTCCAGAACCTGGGGACGCGGCTCGGGCCGGAGGTGGAGCAGCGGACCATCGCGCTCAACGAGAGGTTCCGCACGCGCGGCGAGCTGCTCGAGGCCGCCGACGAGGCGCTTTTCCAGCGCGAACCTTCGGCGATCCTGGAGAGCTTCCTGCTGCTCATGCAGCACCAGGAGCTGCGCGGGATGACCGCGCCCACGCTGCGGGCGCTCTACCGGTCCCGATCGAAGATCGACGCAGGGTTCCGAAAGCATCCCCTCTCCCGTCTGCTGTTCCTGCACATCCTGCAGCAGCCGCGCGGCATCGTGCACGAGTTCCGGCGGATGAACCAGTACGGCGTCCTCGGGCGCTACCTGCCCGAGTTCGGGCGCATCGTCGGCCAGATGCAGCATGACCTCTTCCACGTCTATACGGTCGACCAGCACATCCTGATGGTCGTGCGCAACCTGCGCCGCTTCACGATGCCGGAGTTTGCGCACGAGTTCCCGTTGTGCAGCGAGCTCATGAACGGCTTCGAGCGGCGCTGGCTGCTCTACGTCGCCGCTCTGTACCACGATATTGCGAAAGGACGCGGTGGCGACCATTCCGAGCTCGGCGCGCTCGACGCCAGACGTTTCTGCAAACACCACGGGCTGGCGACCGAGGACCGCGCGCTCGTTGAGTTCCTGGTGCAGCATCACCTCGCCATGTCGCATGTCGCGCAGAAGCAGGACGTACACGACCCGGAGGTGGTGCGCGCGTTCGCCGCGCGCGTGGGCACCGAGCGCAGGCTGGTGGCGCTATACCTGATGACGGTCGCGGATGTGCGCGGCACCAGCCCCAAGGTATGGAACGCCTGGAAAGGCAAGCTCCTCGAGGACCTGTTCCGCGCCACGCGCCGGATGCTGACGGGAGAGCCACTCGCGCGCGATGCGGCGCTTGCCGAGAAGCAGGCCGAAGCCCGTCGCCTGCTGCGACTCTATGCCCTGAGCGACGACGTGGAGGCAAGACTCTGGGCGCAGCTCGACACCGCCTACTTCCTGCGCCACGACGCGCAGGAGATCGCCTGGCAGACGCGCAACCTGCATTACCGCGTCGACGCCCGCGATCCGGTCGTAAAGGCGCGCCTCGCGCCCTTCGGCGAGGGCCTGCAGGTCATGATCTACTGCGTCGACCGCGAAGGCCTGTTTGCCCGCATCTGCGGCTACTTCGAGCGTAGCGGCTTCAACATCGCCGAAGCCAAGGTGCACACGACGCGCCACGGCTACGCGCTCGATACGTTCCTCGTCTTGGGCCAGGGCCGCGGCACTCACTACCGCGACCTGATCGGCATGATCGAATCCGAGCTTCCGGCGGAGGTGCTCGCCGAGGGTCCGCTACCTCCTCCCCGCGGCGGCCGGCTTTCCCGCAGGGTGCGCCATTTCCCTATCTCGCCTTCCGTCGACATCCGGCCTGACGAGCGCGGCGCCTTTCACGTTCTTTCGATCGTCGCGAGCGACCGGCCGGGCCTGCTCTATGGCGTAGCGCGCATTCTCGCGCGCTATCGCATCAGCCTGCAGGCCGCACGTGTCAACACGCTGGGGGACCGCGCCGAGGATGTGTTCCTCGTCAGCCCCGAGCGGCTCTCGGATTCGAGGACGGTGCTGCAGCTCGAACAAGATCTCCTGAAGGAGCTCAGTCTTCAGGCCCAAGCGCCTGCCCTGGAAACAGTGCTTCGTTGAAGCCGAAGCGAGCGAAGTCCCGGATGCGCATCGGGTAGAGCACGCCGTCGAGGTGATCGCACTCGTGCTGCACCACCCTGGCATGGAAGCCTTCGACGACTCTCTCGAAAACCCGGCCATGCTGGTCCTGTCCCGAGTACCTCAGCTTTCGGTATCGCGGAACCCATCCGCGCATCCCGGGCACAGACAAGCAGCCTTCCCAGCCCTCCTCCATTTCCTCGGAGAGCGGCTCAACCTGCGGATTGATGAGGACCGTGTCGGGTACCTCCTCGACGTCGGGATAGCGCGGATTGGATTTCACGCCGAAGATGACCACGCGCAGGCCGACGCCGATCTGCGGCGCCGCGAGCCCAGCGCCATTGAGGTGCGTCATCGTGTCGCGCATGTCCTCGAGCAGAATCTGGAGTTCCTTCGCCCTGAAATCGGCGACGGCGGCCGATCTCTGCAATAGCCGTGGATCGCCCATGCGCAGCACCTCGCGGATCATCGCTCGCACAGCCTCTCGATGATGCGCCGCACCCGTCCCATGGCTTCTTCCAGCACCGCGCCGATGCGATCCAGGGGCACCGCCCGCTCGCTCTCGCCGCGGCCTGCCGCGTAGTTAGCCACCACGGCAATCGCGGCGTACTCCAGGCTGATCTCGCGCGCCAGCACGGCCTCGGGCATCCCGGTCATGCCGACGAGGTCGGCCCCGTCGCGATCTAGGCGCTCGATCTCCGCGGCAGTCTCGAGCCGCGGTCCCTGGGTTGCCGCGTAGACGCCACGTTCGATCATCGCCTCGCCGACCGCCTTGGCGGCCTCGAGGATACGCGTCCGGACGGCGCGGGAGTACGGTTCGGTAAAGTCGATATGGTTGACCGGCGACCCCGAACCTTCGAAGTAAGTGGAGCGCCGGCCCCACGTGTAATCGATGACCTGGTGCGGCAGCGCCAGCACCCCCGGGCCGAACTCCGGTCGGATGCCGCCCACCGAAGCGACCGAGATCACGTCGGTCACGCCCGCGTCCTTGAGCGCCCAGACGTTCGCGCGGTAATTGACCTCGTGCGGCGCGATGGTGTGCCCGTAGCCGTGCCGGGCGAGAAAGACGACGTCGGTCGTGCCGATCCGACCGAGGGTCAGCGGTCCCGAGGGCTCGCCATAGGGCGTGCGGGCCACCCGGCGCTGCGTCACCTCCATGTTGCCGAGCTTCGAGAGCCCGCTGCCGCCGATGATCGCGAGCACCCCGATTTACGCCTCTTTCATGGCGCGGATCTCCGGCAGGTTGCGCCAGTAGCCTCTGGCGTCCATGCCGTAGCCGAAGACGAAGCGGTCGGCGACCGACAGGCCGACGAAGTCCGGCGCGATCGGCTTCTTCACTTTCAGCACCTTCTCGACCAGCACCGCGCAGAAGAATTGCGTCGCTCCCAAGGCGACCATGCGCTCGCGGATGGCGGCCATGGTGTCGCCGCCGTCGAGGATGTCGTCGAGCACCAGGACGGTGCGCTCGCGGACGCTTTCCGGCGGCGTCACTCGCCACTCCACCTGCGCGCCGCGCGTGCGGTCGCCGTAGCGCGAGGCGTGGATGTAGTCGAAGTCGAGCGGAAAGCGCAGCCGCGGCAGGATCTGCCCGGCGAAGACCACTGCCCCGCCCATCACGGCGAGCACGAGCGGGTAGGCGTCGGAAAGCCGGGCCTGGATCTGTGAGGCGACGCGCTCGAGCGCCCCCTGGACCTCCTGGGCGCTCGCGATGGGGTCGGAATTCTCGAGGAAGGCCCAGGCGCGCTGCACATCCGGCATGCGCGCGAGTCTAGCGTGACTTCAGGTATCGCGCGAAGTCTTCGCCGATGTCGGGGTGGCGCAGGCCGTACTCGACGCTCGCTTGCAGGTAGCCGAGCTTCGAGCCGCAGTCGAAGCGCCGGCCGGGCAGGCGCAGCGCGAGCACGCGCTCGTGGTACAGCAGCGCCGAGATCGCGTCGGTCAGCTGGATCTCGCCGCCGGCTCCGGGAGAAATCTCCGCTAGCAGGTCGAAGACGCGCGGCGTGAGCACATAGCGGCCGATGACTCCGAGGTTGGAGGGTGCCTCCGCCGGGCGCGGCTTCTCGACGATGCTGTGGATACGGGCGAGGTCGCCCGCCATGCGCTCGACGGTGACGATGCCGTAGCTCTGCGTCTGATCGCGCGGGACTTCTTCGACGCCGAGAAGCGTCGCGCCTTCCTTCGCGAAGACCTGCGCCATCCTCGCCGTGGCGGGCGGCTCGCCGTCCATCAAATCGTCGGCGAGCAGGACGGCGAAGGGCTCCTCCCCGATCACCGGGCGCGCGCAAAGCACGGCGTGACCCAAGCCGAGCGGCTCCGGCTGGCGGATGTAGATGCAGCGCACGCCTTCGGGCAGCACCGAGCGTACCTGGTCGAGCAGCACGTTCTTGCCCTTGCGCTCGAGCTCGGTCTCCAGCTCATAGGCCTTGTCGAAGTGATCCTCGATGGCGCGCTTGTTACGGCCCGTCACGAATACCATGTCGGTGATGCCCGCCGCGGCAGCTTCCTCGACCGCGTACTGGATGAGCGGCTTGTCGACGATCGGCAACATCTCCTTCGGGCTTGCCTTGGTAACGGGGAGGAAGCGGCTGCCAAAGCCAGCCACGGGAAAGACGGCCTTCCTGAGCCTCGGCATGGATCAGAGCTCCTTGAGAAGTTGCAGAAACGCGGCCTCGTCGAGCACGCGGACGCCGAGCTCGCGCGCCTTATCGAGCTTCGAGCCCGCGTCGGTTCCGGCGACGACGTAGTCGGTATTCTTCGACACCGAGCCGGAGACCTTGTGCCCCTTGGCTTCGATCGCGGCGTGCGCCTCGTCGCGCGTCATCCCAGGCAGCGTGCCGGTCAGCACGAAGGTCCTGGCTTCGGCTGCACGCCGTGCCACCTTAGGCACCGCGAGCGACACCCTTTCGAGAAGGCGCGAGATTACGTCGCGGTTGTGTCGCTCCTGCACGAACTTGGCGATGCTTTCCATGAGCTCTGGCCCGATGCCCTCAAGCGGGATCTCGCGGGGCGGCTCCCCGCGCTTCTTCCGCTGCGCATTGTCCTTGCGAACCGCCTCCTTGTCTGCCGCGGCCCTGGCCCAATCGGCATCGAGCAAGGTCTCCATTGACCCAAAATGGCGAGCGAGGATCTTCGCCACCTCCTCGCCCACGCCCGGCATGCCCAGCGCGAAGATGAAGCGGTGGAGCTCGGCATGGCGGGTGCGCTCGATGCTCTGGAGCAGGTTGGCGGCGGATTTTTCGCCCATGCGCTCAAGCCCCGAAAGCGTCCTGGGGTCGAGGTCGTACAGGTCCGCGGGGTTCGCCACCAGTCCCTTCTCCACGAGCTGGTCGACGAGCTTCTCGCCGAGCCCCTCGATGTCCATGGCGCGCCGCGCGGCGAAGTGCAGAAGGGTCTGCTTGCGCTGCGCCTTGCAATAGAGGCCGCCGGTGCAGCGAGTTGCCGCTTCTCCCGAAAGGCGCACGACCGGCGAGCCGCACTCCGGGCAGCGGGCGGGCATCTCGAAGCGATCCTGAGGGCGCCGAGGGCCCTTCTCGCGCACGCCGACGACCTCGGGGATCACGTCTCCGGCGCGACGCACGATCACGCGGTCTCCAACCCACACGTCCTTGCGCCGCAGCTCGTCCTCGTTGTGCAGCGTCGCGTTGGTGACAGTCACGCCGCCGACGAAGACGGGCTGCAGCCGCGCAACCGGAGTGAGAGCCCCCGTGCGTCCGACGTGAACGGCGATTCCGGCCACGTCGGTCACCTCCTCCTGCGGCGGGTACTTATGCGCGATGGCCCAGCGCGGCTCGCGTGCCACGAAGCCCAGGCGCTCCTGCAGGGCGAGGCTGTTGACCTTGTAGACCACGCCGTCGATATCGAAAGCCAGCCGCTCGCGACCCTCGCCGACGCGGCGATGGAATGCGATCAGCCCCTCGGCGCCGGCGGTGACGACCCGCTCGCCGTGAACCGGCAGGCCGAGCGCCTCCAGCGCGTCCAGGCGCTCGCTGTGGCGTTCGAACTCGCGCCACCCTTCGATGCGGCCGAAGCCGTGCGCGGAGAAGCGCAACGGCCTTCGCGCCGTTACCTTCGGATCGAGCTGGCGCACGGCGCCCGCGGCGGCGTTGCGCGGGTTGACGAAGGCCTTGCCGCCCGCGGCGCGCTGGCGCTCGTTCATGCGCTCGAAATCGGCGCGCGTCATGTAGATCTCGCCACGCACGTCGAGCAGCGACGGTGCATGGCCGTGGAGCCGCAGCGGGATGCCGCGGATGGTTCGCACGTTTGGTGTCACATCCTCCCCGGTTTCGCCGTCCCCTCGCGTTGCGCCTAGCGTCAGCGCGCCGCCCTCGTAGCGCAGGCTGATCGCCAAGCCGTCGAACTTGAGCTCTGCCAGGTACTCCACGGGCGGGTCGTCGGGGGCAAGCCCGAGCTCGCGGCGGATCCGGGCGTCGAACTTCTCCGCGCCGCTCGCCTCGGTCTCGGTGCGGATGGAAAGCATGGGCACGTCGTGGCGCACCGGCGGCATCTCCTCGCGCGGCGCGCCGCCCACGCGCTGCGTCGGTGAGTGCGGCGAGCGCAGCGCCGGATGCCGCTCCTCCAATCGCACCAGTTCCTGGAACAGCCGGTCGTACTCCGCATCCGTGATCTCGGGTCGGTCCTCCACGTAGTAGAGGCGGTTATGGCGCTCCAACTCTGCGCGCAGCCAGCGCGCCCGCTCCGCCGCCGACTTCACGAGAAGACGCGAAGGGCGAGCGGGCTGCCCGGTTCGACGCCGCGCTCGGCAAGCATCGCCCGAATCGCCTCGAGCTGCGCTCCGATCGCCGCGAGCGCGCGCTCGTCCAGCGTCGCGCCGTTGTCGTCGACCACCCGTCCACCGCCCGAGGCGGCGAGCTGTACGGCCGCCCTGGCCATCCCCTGGTAGGCGCGCCCGGGATCGGCGGTGCGACCCACGTCGAGGCTGAGCGTCACACCGTCGTCGCGGGGCTCGACGCGAAACGCCGATGCCTCTATGCCCGCGGGCGGCGCGATGCCCACGACGTGCAGCGCCACCTGGATGTCGGCCTCGGCGCAGATGCGGTCGAGTTCACGCGCCGCCTCGAGCGCCGCGCGCATCTCCGGCGCGGCGATCGAGGCGCCGATCCTCGCGGCCAGGGTCTCCGCCGCCGCGCGAAACTCGAGGAGCTCCGCTTCACTCGCAACGCCGTCGCGGCTCACGAGCTGCAGCGCTACGCGGACCTTCCCGTCCTCCACCGGGCCGAGCAGCGCGCGCCGGGCGAAGCGCAGCGCGATGGGCGCCCAGTGCTCGCGCGGAAGCGGCGCGGGAATGCCTTTCGGCGCCGAAAGCACCATGACATAGTCGACTTTCGGATCCGGTATTGCCCCGTCTGCGTGGGCTTCGGGCCGTGGTGGAAGCCCCAGCGTCGGCTCGCGCCGAGGTTCATCGAGCAGCGCGTCCGCATGCCCCGAGCGGAAGGCACGCTCCGCAGCGCGGCGCACGCGGCGCTCCTGAAGGCGGTTGTAGAAAAGAACCCCGGCGACCGCCAGCACGCCGACCACGAGCAGACCGAGGTGGAAGTCGGTCATGCGCCTTAGGCGGCCAGCTCCTCCCGGATGCGCAGCGCCTCATCGATGTCCACCGCCACCACTCGCGACACGCCCGACTCGGGCATGGTCACGCCGATGAGCTGCGCCGCCATCTCCATCGTGATCTTGTTGTGGCTGATGAAGAGGAATTGGGTCTGTGCGGACATGCGTTTCACGAGCTCGCAGAACCGCAGGGTGTTAGCGTCGTCGAGCGGCGCGTCCACCTCGTCGAGCAGGCAGAACGGAGCAGGATTGAGCTGGAAGAGCGAAAAGACGAGCGCGATCGCGGTGAGCGCCTTCTCTCCCCCCGAGAGGAGATGGATGCTGGCATTGCGCTTCCCGGGGGGCTGCGCCATCACTTGCACGCCGGCATCGAGGATCTCCTCTCCGGTCATGATGAGCTTCGCGTCGCCGCCGCCGAAGAGGGTCGGGAAGAGCTTCCCGAAGTGGCTATTGACAGCGTCGAAGGTCTCGCGCAGGAGCTCGCGCGTCTCCCGGTCGATGCGGCGGATGGCGTCCTCGAGCGTGCGCATCGCCTCCTCGAGATCCGCGGACTGCGAGTCCAGGTAGCCCTTGCGCTCGCTGCCCGTACGCAGCTCTTCCACCGCGGCAAGGTTGACCGCGCCGAGCTCGCCGATCGCCTGGGTGATGCGCGTCAGCTCGCCCTGGAGCGTGGAGGGGCGCGGCGCTTTCTCCGATTCCCCGGCGAGCCTGAGCTCGTCGGCCTCCGCCTCGCGCAGCTGCGCGTCGAGCTGCTCGAAGTTGATCTGCGCCGCCTGCTCCTTCAGGCGCAGCTCCGAGACCCGCTCGCGGAGAGGCGAAACCCGCGTGTCGGCCTGCAGCCGCGCCTCCTCGATCTCTCGGAGCACGGCCGCGGCCGCCTCCACCGCATTGCGCGCTTCGCCGAGCGCCTTTTCGCAGGCGAGGCGTGCTTCGACCGCGGCGTCGAGCGCCTCGCGCACAACCGGGACGGGATCCTCGGCGAGCTCTCGCGTGAGGCTCGCGACCTCGAGGTCGGCGCGCTCGATCTGCTGGTCCACGACCTTCACGGAGTGATCGATCTCGGCAATCTTCGAAGCGCATTCGCGCTCGCCGAAAAGCGCGTCCTGCGCCTCCCGCTCCGCTTGCTGCACGGCGCGCCGGCGCGCGGCGAGCGAGGAATCCGCCGCCTGGTGTGCGCTCTGCGCCGCGTCGAGCGACCCGTCGGCCGCTTCGATGTCGCCACGGATGGCCTCGGCGGCGCTCGCGGAATCGGAAAGCGCGCGGGCGCACTGCTCGCCCTCGCGCGCCACCTCTGCCAGCTCGGTGCGCACCTGCGCGCTTCGCTCGCGGAAGCGCTCCTGGGCCTGCGAGACCTTGATCTGCTCGATCTGAGCGTCGTGGCGCGCCTTCTGACGGCTCGTGATGTCCTGGCGCGCTTCCTCGAGCGCTCGTGCGCGCTCCGCCGCTTCGCCTTGCGAACGCTCGTGATATGCGCGCGCGGCGGCGAGCTTCGCCTCCAGGCCCGCGCAGCGAGACTCGGTCTCCTCAATCTTCGCTTGCCTCGCGAGGAGGCCCGCCTCGGCTTCGTCGGGCGCATGGAAGCTCACGGTGTGGCGCGTATACTGATGCCCGGACCTGTCCACGAGCGTTACGCCCTGCCCAAGGCCGGCGCGCGCTTCGCGCGCAGGTGCCGCCTCTGCGGCGTAGAAGCCCGCCAGCCAGTCGGCGAGCGCCCCGGATACGGTCGCATCGACGGCATGGACCTTCGCCGCCAGCGGCTCCAGGCCGGGAAGGGCCTCTGCCGCGGGCGCGACGCCTGGGTCGAAGAGGCTCGCCTTCGTCGGCGGCTGGTCGGCCAGGAGAGCATCGAGTCGCCCGGCTTTCGAGATCTCGAGCGCGTGCAACCGCTCCCGCAGCACCGACTCCACGGCGGTTTCCCACCCATGGTCGATGCGCAGCTTCTGGAAAAGGTGCGCCGCCGTGCTCAGCCCGTGGCGCTCGAGCCAGTCGTGCAGCGGGGCGTTGGCCTCGGCGGCGGCCTGGATCTGGCGCAGGGTGGCGAGCTCGGCCTGCGCCGCGGCATGCTCGCGCTCCGCCTCGCCCAGCGCCTCCCCAGCCGCGCCCGCGCGTTTGTCGAGCTCCGCGCAGGCCGCCTGCAGCGCTTCGAAGGCCTCGTGGGCGGCACGCACGCCGCTGTCGAGGTCCGCCACGGCGCTCTCAAGCGCGCGCAGGCCGTCGGCATCGGGCTCCGCCAGCGTCTGCAACTCGCTCTCGAGCCGCTCACGGCGCTGCGCGAGGGCGTGAGCCGCGCGCTCGAGATGCGAGCGGTTCGCCTGCTCGAGCTGCAGGCGGCTGTGCGCCTGCTGGACCTGGCTGCGCGCCTCGGCGAGGCGATCCTGCGCCGAGCGAAACGCCTGCTCGGCCTCCGGCAGCGCCGCATTCTCCTGCTCGAGCTTCGCTCGGGCCTCCTGCGCGCGCTGCTTGGCGATCGTTGCTCGCGCGGCCCACATGTGTAAGGCCTGCGTGAGCTCCGAGCGCTGCTCGCGCCACGCTGTGAGCTGCGTGCAGCGCTCGGTGTGCTGGTTCTCCAGCCGGCTGCGGGTTTCCTCGATGTGACGGAGCTCCGACTCGTAGCGCGCCACTTCGGCGTTCGCGGCGTACAGGGCGCCTTGGGCGGCGTTGAGGCCATCGCCCGCCTGATAGTGCTGAGAGCGCGCGCCTTCCAGGCGGGCCTCGAGCTGGCGAAGGCGCGCGTTCTCCGCTTCGAGCTCGTTGGTGGCCTTCGCGATCTCCTGGGCGTGTCGGTCCCGCTCCGCCGCCGCGTCGCGACGCCGGAGGAACCAGAGAAGCTGCTGCTTTCCGTGAAGCTCTGAGTGGTACTCCTGATAGCGCGTCGCGACTTTCGCCTGGGTTTCCAGCTTTTCGAGCTGCGCGCCGAGCTCGACGCGGATATCGTTGATACGCGCGAGGTTCTCGCGCGTGTCGGCCAGGCGGTTCTCGGTCTCTCGCCGCCGCTCCTTGTACTTCGAGACACCCGCCGCCTCTTCGAGGAAGACGCGCAGTTCCTCGGGCTTCGCCTCGATGACCCGGGAGATCATGCCCTGCTCGATGATGGCGTAGGCGCGCGGACCGAGGCCCGTGCCGAGAAACATGTCCGTGATGTCGCGCCGGCGCACGTGCGTGCCGTTGATGTAGTAGTTCGACTCGCCGTCGCGCTGCAGGACGCGCCTCACCGAGATCTCGGCGTACTGCGACCATTGGCCCGCGGCGCGTCCGAGGGAATTGTCGAATACGAGCTCCACTGCCGCGCGCGCCATCGGCTTGCGGTTGAGCGATCCGTTGAAGATCACGTCCTGCATCGAATCGCCGCGGAGCGCCGAGGCGCGCGTTTCGCCCAGCACCCAGCGCACCGCGTCGATGACGTTCGATTTCCCGCAGCCATTGGGGCCGACCACGCCGACCAGCTGACCGGGCACGTGAATCGTGGTGGGATCGACGAAAGACTTGAAACCGGACAGCTTTATTGTCGTGAGATGCACGGAAAAATGATAACATCGCCGCGCTTTCCACCGCCGCCTTTTCATTTGCCTTCCAGACCGAGCAAGCGGCTAGATACCTTCGCGAATCCGACGCCGCAGCGCGACTACCGGATCCGCATGGAGATCCCGGAGTTCACCTGCCTGTGCCCAAAGACCGGGCAGCCGGATTTCGCCACGCTCATGCTCGAGTACGTGCCCGATCGGCTGTGCGTGGAGCTGAAATCGCTCAAGCTCTATATCTGGTCCTATCGCAGCGTGGGCGCCTTCCACGAGGCGGTAACCAACCAGATCCTGGAGGATCTCGCGCACGCCACGCGCCCGCGCTATATGCGCCTCGAGGCGAGATTCAACGTGCGCGGCGGCATTTACACCTCGGTCGTCGCCGAGCACCGCAAAAAGGGCTGGCGCGGCTGAACCCGCTGCTGCAAAAGCTGCAGCCGTATCCTTTTGAGAAGCTGCGCTCACTTCTCGCGGGCGTGACGCCGAACGCGCGGCTCGCACCGATCAACCTGTCCATCGGCGAGCCGAAGCATCCCACGCCGGCGCTCGTCCGCGAGGCGCTTGCGGGCGCGCTCGACGGGCTCGCGGCCTACCCGGCGACCGCGGGGTTGCCCGCGCTGCGGCAGGCGATCTCGGGCTGGCTCGCCCGTCGCTATGGCGTCCCTGCGCCCGATCCCGAGACGCAGGTGCTGCCGGTCAACGGCTCGCGCGAGGCGCTTTTCGCCTTCGCGCAGACCGTGCTCGATCCCACGCGCCCCGCCCGCGTGGTGTGCCCGAATCCCTTTTACCAGATCTACGAAGGGGCAGCCCTGCTCGCGGGCGCCACGCCGGTCTACGGAATGCCGCAGGACTGGTCGGACGTGCAGCTCGTTTACGCCTGCTCGCCCGCTAACCCCACCGGCAAGGTGCTTGACCTTGCGGCCTGGCGATCGCTCTTCGAGCTCTCGGACCGGTACGGCTTCATCATCGCCTCCGACGAGTGCTATTCTGAGATCTACTTCGACGACCCGCCGCTGGGAGCGTTGGAGGCCTCTTGCCGCTTGAACCGCTCCGGGTTCGAAAGGCTGGTCGTCTTCTCGAGCCTTTCCAAGCGATCGAACGCACCGGGAATGCGCTCGGGCTTCGTCGCTGGCGATGCTGCGCTGCTCAAGAGCTTCCTCCTCTATCGCACCTACCACGGCTCGGCAATGAGCATTGCGGTGCAGAAAGCGTCGATCGCCGCGTGGGGCGACGAGGCCCATGTGCGCGAGAACCGCAGGCTGTATGCCGAGAAATTCAAGGCGATCCTTCCCCTTCTTCCTCAGGCCGAGATGCCGCAGGGCGGCTTCTACCTGTGGCTCCGTACGCCGATCGACGACGCCGAGTTCGCCCGGCGTCTGCACGCCGAATATAATGTCTTGGTTCTGCCCGGCAGCTATCTTGCGCGCGAGGCGGGCGGCGCGAACCCCGGGAAGGACCGCGTGCGCATCGCCTTGGTCGCGCCGCAGGCCGAGTGCGTCGAGGCGATGCGACGGATTGCCGAGTTCATGAAAAATGTCTCCTGAGCAGAAGGTCATCGACGGCGCCTGGGAGGGCCGCGCGTCCCTTAACCCCTCCAACGCCCCCGGCGAACTGCGCGACGCTGTGGCGCACGCAATCTCCGCGCTGGATTCCGGCAAGCTGCGCGTAGCGGAGAAGCGCGGCAACGAGTGGGTCACGCACCAGTGGCTCAAGAAGGCGGTGCTGCTCTCTTTCCGGCTCGAGGACAACCGGCTGATGGACGGCGGCGCCACCCGCTACTACGACAAGGTGACCTCCAAGTTCGCCGACTTCGATTTCGCGGCCGGCGGCTTCCGCGTGGTACCGCCGGCGATGGCCCGCCACGGCGCCTATATCGCCCGCAACGTGGTGCTCATGCCCTCGTTCGTCAACATCGGCGCCTACGTGGATGAGGGCACCATGGTGGACACGTGGGCGACGGTCGGCTCGTGCGCCCAGATCGGGAAGAACGTGCACCTCTCGGGCGGCGTCGGCATCGGCGGGGTGCTTGAGCCCCTCCAGGCAAACCCGGTCATCATCGAGGACAACTGCTTCATCGGCGCCCGCTCGGAGGTTGTGGAGGGCGTGATCGTCGAGGAGAACAGCGTGCTCTCGATGGGCGTCTTCATCGGCCAGAGCACGAAGATCCTCGACCGGGAGACCGGCGATGTGACTTATGGCCGGGTGCCGGCGGGCGCCGTGGTGGTACCTGGAAGCCTTCCGGGACCGGGCGGCAAGTACAGCCTCTATTGCGCCGTCATCGTGAAGCGCGTCGACGCCCAGACCCGCGCGAAGACCAGCCTGAACGAATTGCTGCGGGAGGATTAAACTGCAGAGATAGACTCGGCGGTAGCCGGTCTCGAGGGAGGACCCGATGTCCGCGATGAAGCGCCTGTTCCAAGTAATGGCCGACAAGAACGCGTCGGACATTTTCCTTTCCGTTGGCTCGCCGATCAACATCAAGATCAACGGCGTCGCCCTCCCGGTCAACCAGACCATCATGACCGCCGATACCGTGCGCCAGCTCCTGTACGAGGTGCTGACAGAGCGCCAGGTCAAGGAGTACGAGGAGGAGATGGAGCTCAATACCGCCTTCAACCTCGAGGGTGTCGGCGCGTTCCGCATCAGCGCGTTTCGCCAGAAGGGCTCCCCGGCCGTGGTGGTCCGCTATATCCCCGGCTCCATCCCGCCGCTCGATTCCCTCGGACTGCCGGAGATCCTCAAGGAAGTGATCATGCAAAAGCGCGGCCTCGTCCTTATGGTGGGCGCCACGGGCTCGGGCAAGTCCACCTCGCTCGCCGCCATGCTCGATCATCGCAACGCCCTGAAGTCCGGTCATATCCTGACTCTGGAGGATCCAGTCGAATTCATTTTCCAGAACAGGAAGTCGATCGTGAACCAGCGCGAGGTGGGAACCGACACCAAGGCCTTCGAGATCGCCCTCAGGAACGCGCTGCGGCAGGCGCCCGACTGCATCCTGATCGGGGAAATCCGCGACAAGCAGACCATGGCGATGGCGCTCGCCTACTCCCAGTCGGGCCACCTGTGCCTCGCCACGCTGCACGCGAGCAACAGCTACCACGCGATGAACCGCATCATCAACTTCTACCCGCTCGAGAACCGGCCGGCGCTTCTGCTCGATCTCGCGGCGGCGCTACAAGCGGTGATCTCGCAGCGCCTGGTGCGCACCAAGACGGGCGCCAGGATCCCGGCAGTGGAGGTGCTGCTCAACACGCGGCACATCGCAGAGCTGGTCGAGAAAGGCGAGATCAACGAGATCAGGGACGCGCTCGAGAAGAGCATGTCGCCGGGATCGCAAACCTTCGAGCAGGCGCTCTTCAAGCTCTTCATAGAGAAGAAGATCACGCAGGACGAGGCCATGGCGAACGCGGATTCGGCGACCAACATGCTCTGGCTCATTAACCAGGCCACCGCCGGTGAGATCAGCAGCCAGTCGATGCCGCCGCCCATGCCTGACGAGAAGAGCGGCGAGCCACTGTCCGCCACGTCGGCTTCGTTCAACGACTTCAAGATTGACATGAATGCCTGAAGTACTGCACCTTGCGCGCGAGCTGATTGCGCGCAAGTCGGTCACACCCGAGGATGCCGGCTGCCAGGATCTGCTCGCGGAGCGGCTGGAGCGCTCCGGCTTTCGCTGCGAGCCGATGAAATTCGGCGACGTCCGCAATCTCTGGGCGCGCCGCGGCAAGGCGGCACCGGTAGTGTGTTTCGCCGGCCATACCGACGTCGTTCCGACCGGCCCGCTCTCCGAATGGCATTCCGACCCGTTCCTGCCTACCATCCGCGAGGGCAAGCTCTACGGCCGCGGTGCAGCGGACATGAAATCGTCGATTGCGGCCTTCGTCGTGGCGACGGAGATGTTCCTTCAGGAGCGCCCCTCGCACGGCGGGTCGATTGCGCTCCTTCTCACTTCCGACGAGGAAGGCCCCGCCGTGGACGGCACGGCGCGTGTGGTAGAGGCGCTCAAGGCGCGCAACGAGACCATCGACTACTGCGTCGTGGGCGAGCCCACTTCGGTCGACGCGCTCGGTGACATGATCAAGAACGGCCGCCGGGGTTCCCTGTCGGGGAGGCTCACGGTAAAAGGTATTCAGGGCCATGTCGCCTATCCGCATCTGGTAAAGAATCCGATCCACCTGCTCGCGCCCGCTCTTGGGGAGCTGGTGCGAACGCAGTGGGACAAGGGCAACGAAAGCTTTCCCCCCACGAGCTTCCAGGTATCGAACATTCATGCCGGCACCGGCGCCGCGAATGTCGTGCCCGGGCGCGTCGAGCTCGATTTCAACTTCCGCTTTTCCACCGAAAGCAGCGACGCCGGCTTGAGATCGCGCGTCGAGTCGATGCTGAAGAAGCACGGCCTGGAGTACGCGATCGACTGGGTGCTCGGCGCCAAGCCCTTCCTCAGCCGGCGCGGGCGACTGGCGCAGGCGGTGGCCGACGCCGCGAGGATGCACACCGGCCGCCCGGCGGAGCTCTCCACCACGGGCGGAACGTCGGATGCGCGCTTCATCATCGAGATTTGCCCGGAAGTCATCGAGCTCGGCCCGGTCAACGCCAGCATCCACAAGCTGAACGAGCACATCTCGCTCGACGATCTGCAGCGGCTTCCGCGCATCTACCTCGATACACTGCGCGCCCTGCTCCCCTAGGGGCGTCAGCGGCATCCCACATGACGCTGCGGGAGCTGATCCGCGAGACCGAGCGTCGCCTGCGCGCCGCGCAGCTGCATTATGGGCATGGCACCGACAATGCCCATGACGAGGCCGCTTGGCTGGTGCTGCGCGGCCTAGAGCTTTCCTTCGACGCCGACCTTCGCCAGCCGGCGGATCCTAGACGAATAGAACACTTGGTGCGCAAGAGGATCCGGGAACGGGTCCCGCTCGCCTATCTACTCGGCGAGGCATGGCTGGATGGCGTGCCTTTCTGCGTCGACCGTCGCGTCATCATTCCACGATCCCATATTCCGTTCGTCGTGAAGCGTCTGCGCGTCGCGCCAGGGCGTATCCTGGACCTTTGTACTGGGTCGGGCTGTCTCGCTATCCTCGCTGCCCGCGCTTTCCCCCGGGCACGAGTGGACGCTGCGGACATCGCCGCTTCCGCACTCGCGGTGGCCCGAAAGAACGTCTCGCGCCATGGCCTCCAGGAGCGCATCCGCCTCGTGCGCTCCGACCTCTTCAGCTCCCTCGGGCATGCGAGCTACGACCTTATCGTCGCCAACCCTCCTTACGTAACGACGGCGGCGATGCGCACGCTGCCGCCCGAGTACCGCTATGAGCCGGGCATTGCGCTCGCCGCCGGACGGGACGGCTTGGAACTCGTCTCCCGAATCATTGCTGAAGCGCCCGCTCGCCTGAATCCCCGCGGCATTCTGGTCTGCGAGGTCGGCGGAGCTCGTGCGGCCCTCGAGCGCGCCTACCCGCGCCTGCCGCTACGCTGGCCTCAGCCGGAGGTGTTCACCCTCGCGGCTCCCAGAAGGCCTCCTGCTTTTCAAATGCGCGCCATGCCGGCGCGAGCGCCGCAATAAGTCGTCGCTCCCGCGCGACGAGCGACCGTCGCACGTACGCGGCCGCGTCAAGAAAGCTTGCTGCAGCGCCGCGCGGAGCGAGTTTCGCGAGCAGCCTGCGTTCGACCGCGATGTCGTTGAGGTCTCCGAGAATGTCCTGTAGTGCCGCAAGGCGCTTGACATAGCGACGGGCAGCGCCCTCGGCGAAGCCGCCGGCAAAGAAATCGCAGGCATAGCGCAGCCGCTTCATGCGGATGCGCAGGCGGTGGCGCTGCGCCGCGTCCCGCCAGTCGATCCCTTCGGACTGCTTGAGCGCCTTGCGACGGAGATGCTGGAGAGACTTCGCCGCGAAGCGAGAGAAGTCGCTTTCGATGCGCGCGGCGCGCGTGGTCCATGGCGCACGGTGAAGCCACACCAGCGCCTCGATGAGGAAGGCCTGGAGTCGCCGGGATGCGGCTGCGTCTCTGGCGTGTCTACGCGCCGTCGCCCGCCTCGTCCGGGCGCGGACGAGAAGCTGCCCCATGACGGATGCGCTCGAAGGCGTCTGTCTGACGACGCGCTCGATTCTGTCGCAGAACACGTCCCAGTCGCGGGCAGCGCCGAGCGGCGGAACGAGCTGGCGAAGGGGCCGGAGCAGAGGTTTGGTCGTCTCGCGCGGAACGAGGTCCCTGAAGGCGAGCAGCGCGGAGCGCAGCCGGCGCAGCCCGACGCGCATCTGGTGGAGGTACTCTGGATCCCTTCCCTGGGTCACGCCGCGGGCGTTCTCTCCCGCCTGCGCAAGCGCGGCGTTGAAGATGACGGCAAAGGCCTCCGCCGGGCCGGAAAACGCGGAAAGCGCAGGGCTGCGCCATTTGCGTGGCGGGGCCGCGCCCTTGCCGGCAACGAGGCGATAACCACGCTCCGCCTTGCTTTCATACGCGAGCGTGAGGTTGAGCGGCGCTGCGAGGTCTGCGGCGTAACGCAGCATCGCAGCCGAATCGCCGGCCTTGAGTTCTAGCTCTAGTTCTTCGATGGGCTCGCGCCGTGGGCCAGCGTCGACATAGCCCCGGTCGACTGCGATCTCGGCGCGCGTCGCGCCGCCGATGCGGATCATGGCGGCGCGCCGCTCAAAGCGTGTCTCGAAGACGGGCCGCAAGCGGGGGGCGAGCTTCACGATGTCGATGCCCGTGGCCGCCAGGATCTCCTTGCGAGGAAACGCTGCCACGTCGAGCCTACCGCGCGGCGCGGGTATCTCCCACTCCGCGCGCGTGCTGAACCCGCCACCGACACCGCCGTCCGCCTTCAGGGTCTGGAGCCATCGGACGCCGTCGCGACGCGTGCGAAGCGCGATGCCGGCGCGGCGCAACTGTCCCTCGCGGGTATCGTAATAAACGCTCGACAGCTCGCGGTGGCGCCACGAACTCGCCGCGCGCACCACGCGGCTCAAGCTGCGCTGCGCCTCCGGCGGGAGGTGGAACTTGATCTCACGCTCGAGCTGCATGTCAGCGCGCAGCGGTAAGTGGGGTGACCGATGGGACTCGAACCCACAACAACCGGAATCACAATCCGGGACTCTACCCTTGAGCTACGGTCACCATAGCGATCGTTTCTTGGCCTGCCCGACAGGACTCGAACCTGTAACCCCCAGCTTAGAAGGCTGGTGCTCTATCCGGTTGAGCTACGGGCAGCCGGACGGGCGAAAGCGCGAATTCTGGTCGGGGTGGCGTGATTTGAACACGCGACATCTTGCTCCCAAAGCAAGCGCGCTACCAGGCTGCGCCACACCCCGAAAACGGCGTCAAATGATACCCTTAGCGCCACGCGAGCACAACGCGCTTTGCTTGCGGCAGGGGGTCTTTTCTGCTACAAAGCGCCTTTCGTTTTTCGGGTCTGCAATGCCTGTTGAGCTGACAAGAAAGAGCTTTACCCCGTACGCCGCCAAGAAGGGCGAGGAATACATGAACGCCCAGCAGCGCAAGCACTTCAAGAAGATCCTGGAGGCGCTGAAGGCGGAACTGTCCGAGGAAATTGACCGCACCGTGCACACCATGCAGGACGAGGCCACGGTATTCGCCGATCCGAACGACCGCGCGAGTCAGGAATCGGACATGGCCCTCGAGCTGCGCAACCGCGACCGCGAGCGCAAGCTAATCAAGAAGATCGACGAGACCATCGCCCGGATTGACGCGAACGAGTACGGTTACTGCGACAGCTGCGGCGTCGAGATCGGCCTCAAGCGGCTCGAGGCGCGCCCTACCGCCACGCTCTGCATCGACTGCAAGACGCTCGATGAGCTCCGCGAGCGCCAGGTGGCGAAGTAAGAGCAAGACCTGACTAAGTAATCATCCCGTCCGGCTTCTTTCCCGAGAAGCCGGCGACTTTACCCACCCTGCTTGGCGGTTTCGCCGGGCTCCTTGACGGCTTTCATCGACAGGCGCACGCGGCCCTTGTCGTCGGCCTCGAGCACCTTCACCTTGACAGTCTGGCCTTCCTTCAAGTGATCCGACACGGCGTTGACACGCTCGTGGCTGATCTGCGAGATGTGCAGGAGGCCGTCCCGGCCCGGCAACAGCTGAACGATGGCGCCGAAGTCGAGCAGGCGCAGCACGGTGCCCTCGTAAATCTTGCCGACCTCCACGTCGGCTGTGAGCTCCTGGATGCGCTTCTTCGCCGCTTCCCCGCCTTCGGCGGAAACGCAGGCGATGGAGATCGTGCCGTCGTCCTCGATCTCGATGGTGGTGCCAGTCTCTTCCTGGATGCCGCGGATCACCACGCCGCCCTTGCCAATGACGTCGCGGATCTTGTCCGGGTTGATCTTGATCTTGATGATGCGCGGCGCGAAGCTCGAAAGCTCGTTGCGCGAACCCTCGATCGCCTGCTTCATGATCTCGAGGATCGACAGGCGCGCTTCGCGTGCCTGATCGAGCGCGACCTTCATGATGCCCTTGTTGATGGACTCGATCTTCAGGTCCATCTGCAGGGCGGTGACGCCCTTCTCGGTGCCGGCGACCTTGAAGTCCATGTCGCCGAGATGGTCCTCGTCGCCGAGGATGTCGGAAAGCACCGCGAAGCGGTCCTCTTCCTTGATCAGGCCCATGGCGATGCCGGCGACCGGCTTGGCCAGCGGCACGCCGGCATCCATCAGCGCCAGCGAGGTGCCGCAGACCGTGGCCATCGAGGACGAGCCGTTGGACTCGGTGATCTCCGAGACGACGCGCAGCGTGTAGGGGAACTGCTCGACCTTGGGCAGCATCGGGTGCACGGCGCGCCAGGCGACCGCCGCACACGGAGGCCATCGAGGAAGAGCCGTGCGACTCGGTGATCTCGGAGACGACGCGGATGGAGTAGCCGAACTCCTCC
>DASRKB010000115.1:0-14348 GCA_035649175.1 Burkholderiales bacterium | reverse complement strand
GACCAGGAGCCCACTCCGGCCGAAGGCCACTCCGCCTTCGATCCCTGGGTGGAGGTCCACGCCGCCAACCTCCGACGGAACGTGGAGGAAGTGCGACGGCGGGTGGCGCCGCGGCCCATCCTGGCCGTGACGCGCCATGGCGCTTGCCTTCGCCGGCGAGGGAATGAACGTCGCCCTCGCCGACGTTTCGGATCTCTCCGAAGTGGAAGCGGCCGTCCGGGCCCGCGGGGTGCGAGCGTCCGCCATGAAGGTGGATGTCTCCAAGGGCGAGCAGGTGCAAGCCTTCTGCGATGGCCTTCCGGAGGTCCACCTGGTCTGCAACAACGCCGGCGTGGCCGTCTCCGGCGCGGCCTGGGAGAACAGCGTCGACGACTGGCGCTGGATCCTCGGCGTCAACCTGTGGGGCGTGATCCACGGCGTGCGCAGCTTCGCGCCACGGCTCATCGCGCAGGACGAGGGCCATATCGTCAACACCGCCTCGGTGTCCGGGCTTATCTCGCCGCCCGCCTCGGGCGCCTACAACGTCACCAAGCACGCGGTGGTAACGCTCTCCGAGTCGCTCCACCACGACCTGCGCGAGCGCAACTCGCGGGTCGGCGTTTCGGTGCTCTGCCCCGCCTACGTCCCGACCGGCATCTCCGATTCCGAGCGCAACCGCCCCGCCGGCCTCATCCCGGGAAATCTTTCTGCAGAAACGCGCGCAAAACAGGCCATGCTTCGCAAGGCGGTGGCTTCGGGCCGGCTTTCCGCCGAGGACGTGGCGCGCAGGGTCGTGGCGGCGGTCAAGGACGAGCGCTTCTACATCCTCACGCATCCGAAGATCAAGGGCGCGATCCGCGCGCGGATGGAGGACATCCTCGAGGAGCGCGCTCCGCGCGACCCGCTGAAGCCGCTGTAGCAAAAGGGTCCTGACCCCTTTTTCAGTCGGCGAGGCCGGGGAAGAGGATCCGCAGGCCCTCGGCCATGGTCTGGATGGCGATGGCGGCCAGCAGCAATCCGAGGATGCGCGTGGCGATGTTGAGCCCGGTGGTGCCCATGCGGGCGCCGACCGCGGGAGCGAGGCGCAGCAGTGCCCACAGCAGAAGGCACACGAGGACGACGCAGCCGACGAGCGCGAGCGAATGGCCAAGGCCGCCTCGCTGCGAGGCGATGATGGTGGTGCTGATCGCGCCGGGGCCGGCGAGCAGCGGCACGGCGAGCGGCACCACGCCGGAGAGCTCGCCAGCCTCGAGCTCCCGCGCTTCCTCGCGCGTCTGGCGCATCTCGCCCACCCTGGCGTTCAGCATGGCGAGCGCCATGAGGAGCAGCACCAGGCCGCCGCCCACCTGGAAGGCAGGCAGGCTTGCGCCGATGAGCCGCAGCAGCCCCTCGCCGAAGAGCGCCGAGGCGGCGAGCACGAGGAACACCGTCACCGTGATGGCATTGGCGAGCCGACTGCGGGCGGCGGGATCGTGCGTCGCGGTGACGCTGAGGAAGATCGGCACCGCGAGGAACGGATCGAGCACCGCGGTGAGCGTGACGAGGTAGCGCAGGTACTCCTGCAGCTCGGTCACTTCCTGGCGAGCGCCGCCTGCGCCGCCTTGCGGTCGTGGTTCACGCGCTCGAACGCCGGGCGCTCCCCGAGCGTCTTCAGATAAGGCTTGACCTGCGCGATCTCCTCGAGCGCGTCGCGGCCGTAGATGATCTTCGTCGTGAGCGAGACGAGCGGCAGGTGCACGAACGCAGCGCAATCCGCGAGGGTGAGCTCGGCGCCGGCGACGTACGGCGCGAACTTCACCAGACGGCGGAAGGTCCGCAGGCCCTTGGCGAGGTCCTTCTCGACCGACTGCTTCACCTCGTCGCTCACCGTGCGGCCGAAGAAGGCCTGCGGGTAGAGCCGGCGCGCGACCAGCTCCATGTGCATCTCGATGACGATGAGGAGCTCGCGCACCCGGGCGCGCGCGAGCGGATCCCGGGGCAGCAGCGGCTTCTGCGGGAAGGCGTCCTCGAGGTACTCGCAAATCGCCTGCGACTCGATCAGCACCTCGCCGTTGTCGAGCTCGAGGAACGGCACCTTGCCCATCGCCGAGCGCGCGACGAACTCGTCCTTCTGCGAGGGCCGGCACTCCGGATCCTCGTCGAAGGCGATACCCTTCTCGAGGAGCGCAAGGCGCACCTTGTTGTGGTAGTTGCTGATGTGGAAGCCGCAGAGCTTTATCATGGTGGTGGCATTATAGAAGCCATGGAGAAGAACCCCGGATTCATCACCGAGCTCGGCGCGGAGAGCTCCTATGGGGGGTACCTGCGCCTGGGCGAGCTGCTCGGCGCGCAGCGCCCGCGCTCGTCGCACCACGACGAGATGCTCTTCATCGTGCAGCACCAGGTCTCGGAGCTCTGGATGAAGCTGATGATCCACGAGCTCGAGGCGGCGATCGCGCACGTCAAGGCCGACCGGCTCGCGCCCTGCTTCAAGATCCTCGCGCGCGTCAAGCAGGTGCAGCGCCAGCTCTTCGAGCAGTGGTCGGTGCTGGAAACGCTGACGCCCTCGGAGTACGTCGAGTTCCGCGACGTGCTGGGCCCCGCCTCGGGGCTGCAGTCGTTCCAGTTCCGCGCCATCGAGCTCCTCCTGGGCAGGAAGAACGCGCGCCTGCTCGAGGTGCAGCGCCACGACCCGCAGGTCCACGCGCGGCTCGAGCGCCTGCTCGAATCACCGAGCCTGTACGACGAGTTCCTGCGCCACCTCGCGCGCCGGGGCATGCCGGTGCCTCCCGAGCGGGTCGAGCGCGACTGGTCGCAGCCCTATGAGAGGCATGCGGGCGTCACGCGGGTCCTGAAGACGATCTATTCCGATCCCAAGACCTATTGGGATGCGTACGACATGTGCGAAAAGCTGGTCGATGTCGAGGAGAACTTCCAGCTCTGGCGCTTCCGCCATGTGAAGACGGTGGAGCGCATCATCGGCTTCAAGCCCGGCACAGGCGGCACTGCCGGCGTCGCCTTCCTGAGGAAGACCCTGGAGGCGGCGCTCTTCCCCGAGCTCATCGATGTCCGCACCGAGATTCACTGAGGCGCGGATCCGCCGCGAGGTGCTGCCGCGCTTCTCGCGCGTCACGGCCCCCGAAGGCATCTATCTCGCGAACCACTCGCTCGGCCGCCCGCCCGACCGCATGGCCGACGATGTGCGCGGCGCGGTAGACGTCTGGTACCGGGACATGGACGGTGCCTGGCAGTATTGGCTTTCTCTCCGGGAGAAATTCCGCTCGTTGACAGCAAAGCTCGTTGGCGCAGCGCGTGCCGATTGCATCGTCCCCAAGACGAGCGCCGGCCAGGGTCTGCGCGCGGTGCTGAACGCGCTGCCGGGCAAGCCGCGCGTGGTGACGAGCGACGGGGAGTTCGACTCCATCGACTTCATCCTGCGCGTGTATCGCGAGCGGGGGCGCATCGACCTGCGCATCGTCCCCTGGAGGCAGATCTCGCCGGCCGGCGCGACGCTCGTCGTGCTCTCCACCGTCATGTTCCGCACCGGCGAGGTCGTGCCCGGGGTCGCGAAGCTGGTCAAGGCGGCGCACGCCGCCGGCGCGCTGGTGCTGCTCGACGTCTACCATCACGCCGGCGTGATGCCGCTCGACCTCTCGGCGCTCGAGGCCGATTTCGCGATCGGCGGCTCCTACAAGTACCTGCGCGGCGGCCCGGGCGCGTGCTGGCTCTACGTCCGTCCCGGCCTCGCCGAGACCATGCGCACGCTCGACACCGGCTGGTTCGCGAAGAAGGACGTGTTCTCCTACCAGCGCCCGGAGCCGCCGGAATACGGCCGCGGCGGCGACGCCTGGCTCGAGTCGACGCCGCCCGTGCTGCAGCCGGCGCAGGCGCTCGCGGGGCTGGAATTCGTGCTGTGGGCCGGGGTGGAGAACCTGCGCGCGCACAACCTGGAGCAGAAAAAGCGCCTCGCCGACTTCCTCTTTGCGAGCGGCGTGGAGAGCGCCGGCGTGGGCGAGGACTTCGGCGCCTTCCTCACCGCGCGCAGCGACCACGCGGTCGCCGCTGCCGAGCGCCTGAGGACGCGGGGTGTGGTCGTCGACGCGCGCGGGGAGCACCTGCGCATCGGCGCCGACATCCTCAACACCGACGAGGAGCTCGAGCGCGCCGCGAAGCTCATCGGCGCGGCGCTCGATGGACGTTGACGCGGTTGCCGTCGACTTCGGCAACGTGCTGGTCGAGGTCGACTTCCGCCGCGCCTTCGCGGTGTGGGGCCATGCCGCCGGGGTTTCCCCTTCGGTTCTCGGCGAAAGATTCTCGCTCGATGACGCGTACCACGCCCATGAGCGGGGCGAGATCGACGCACCCCGGTATTTCGCCTCGCTGAGGAAGAACCTCGAGCTCGACATTTCCGACGAGGACATGCTCGCAGGTTGGAACGCCATCTTCGGCGAGCCGCTGCCCGGCATCGAGACGCTCGTGCGCCGGATCGCACGCTGCTGGCCGCTTTATGTTTTCTCGAACACCAACCCGGCGCATGTCGCGCACTTCCGGCCGAGGTACGGCGCGCTGCTCTCGCATTTCACCGGCATCGTGACCTCCTGCGACATCGGCCGGCGCAAGCCCGAGCCGGAGGCCTTCGCGCGCCTCGCCGAGCTCGCCGGCGTGCCGCCCGCGCGGCTCGCGTTCTTCGACGATCTGGAGGAGAACGTCGCCGGAGCGCGCCGCGCGGGGCTCATCGCCCATCGGGTCACGACGCCCGCGGCGCTCTCGGCGCTATTGCTGGATCACGCGCACGGGTGAGCCGCGCTGCCAGGCGCGGATCGCTTGCACCGCGCATCAACGCTTCTTGGTCGCGAGCGCGTCGGCGAGCGAGGTCTGCTCCCCGATCTCGAGCTTGCCGATCTGGTTGCGGTGCACTTCATCGGGCCCGTCGGCGAAGCGCAGGGTCCTCGCGTGCGCGTACGCCTGCGCGAGCCCGAAGTCCTCGGACACGCCGCCGCCGCCGTGCACCTGCATCGCCCAGTCGATCACCTTGCAGGCGACGTTCGGCGCGAACACCTTGATCATGGCGATCTCCTTCTTCGCCGCTTTGTTGCCCGCGGTGTCCATCTTCCAGGCTGCCGCCAGCACCAGGTAGCGCGCCGCGTCGATGAGGATGCGCGACTCTGCTATGCGCTCGCGGGTCACGCCCTGTTCCGCGACCGGCCGGCCGAAGGCGACACGCTGCGTCGCCCGGCGGCACATCTTTTCCAGCGCGCGCTCCGCCTGCCCGATGAGGCGCATGCAATGGTGGATGCGCCCGGGCCCGAGGCGCCCCTGCGCGATCTCGAAGCCGCGCCCTTCGCCGAGCAGCACGTTGGAGGTCGGCACGCGCACGTCGTGCAACGCGATCTCCATGTGGCCGTGCGGCGCGTCGTCGTAGCCGAACACGGGCAGGTGGCGCAGGATCTTGATGCCCGGGGTGTCCGCCGGCACCAGCACCATCGACTGCTGGCTGTGGCGCGAGGCGTTGTCCGGGTCGGTCTTTCCCATCACGATGTAGATCCTGCAGCGCGGGTCGCCGGCGCCGCTCGACCACCACTTCACGCCGTTGATGACGTACTGATCGCCCTCCCGCTTGATGCGCGTCTGGATGTTTGTCGCATCCGAGGAGGCAACGGCCGGCTCGGTCATGAGGAAGGCCGAGCGGATCCTCCCCTCGAGCAGCGGCTCCGCCCACTGCCTGATCTGCTCAGGCGTGCCGTACTTGAGGATCGTCTCCATGTTGCCGGTATCGGGCGCGGAGCAATTGAACACCTCCGGCGCCCAGCCGACGCGGCCCATGATCTCGCAGAGGGGCGCGTACTCGAGGTTTGTGAGCGTGCCGCCGTGCGTCTTGGGCCGCCACAGGTTCCACAACCCCGCCGTCCTCGCCTTGGGCTTGAGCTCCTCGATGACCGGCACCGGCTCCCAGCGCCGCTCGCTCGTCACGTGCTCGGTCCACTTGCGCTCGTTCGGATAGACGTGCTCGGCCATGAAAGCGAGCAGCTGCTTGCGCAGCTCCTGCACCTTGGGGCTGTAATCGAAATTCACGCGGCTCTCCTCAGGATTTTTTCCACCTGCTGCCAGCCGAGCTCGGCCATCGGCTTCGCTCGGGATCCCGCATCGGGCGCATGCGCCGAAGCGGCGGTGCCGTCCACCACCCGCTTCAGGATGCCCTGCAGGATGGCGGCGATGCGAAACAGGTTATACGCGAGGTAGAAGTCCCACTGCGAGGGGTCGATGCCCTCCCGGCCGGTCCTCTCGCAGTAGCGCTTCACGTACTGCGCCTCGCTCGGGATCCCAAGCGCCTCGAGCTCGAGGCCGGCGATGCCGCGGAACTGCCCCGGCGGGATGTGCCAGCTCATGCAGTGGTAGGCGAAGTCGGCGAGCGGGTCGCCGAGGGTGGAGAGCTCCCAGTCGAGCACGGCGAGGATGCGCGGCTCGCTCGGGTGGTAGATCGCGTTGTCGAGCCGGAAGTCGCCGTGCACCACCGCCGTGCCGGTCTCCGGGGGAATGTTCTCCGGCAGCCAGGCGATGAGGTTGTCCATCGCCTCGACGCGCTCGGTCTCGGAGGCGCGGTACTGCTTGCTCCAGCGTGCCACCTGTCGCGCGATGTAGTTGCCGGGCTTGCCGAAATCCTCGAGCCCTACCGCCCGGTAGTCGATCGTGTGCAGATTGGCGATCACCCGGTTCATCTCGTCCCAGATCGCGAAGCGCTCGGCCTTCGACACGCCGGGCAGGCTCTGGTCCCAGAGCACGCGTCCCTCGACATAGTCCATGACGTAGAACGCGGTGCCGATCACGCTCTCGTCCTCGCAGAGGACCACCGGCCTGGCCACCGGAAATCCCGTGGGATGCAAAGCACTGATGACCTTGAACTCGCGATCCACCGCGTGCGCCGACGGCAGCAGCTTCCCCGGCGGCTTGCGCCTCAGGACATAGCGCTTCCCGTCCACCGCGGTGAGGCGATAGGTCGGATTGGACTGGCCACCTTTGAATTGCTCCACTCGGGAAATGGCGAAGCCCAGGAACGCCTGCAAAGCACCGACATCGATCCGGTGCCTTTCCTCGACGGGCTTGGTGCCGATGAACTGATCGAACATCCCGGAAAAAGCTTACACCGATTAGAATCGGCCGAGCCATGCCGTTCCACGTCAGCCACCTCAAGGGATCCCGGTTCTCGCGCCGCGGCCTGCGAGGCTACTTCGAGTACCGTGACCTGGGAATCGAGATGGCCACGCGCGGCAAAGTCGTGGCGCACGTCATCCGCGCCCGGCCGGGCAAGGCGCCGCACGGCGAATGGCATCGCCACGACGTGAACGTGCAGTTCGTGTACGTGCTGAAGGGCTGGGTGCTCTTCGAGTACGAGGGCATCGGCAAGGTGAGAATGAAGGCGGGAAGCTGCTTCTACCAGCCGCCGCGCATCCGCCACCGCGAGCTCGCGCACTCGAAGGACCTCGAGATGATCGAGGTCGTCGCGCCGGCGAAGTTCAGGACGGTCGACTCGGCGCCACCCGCAGCCAGAAAGTCACCGGCCCGTCGTTCACGAGCCTGACCTTCATGTCGGCCCCGAAGCGGCCGCTCGCGGTTTTTTCGATCAATCCTCCTGCTTCTTTCCGAAATAGAGCGAAAAGCCTTTCTCCCTCCTGAGGAGGCGCGGCGCTCGAGAAGCTGGGTCGCAGGCCGCTGTCGGTATCGGCGGCGAGGGTGAACTGCGGCACGGCGAGGAGCGCGCCGCCGGTGTCCTTGAGCGAGAGATTCATCTTCCCCGCGGCGTCGGAGAACAGGCGGTAGGAAACGACCTTCTCCGCGAGCCGGCGGGCTTCCGCCTCGCCGTCGCCGCGCTCCACGCCGATCAGCGCAAGGATGCCGGGGCCGATCGCGCCGAGCAGCTCGACGCCGGACGAGACCGAAGCCTCGTCGACGCGCTGGACGAGCGCGATCACGCGATGATGTCGGGAATCAGCCGCGCGCGCAGGCGCTGGATCTGGTCCTTGAGGATGAGCTTGCGCTTCTTGAGCCGCCGGAGCTGGAGCTGGTCCTGGGCGGGATCGCCCACGAGCCTGCCGATCACGTCGTCGAGGTCGTGGTGCTCGACCTCGAGCGCCTGCAGGCGCACCGCGATCTGCGTTTTCTCCTCGTCGGTCAGGGGAAGATCGGTCACGCTCATGAGAGGGAGGAACGCGCTTGGCCTGCGGCCATCGTATCGCTACTCCCCGGGACGTGAAAGCCCCCTTAGTAGGTCTTTGAAGGCCTGAAATACTCGACCCGGTCGATCGAGCGCACGCGCACCTCCTTCAGGTCCATGCCCTTGAGCACCCGGAGCTGGACCTCGGCGCCAGCGGCGCCCTGCGCCCAAAGCCTGCGGTAGAAGCTCTCCTGCGTCGTCACCGGCTCGCCGCCCAGCCCCAGGACGATGTCCCCGGGCTCGAGTCCGGCGCGCGCCGCCGGCCCGTCGGGCGATACGCGAGCCACGAAGAGCCGCCCCATGAAGTGCTCCGTGTTGAGCCCGAGCCAGGGACGCGCCGGGCCCGCGCGCCTGCCCTTCGCGACGAGATCCTCGAGGATCGGCTTCACCACGTCGACCGGGACGAACATGTTGCCCGGCGAGCGCGTGCCCGGGCTGCCCGCGTCCGGGACGACGAGCGAGCCCAGCCCGATCAGCTCCCCGCCGCGCCCGATCAGCGCCGCGCCCGACCAGTCCGAGACCGGCGGCGAGGTGAAAATCGCCGACTCGAGCAGGTACTCCCAGTTCCCGGTGAAGAGCCGCCGCGACGCGACCTCGACGAGCGCCGGATTGGAGTTGGCTGATGCCACGATCGCCTGATCGCTTTCCGCGAAGCCCGACGCGTCGCCCAGCGTCAGCGGCCTGCCCGCGAGCGGCCCGGAAAGCTTGAGCAGCCCGAACCCGGTCGCGTGGTCGTACGCCGCGAGCGTGGCCCGCACCGTGCGCGAGTCCCGGCCGGTCACCTGGATCGACTCCGCTTCGATCACGAGATAGCCGATGGTCAGCACCAGGCCCTCGCGGATCAGCGCCCCGCTTCCCCGGCGCTCGTGCCCGAGCGTCTGCGCGCTCCTCGCGTCGGCCTGGATCTTCGCGTGAATGCCGACGATCCCGGAGAGCACCTCCTCGGGCGTCGGCTCCTGCGCGAGCGCGACCGGGGCGAGCAGGAGCGCCGCAGCAAGCCCGAGCAATCCGTCCGCTGCCTGCCTCGCTCCCATCCTCATACGTCGAAAGCGTATCACTCGATCACCGGGTTTGACGAGCGCAAGGCTCTTGGCGAAGACAGGGCCTCGCTGGCGTCGCGCCGCCGCTAGCTGATCTTCTCGTACACCCCCGGCGGGATGACGCGGTAGACGCGGATCGGGTGGGAGACGTTCTTGAAGGTCTTCTCGCCCAGGCTCTCGAGCACGAAGTGGCTGCGGATGCGCTCGGCGGTGAGGGGCCCAACCACGATCTCGCCATCCTGGGCGGAGCCGGCGAAGCGCGCGGCGAGGTTGGTGGTGGGGCCGGTGGCGGTGAAAGTCCAGCGCTGCGCGCCGGCGCCACCGAGCTTGGTGGCGCCGACCAGCGCCTCGCCGGTGTTGATGCCCATGTGGAGCTGCACCGGCGGGAAGACGCCGGCGTATTCCTCGTTGAGCTTCACGACGCGCTGGCGGATGGCGAAGGCGGCGCGCGTGGTGTTGAGCGCGTGGTCGGACGCGCTCGGGTGCGCCTGGAAGATGACCATCAGGCCGTCGCCCGCCGTCTCGTTGATGTCGCCATGGTGCGCCTGGATGATCTCGAGGAAGCTCGAGAAATAGGCCTGCACGAGCTGGTTCAGCTTTTTCGGCTCAAGGGTCTCGGAGAGCCGGGTGTAGCCCGAGATGTCGAGGAAGAGCACCGAGACCTCGATGTTCTTCTTCTCGAGCTCAGTGGCGTTGGGATTCTGCTCGAGCATCTTCTTCACCGACTCGGGGACGAACTTGGCGAGCTCGCCCTTCATCTGCTCGAGCACCTCGAGGCGCTGGCGCGATTCCTGCAGCCGCGCAGTCATCTCGTTGAACGCGCCCGCGAGCTGGCCGATCTCGTCGCGCGAGCGCACGCGCGCGCGGGCGCCGAAGTCGCCCTCGCCGACGCGCATGGCGACCTCGGCGAGCGCCTCGATCGGCTGCACGACGACGCGGCGCATGGCGAGCGTCAGCACCGCGGCGACGGCGAGGATGGTCAGCAGCCCGACCAGGATTTGCCGGTCGCGGTGGCGCTGCACCTCGGCGAACACCGGCTCCATCGAGTTCGCCACGCGCACCACCGCGCGCACCTTGTGGTCCTCGCCGTGGCAGCCCTGGCACTTCTCGCCGTTGGGGATCGGGTGGTGCAGCGTGAAGAAGGTGGCGCCGTCGCGGCTCTCGAGCGTCTCCTGCGTGGTGATGGTCTCGAGCGCGCGCTGGAACGCCGGCCCGCTCATCGGCGGACCCGCCGGGCGCACCATCTTCCTGATGTTGGCCATGACTTCCGGCGCGAGGCCGGCGTCGCGGTCCACCTGCATCGCGGTATCGAGGTCGGTAAAGGCCTCGACGCCGTTGCGCCGGTAGACGCCGAACTGCTCCACCGGCGCGGTCTTCAGCTCCGCGAGCACTTGGCGCGTCACGTCGGGGCGCTCCTGCAGCATGGCGCCCTCAATGCTCGCGATGAGGGTGGCGGCGACGCGACGCGCCGCGGCCTTGCTCTGCTCGACGAGCAGGTCCTTCTCGCGCTCGATCGCGAGATAGGTCGAGACCCCGAAGCCGACCATCAGCACGGCGACGATCAGCAGCAGGATCTTGGGCGCCAGGCGCATTTTCTTGCGGAAATCCTATCATTGGGGCTGGAGGCCGCCCCCATGACCACGCCCGTGTACGCCTTGAAGCTCCTCGAATGATTCTTCTCGATTGGAACATCCAGTGGTGCCGGGGGATGGACGGCCGGGTCGAGCCGGAGCGCATCGCAGCCTACGTGATGGAGGCGAACGCGGACGTCGCCTGCTTCCAGGAGGTCGCGGCCGGGTTCCCGGATCTGCCGGGCAGCTCGGGGGAGAACCAGATCGAGCTGTTGAAAAAGCACCTTTCGGGATACGCGGCGTTCTTCGGCGGCGCGGTGGATCTTCCCGGCCGGGACGGCGCGCGCAAGCGCTTCGGCAACATGATCTTCTCGCGTCTTCCGGTCGGGCGCGTGCTGCGCCATTCCCTGCCCTGGTACGGGCGGCCGGACACGCCGTCGATGCCGCGCGGCGCGATCGAGGTGGTGATCGAGGCGCCTGGCGGCGCGCTGCGCGTCATCAGCACGCACCTCGAGTACTACTCGGGCACGCTGCGCGCCGCGCAGGTCGACCGCCTGGGCGAGATCTACCGCGAAGCGGACCATCCACTCGCGCCGAAAGGCGAAGGCCCGTTCGCGCCGCTGCCGAGGCCGGTGAGCGCGCTCGTGTGCGGCGACTTCAACCTGCCGCCGGCCGACTCACTGCACGCGCGCATGAAGGCCCAGGGGTTCGTCGACACCTGGGAGGCGCTGCACCCCGGCGCGGCGCACCCCCACACGTTCCATGTTTTCGACGAGGAAGAAGAGTCGTACTGCTGCGACTACGTGTTCGCGAGCGAGGACGTCGCCCCGCGGCTGCGCGCGATCCGCGTGGACGGCGCGAGCCGCGCCTCCGACCACCAGCCGGTCATCGCAGAGATCGAATGAGCGTGCGCAGCTGCTCGACGCGATTGCGGTTCGCTTTGAAGTCGCGCCTTCCGAGGCGGGACGCCGAGCGAACCTGTATCGATGAAGCGCCTTTGGGGTAATAGAGCTCCACATCGTCGACGAAGCGCAGGATCGGCGTGCGGAACTCCGCGTACAGGTAGTCGTCCTTCGCCTCGATGATGGTCGCCAGCGGTAGCTCGGCGATCGCCCTGCGCAGCGCCTCCATGCTCCCCTCATAGGCGATCGGCGCGATGTAGTGCTCCTTGTCGGCCGGGTCTTCCTGGGAGCAGACGCAGTTCGGCGAGGGCCTGCAGCGCGCGAGGCGGCCGTCCTTGACCCCCAGGTTCCTTGGTCGACGCCAGTCGAACATCGCGGCGATGCTACCATCGGCGCGACGCTTCGACGGAAGAGGACGATGACGCCGCAACAGCTCGCCGAGCTCCTGCTCGGCATCGCGCGCGCGCAGGCCGCGATGATCCAGGGCCTCGAGAACGAGATGGCGGGAGTGCGGAGCGGCCGCATCATTCCCGCCCTGCAGAACGTCGCGCATTTGCGCGACCATCCCGAACCGACGCTCACCGACCTTCCCGTGCGCGTGCTCCTTAGCACGCTGGGGCGCCAGGTGCCCGATGCCGCGGGCGTGGTGCGCGACCTCGAAAGGCTGCTCGCTAAGACCGAATAAGGTCGGCGGCCTTCTCCGCGATCATGAAGGCCGCGGCGTTCGTGTTGCCCGAGACGAGGAGCGGCATCACCGAGGCATCGACCACGCGCAGGCGCTCGACGCCGCGCACGCGGAGCTGCGGGTCGACCACCGCGCCCTCGTCCTTCCCCATGCGGCAGGTGCCGACCGGGTGGTAGCCCGAGGAGCCGTTGTCGCGCACGGCTTGCAGGATCTGCGCGTCGCTCGCCACGGCGGCGCCCGGCTTGTATTCCTCGAGCACGTACGGCGAGAGCGAGGGGGTCGCGGCGAGGCGGCGGGCGAGCCTCGCGCCTTCGACCATGATGCGCCGGTCGTACTCGGTGGCGAGGTAGTTCGGCTGGATCGCGGGCGCCTCGCGCGGGTCGCGCGAGCGGATGCGCACCCAGCCGCGGCTTTCGGGCCGCATCGGGTAGTAGACCAGCGTGAACGCCGAGAAAGGATGCGGCTTCGCGCCGCGCTCCTCCGCGCTCACGGTGCTCAGGAAGAACTGGATGTCGGGCGTCTTCGCCCCGGGCAGCACGCGCGTGATCATGCCGGCGGTCATGACGCCGATCGCCATCGGGCCGCGGCGCGCGAGCAGGTAGCGAAGCCCGATGAGCCCCTTGCGCCAGGCGTTCTTTAGGTCGTCGTTCGTGGTCACCGGCTTCGTGCACTTGTAGATGAGCCGCAGCGCGAGGTGGTCCTGCAGGTTCTCGCCCACGCCGCGGAGGTCGCACACCACCGGAATTTCCAACGATGAAAGGTGCTTTTGCGGGCCTACCCCGGACAGCTGCAGGAGCTGGGTGCTCTGGATCGCGCCGGCGCTGAGGATCACCTCGCCCGCGGGGAGCTTCTCGCCGTCGCACTCGACGCCCACCGCCCGCGTGCCCTCGAAGAGAACCCGCGACACGTGGCAGCCCGTCTTCACCACGAGGTTCGCTCGCGCGCGGGCGGGCTTCAGGTATGCCGTCGCGGCCGAGTGCCGGCGGCCATTGCGGGTGGTGAGGTGCAGGTATCCGGCGCCTTCCTGGCGCGCGCCGCTCAGGTCGTCGTTTGCCGGGATGCCGAGCTCGGTGCAGCCGCGGATGAAGGCATCCACCAACTCGCTGCGGTCGACGATGCGCGTGATGCTGACGCGCTCGAGCGAGCGCGCAAAGTAGGGCTCCACCTCGCGCGCGCTCCAGCCCTCGGCGCCCGCCGCCGCCCACGCGTCGAAATCCTCAGGCTGGCCGCGGATCTGGATCATGCCGTTCACCGCGCTCGAGCCGCCCAGGGTTCGCCCGCGCGGCCAGTAGATGCGCCGGCCGTTCATGTTGGGATCGGGCTCGGTCCAGAAGCCCCAGTTGAGCACCGGGTGGTGCATCGTCTTCCCGTAGCCGATCGGAACGTGGATCCACGGGTTGGAATCCCGCGGCCCCGCCTCCAGCAGCAGCACCTTGCGCTTGCCGTCCGCGCTGAGGCGATCGGCGAGGACGCAGCCCGCGGTCCCGGCGCCGACGATGATGATGTCGTAAATGGGGTCTGACCCCATTAAAGGAGGCGCAGCGTCCGCGCCGCGGGATTGATCTCCACCGTCGCGCCGTTCGGCACCTTGGCGGTGATGTCGCCGTCGAAGCCGACGAGCATGGTGACGTTGCCGAAGGCCGCGCCCTGCACGAGGATGGGGTTGACGCTGTTCAGAACCAGCGCGAGCGGCACGACGCCGCGCGAGGCCATCTCGTGCAGCATCCAGGAGCTCGCAACGCCGCCCTTGGCGGTGTCGAGCACCAGGATCTTGCCGACGTAGGACTGGCCGGCGAGCTTGTGCGCGGGGCGCGAGAACACGCCCTTGATGCGGTCGAGGTCGTAGCGCGCCGAGAAGCCGTCGTTCGCGACGAGCGCCTCGCCCCGGACGGTCCTGCCGATGCCATGCTTCGCGTTCAGGATCACAGCGTTCCTTTCTCGGCCGCGTCGACGCAGCGCTCCATCGAGGCGAGCAGCGGCACG
>DASRKB010000114.1:0-16521 GCA_035649175.1 Burkholderiales bacterium | reverse complement strand
GACCTGGCGCGCCACGACCTCTCTTGCGCGCGCCGAAGCCTCCGCGTCGGCGCGCGGGTGCTGCAGCAGCTGGCTCGCGTTGAAAAGCGCCCCGATCGGGTTGCGCAGCTCGTGGCCGAGCATCGCGAGGAACTCGTCCTTGGTGCGGCTCGCCGCCTCGGCGCTCGCGCGCGCCTCCTGCTCGCGCTGCAGGAGCCGTTCGCGCTCGGCATCCGCCGCGCTCGCCGCGCGTAGCGCGAGCACCACGGCGCCGAGCCCCAGCCCGAGCGAGAGAACGAGCCCCGCACCGTAGGCCTCGAGCGAGCGCCGTACGATCTCGTCCACCGCCGCGGTAGGGATGCCGATGGCCACCGTCCATCCCGTATCGCGTGAGCGGCTGAATGCCGTGTGGACCTCATCGCCTTCGAGCGCCTTGGTGAGCCCGGTGCCCTCATGGCCGTTCTGCGCCATCATGCGAGCGAGCGTGGGCGCGGGCGGCGCGCCGAGGAACTCCACATGCCGGCGGGAACGCGCGACCCGCAGGTTAGCGGTGTCGAAGACCGACACCACCCAGTTCTCGGGAATCTGCTGGCGCGCCAGGACCTGCACGAAGACGTCGGGCTTCACGACGGCACTGAGGACGTAGCGCGCCTCGCCGTTGCGGAGGATAGGCACCCGGACCGGCACGGCGAACCGGCCGCCGGGGCCACGCGAAAGGTAGCCGATGGAAGGGCGGCGGGTACTCACGGCGCGCTGGACGCTTTCGGGTTCCGCCACCATGGGCACCGGTGCCGAAGTGACGCCGTCGGTCGAATCGGCGAGCAGCCGGCCATCCGCGTCGGCGAGCGTGAGCGTGATCCACTCCGGCTGGGACTGAAGCACCCTGCGCATCACCTCCCGGTAGCGTTCCAGGTCGGCCATGTCGAGAGCCGGGCTTACCGCGATGCCTTCGAGCACCGAGATGGCCCGGCCGAGCTCCGCATCGACCGCGGTCGCGAGCGCGCGCGTGATTTCAAGCCCGGTGCGCTCGGCTTGCTGGCGCTGGCTGCGCGCCTGCTCGAGCAGGCCGTAACCCGCCATCGCGGCGAGCGGAAGCACCGCCGCGGCGAGCAGGATCAGCAGGCGCCGCCGCAGCGGCGCGCCTTGCCCGCTCAGCGCGATTTTCTCGCCTTCGCGTATTCCTCGCAGCGGCGCATGGCGGCGGGCGTGAACTCCGCTTGGGGCTGGTTGCCGCCGATGATGAACATGAGCAGGTGCTCCTTGTTCGGCTCATCGTAGGTCACGTTCACGAAGCGCCGGGCGACGCCCACGGGGAAAGAGATGACGTCATACGGATTAAGATCGACATGCTCCATCGCCTCGCCCTCGTTCCATTCGCAGCGCCAGCGCCCGGTCATCGCGATGAACGTCTCGTTGGTGTCGTGGTTGTGCATCAGCGGGCCCTTCCCGGGCTTCGCCTTGCAGTAGCCGAGGTTGAATCCCTCCGCGATGGCGATCGCCGGCATGGCGGAGGCATCCTGGCCTACGGGCGAGGTCGTGGCGGGGTCGTCGCTCATCGGTGGTTGAAACCCGATGACCGCGTAGAGCTTCCGGCGGCACTCCGGCAGCGGGCTGTCGGGCAGGCCGCCGTCCGATCCTTTCAGTTTCCTGAAGCGCGCCACGCGCTTCATCATTTCCTCGCGCCCTACGGTGCGGATCGTTCTCCAGTCCATGCCTTCTCCTTGCACTGTTCCGGGCGCCCTGTCGGGGAAATCCTTACACGCGGCGGCGGGCGGGCGCTATGATCATCCTCCGCCAACATACAGAACCGGCAGACGTCAATGCGGCTGCGGTCGTACTTGGTTTCCCTCGCGCTGGCGACCGTTCTCCCGGTCGCCGTCTTCGGCGCGATTGTCGGCTACTTCCTGGTCGGGGAGCAACGCGACACGTTCCGGCGCGGCGCCGAGGCGCGCGTGCTCGCCATCACCACGGCGGTGGACGCGGAGCTGCAGGGAATGGTCAGCAGCCTAGACGCGCTGAGCCGCGTCGAGAGTCTCGCGAACCGCGACTTCACGTATTTTCGCGCCACCGCCAAGCGCTTCCTGGAGACGCACCCGCACTGGACGAGCATCAACCTCGCGCGGCCCGACGGCGAGCGCGTCCTCGACCCCCTCGCGACCGAAGGCGCCGCGCTGCCGCCGATCCAGCGCTTCGAGCCGAGCTTCGAGCGGGCGTTGCAGACCGCGCAGCCGATGATCGGCGATCTCGCCATCGGCCCGGTGTCGAAGCAGTGGGACTTCGTCGTGCGGGTGCCGGTCGTGCGCGACGGGAAGGTGGACTACGTCTTGTCCGCCGTCATCAAGCCGGAAGCGATCACCCGGCTGCTGGTCGCACAAGGACTGCCCGCGGACTGGTTCGCCGTGGTGCTCGACCGCAACAACCGCATCGTCGCGCGCACGGTCGAGCCCGCGGCGAGCGTCGGCCAGGTCGCCTCGCAGAGCCTGCGCGATGCGCTCGCGCGCTCCTCCAGCGGCTGGTTCCGCGGCAGCACCATAGAAGGCAGCGAGGTGTATACGCCGTTCCGGCGCTCGGAATGGTCGGGGTGGTCGCTCGCCATGGGAATCCCGGTGGCCGTGGTCGACGGGGCGGCCGGGCGCGGCATGGGCTATCTCGCTGCCGGCCTCGCCGGCGCGCTCGGGCTCGCCCTCGTGCTCGCGGGCTTCGTCGGGCGCCGGCTCGCCGCTCCCATCGCCGAGCTCGCGTAAGCGAGCGAGGCGCTTGGCAAAGGGGGCGCGGCTCGCGTACCCGACAAGGCGCGCGTGGACGAGGTCAGGCTTCTCGCGCGCAGCTTCCAGGCCAGCATCGACGCCATGCGCGCGAGCGAGGAGCGCCTGCGCATGGCGCTCGCCGCCGGGCGCATGGGGAACTGGGAGTGGGACGTGCGAACCGGCCGCGTCGGCTGGTCGCCGGACCTGGAAGCGATCCACGGCCTGGAGGCGGGCACCTTCCCGGGGACGTTCGAGGCCTACGAAAGGGACGTCCATCCCGAGGACCGCGAGGGCGTGCGGCGGGCGATCAGCCGAAGCTTCGAGGGCGGCGGCGACCACCACATCGAGTACCGCATCGTGCGACCCGACGGCGCCGTGCGCTGGGTCGAGGGGCGCGGCAAGGTATTTCGCGACCCGAGCGGCGCGCCGCTTCGCCTCGTCGGCGTGTGCACCGACGTCACGGAGCGCAAGCAGGCGGAAGACCAGCTGCGCCAGGCCGAGGAGCGGATGCGCTCGGTCGTCGACCACGTCGTGGACGGGATCATCTCGATCGACGAGCAGGGCATCATCCAGTCCTTCAACCCGGCGGCGGAGCGGATCTTCGGCTACGCGGCGACCGAGGCCATCGGACGCAACGTCAGGATGCTGATGCCCGAAGCGTACAGCCGCGAGCATGACGCGTACATTGCCAACTATGTTCGCACTGGCGAGGCGAAGATCATCGGCATTGGCAGGGAGGTCGAGGGCCGCCGCAAGGACGGCTCGACGTTCCCGCTCGAGCTTGCGGTGAGCGTCTTTCACATCGGCGCGCGGCGCTATTTCACCGGCGTGGTGCGCGACATCACCGAGCGCAAGCGAGCCGAAGAGGCCCTGCGCGCGGCGAGCCGGGCGAAGGACGAGTTCCTCGCCACGCTCAGCCACGAGCTGCGCAATCCGCTCGCCGCGCTTACCGCGGCGGCACATGTGCTCAAGATCACGGACGCGACGAAGGAGCCGGCGATCAAGGCGCGCGCGGTGATCGAGCGGCAGACGCGGCACATGGCGCGGCTCATCGGCGACCTGCTCGACATCGGCCGCGTGAGCGCCGGAAAGGTGGGGCTCGAGCGCGAGCGGCTCGATCTGGCCGCCACCGTCGGGCGAATGCTGAACACCTGGCGCGGCTCGGACCGCTTCGGGCGCCACCGCCTCACACACTCGCTCGACGAGGTGTGGGTAGATGCCGACCCCGCGCGCGTCGAGCAGATCGCCGCCAACCTGCTCGACAACGCCCTGAAATTCACCCCGGCCGGCGGAACCATTCGGGTGACCGTCGGGCCGGAAGGCGGCGAGGCCGTGCTGCGTGTGGCTGACCAGGGCGTGGGTGTCGAGCCGGCCGAGCAGGGCCGCATCTTCGAGCTGTTCGAGCAGGGAAGGGAGGACGGCTCCGGTATGGGCGTTGGCCTCGCGCTCGTGAAGCGCCTGGTCGAGCCGCACGGCGGGACGGTCACCATCGAGAGCGAGGGCGAAGGCCGCGGCGCGACTTTTACGGTGCGCCTGGCCGCGGTGGCGCGGCCCGAGCAGGCGCAAGGCGGCGAGGCGGCGGTGCTCGGCGCGCGCTCGGTCCTGCTCGTCGAGGACAACGACGACGCGCGGCAGATGCTCGAGGCGGCGCTCGTCTCCGGCGGTCACCGCGTGCGTACGGCGAGCGATGGCGCGAGCGGTCTTGCGCTCGCGGCCGAGTCTGCGCCGGAAGTTGCGTTGATCGATATCGGCCTGCCTGACATGGAGGGCTACGAGGTCGCGCGGCGCATGCGCGCCGCGCCGGGCGGCCGCGGCATCGCGCTCGTGGCGATCACCGGCTTCGGTCGCCCGGAGGACCAGCAGCGCGCGTTCGCCGCCGGCTTCGACGCCCACCTCACCAAGCCCGTGACCGCGGAGCGCCTGAAGCAGGCGCTCGCCTCGCTCGCATGAAGAGAGTCTTGCTCGTCGACGACGACGCGGACCTGCGCCTTGCGCTGAAGCTGGCGCTCGAGGCGTCGGATTATCAGGTGATCGAGGCGACCAGCGGGCAGGAGGCGCTGCACATGCAGCGCCGCGAGCCGGCCGATGTTCTGATCACCGATATCTTCATGCCGGACAGCGACGGCTTCGAAGCGATCGAGGGATTCCGGCGCGAGTTTCCCGCGACCAGCATCGTCGTGGTGTCCGGTGGCGGCGGCCGAACGAAGCTCGACTATCTCGCCACAGCCCGCCTCGCCGGCGCCGACGCCACGCTGCAAAAGCCCTTTGAAATCGATGCGCTGCTGGAAACGCTGCGTGCGCTGTAGGCTGGGGCATTCTGCGACAGCAACTCCGCGGTTTCCGCGATAGGCGGCGCCCGGCGCGCGGACTAGATTGGCGGCTCCAACCAGATCCCCGCCAGGAGGGAGCCGTGATCCAACCGCAGACCCAGATGCTGGACTTCTATCGCGCCGGCATGAAGACCGCCGCCGACATCGCTCGGGTCTCGCTCGAGAACGCCGAGAAGCTGCAGAGCCGGCAGCTCCAGATCGTGCGCAGCGCGCTCGAGGACAGCACGCGCTCGGCGTCCGACCTCGCGCAGGTCAAGTCGCTCGAGGAGATGATGGCCCTGCAGACGCGCCTGGCGGGGTCTCAGATGGAGCGCATGATGGAGTTCTGGTCGAGCCTGTGGCGCGTGGGCGGCGAGAGCGCCGCAGGCGCGGCGCACATGGCTACGAGCCAGCTGCCATCCGTCGGGGAGCGGCGCCCCGAGCAGCAACAGCAGCACCGCAAGTCGGCCTAGCGAAGGAAGATCGGGGTCAGACCCCGATCTCTAGCGCCTGAGGCCGGAGAGGGCTTCGAGCACGGCACAGACCGCGGCGGTGTCTGCCTTCGCGAACCCCTGCGCCATCGCCGCCGCGTAGACAGGCCCGGCTGCGTCGAAGAGCGGTGTCCTCGCGCCCAGCCGGGCGGCGAACTCGCCGATGATTTTCATGTCCTTCTGCCAGACCTCGTTCTTCATGGTCGCCGGCTCGTACCGGCCCGCGACCATTTGCGGCCCGCGCACCTGAAACATGCGCGAGCTTCCCGCGCCGTCGGCGATCACTTTGTAGATCGTCTTCGGATCGAGGCCCGCCTTCATCCCGAGCACGAACGCCTCCGCCGCCGAGACGTTGTGGATCGCGACGAGCAGGTTCGCCACCAGCTTCATCTTCGTGCCGTTGCCGAACTCGCCCAGGTAGTAGTGCGATCGGGCGAAGCCCTTCAAAACGGGCACGACCTTGTTGAACGCTTTCCGCTCGCCGCTCGCGAGCACGACCAGGTCCTTCGTCTTCGCCTGCGCTCCCGTGCCCGATAGGGGGCAGTCGAGAAGGATGACGCCCTTCGCTTTCAGGAGGGTGAGAGCTTCCAGCTTGTCCTCGAGGGGCAGCGTGCTCGTCTCCACGACGATCCTGCCTTTGCCGCCTAAGGCTCTTACAGTGGAGAACAGCGCGTCGCTGCTCGGCAGCGAGCTGATGACGACCGGGGCGTCGATGTCGCCAAGCGAGCGCACCGCGCCGCGCTTGCGCACGACGTCGTAGCCCTGCACCGTGAAGCGGGCCTTCGCGAGGTTCGCCGCCATCGCCGAGCCCATGATGCCCAGGCCGACGACCCCGACCTTCATGCCAATGGTTTCGCGCTGACGAGAATGAATGCCACGAGAGCGGGAGCATCTCCGCGGACGCTCCAGGAGTGATTGGTGCCGCGCTGGACCAGCACGTCGCCCGCCCTGAGGAGCGTCTCGCCCTTTTCCATCACGGCGTAGATCTCGCCTTTGAGCACGATCGCGTAGTCCACGGTACTGGTCTTGTGCATCATCGGATCGTGCGAGCCCTTGTCCTGCGCATGCGCCGCGCCGATGGCGTCGAAGCCCTGGCGCAAATCGCTCTTCTTTCGCCAGGTGGCGTCCGGCGGAAACTCGACGACGCGGAAGATGGTGCCGTTGGGCGGCGGCTCCAGGCGCACCGGCCGCGCCGCGGCGTCCGTGCGGCCCTCGTTCGAGGCGGGGGCACCGGCGGTCTCCCACAGATCGGTGAGCGCGAGCCCGGGAATGCCCGGGATCTCCTTCACGCTGCTGGCGAAGCCGTCGGCGATGATGGTCGAGCGGCCCTCGGCGTCGTGCCCCGTGAGCACGCGGCGGATCTTCGCGATCACGTGATGGTGTCGCTCGCGGCGATCTTCTTGCGCGCCTTCGCCTCGCCGGCGCTCGCGAGGCGGAAGTCCCACTCGAGCCTGTGGAAGGGGTTGGGCATGCCGAGCTTCTTCGCCTCGGCGGCATCATTCACCTTGCGGTACTTGCCGATCAGCGAGTCCTTCACCGCGTACACCGCGTCGCCGTCGAGATGCGGATCGCCTTCGACGAAGACGTGCGTGATCACCTGCTGGTAGCCGGGCGCGGAGACGATGGCGTGCATGTGCGCCGGGCGCATGTGGTTCCCCGTCGTGGCGCGGATCATGTCGCCGACGGGCCCATCCATCGGGATGCTGTAGAAGCTCGGCTTGTAGCTCGCGAAGGCGTATTCGCCCTTGTCGTTGGCGCGCACGCGCCCGCGCAGCTCGAAGTCGCCACCGGTCTGCAGATCGTAGATGCCATCGGCCTTGGCCTGCCAGATGTCGAGCGTCGCGTTGGGGATCGGCTTCCCGTCGGTCGACAGCACTCTGCCGCTCACCCAGACATCCTCGCCTTTCTGCGTCGCGCCTTCCCGCAGGTCCGCGCCGTAGCCGTATTCCTTCGCGCCGTGCGCGAAGAAGGGGCCGAGCACCGTGGCCTCCGTCGCGCCGGGCGGCATCTTGTGGTTGAGCGCGACGACCATCATCGAGAGCCCGAGCACGTCGGAGAGCAGGATGAACTCCTGGCGCTTCCCGTCGCACTTCTGGCCGACCGCAGTAAGAAACTTGATGCCCTCGAACCACTCCTCCTCGCTCAGGTTCACCTCGCGGGCGAACGCGTGCAGGTGCTTGACGAGGCTGGTCATGACCTGCCGCAGGCGCGGGTCGCCGGTCTTGGCGAGTCGGGCGAGCACGGCATCGGTGAGCGTGTCTTCCGTGTGCTGGCGCATGGGTTCCTCCAGAGCGAAGCCTAGCTATTGTAGTTGTAGTCCACTCATGACACGAGATTCAGGCGGGCGCGACAGCGTCTCCAGGCAGGCCCCTCCTACTATCCCAAGCTTCACTTTGGAGATGTGAATGAAAAAACTCGCAGTGGCACTTGGCGCAGCCCTGGCGCTCTTTTCGGGCGGCGCGGCGGCGCAGACCTACGGCAACGAGATCTCTCTTTTCGGCAGCTACGACAACATGGACGAGCCGGAGGATGTCACCCTGTCCATCTTCAACCTGCGCTACGGCAAATACCTCACGCCGCAGGCGGTTGCGGTCATCGGCATCTCGCGGACCAACTTCGAGGTGTCCGGCGGGGCGGACAGCACTACGACCGCCATCACCGGCGGCGCCAAGTACTACTTCGGCCAGCAGGCGAACCGGGGGCTCGCGCCTTTCCTCGAGGCGGCGATCGGCATCGCGAGCACCGATACCGGGGCGGGCAGCTCGACCGACCTTACCTGGGAGATCGGCGGCGGCGCGTCCTTCTTCATGACCGACGCCACTTCGTTCGACGCCTCGCTGCGCTGGTACCAGACCGACACCGACGGCGCCGACACCGAGGGCATGCGCATCTTCCTCGGGATGACGACGCGCTTCTAGCTCAGAAACTGACGTTCATGAAGAACATCGGGCCCTGGAAGGTCTGCTCGGCCTTCAGGGTCCGGCCTTCCTTCTCCGCCTCCAGGCTGATGAAGAGGCTCCGGTAGCTGATGCCGAAGCCCACGTGCCGGAACGGCTGGTAGGCGAGATCGATGCCGAGGGCCGTCAGGCTACCGTCGTAGTTGTCGTAGGACAGGGAAAGCCGGTCGAGGCGGGCGCCGAGCGCCCAGCGGTCGGTCAGCGCGAACTGGCCGTACACGCTGAGCACCGGGAGCGGCGCTGTCACGTCCTCCTGCTCGCTGCCGATGGCGTTGGCGCTCAAGCTCATGTCATACGCCGCCACGTGCAGTCCGAGGCCGACGCCGACCTCCTTGTCGACCGTCTTGAAGAAGGAGTACCCGGCGGAGACGCGCAGGTCGGAGAAGTCGAACCTGGTCCGTACCTCACTGTTCAGCGGGAAAACCTGGTCCCCCCAAACGATCTCGCGGTTGGTGGAGCGCTCGCCGCTCCTGTTGAGCTCGAAGTATTCCGCCTCGATGCGCCAGCGCTCGCCGAGCCGCATGCGGCCGAACGCGGCGGGGACCGTGTCGGAGGAGCGCATGCCGAGCGAGTCCTCGAACTCCACGATCGTGCCGATGCCGGTGCGCCCTGAGAGCTGTGCCGAAGTAGAGGTCTTCGGGTAGAAGGCGCCGATGCCGGCATAGAACTTGTCGGTCAGCGCCGGGTGGCGGGGCGGTTCACCCTGGGCTCTGACCTCGCCCGCGAGCGCGATGGCAACCGGGATGAGGAGATAGCGTGCAGCCCCTGCAAGCGTCCACATTGGCTCGATATTAACGCCGCTTCGGGGTTTCAGCGTGTGCCGGTTGACCTACGGCGAAATAGGCCGCCGCGCCCGGGTGCAGCGGGATGGCGATGCCCCGGCGGCCGGTGCGCTTGGAAATTTTCACGCCCTGCGCGCTCCCGAAGGCGAGGTAGTCGGTGCCTTCGAACGCGAGCTCGAGCAGGGCCTTGATCTCGTGCTCCGGCGTGTCGGCGGCGGCGACGAGCAGCGCGGTCGGCGCTATCGTCGCGCGCGGCTCGCTCTGGCCCGGGTAGGTGTTCGCCGGGATGGTGATCACCACCAGGCCGGGCTGCTCGGCGACCAGGCGGCGCGTCGCGTCGGGGCCGAGTGACACCAGGCGGATCGGGAACTCCACCGCGAGGCGCTGCAGCGCGCGCGCCGGCGCTCCCACCGTGGTGATGAAGGCGTCGATTCGCCCCGCACGCAGGCGGGAGATGGCGGCCTGCAATCCTTCGCCGCGCGCCTCGGCGAGATCATTCAGGGCGATGCCGTGCGCCTGCAGGATGCTGAGCGCGTTGAGGCGGCTGCCCGATTGCGGTGAGCCGAGGTCGACGCGCTTGCCGCGCAGGTCCTCGACGCCGCGGATCGACGACTTCGCCGCCACCACGATGTGCACCGGCTCCGGGTAAAGGCTTCCCACGGCCGCGATCTTCGTCAGCGGGCCGTCGACGGCGAAGGGGCCGGCGCCATTGGCGGCGAGCCATGCGACGTCGCTCTGGATCAGGCCGTAGTCGGCCTGGCCGCGGCCGATGAGCAGCGCGTTCTCGATGCTTCCCTGGGTCTCCACGGCGATCACGTGGGTCCTGCGGCCGCGCTTGGCCACCGTGCCGATCATCGCCTCGACGACGCGCATGTATTCGCCGTCGGCCGGGCCGGTCACGAAGGTGAGCAGCTCCTGCGCGCGCGCCCTGCGGCGCTCGATCGCCCGCAGCGCATGCTCGAGCTCCTCGGAGATGATCGCCTCGGATTGCGGATCGATGCCCGGAGGCCCGATGTCCACCGCCGAGGCAAGGCGCTCGAGGTAGCGCTTCGCGCTGCTCGAGGCCGCCGCGTTGCCCGGATCGGTGGGCGCCGGCGAGACGTCGCGCGTGGCGACCGAGACCGCGCTCCAGCCCTCGCCCGAGCGCTCGTAGGTCCCGGTCCCGTAGACGCGGAGCAGGTCGCCGGGCTGGTTCTCCTTGGTCTTGACGCCGAAGACGCCGCGCTCCTTCGCTCCGAGCACCTGCGCGAGCGAAGCGGGGCTGAGGCCTTCCCAGTCCTTGAAGTCGTAGCCTTCGCGCAGGCGCAGCGTGGCGTTGTAGTAGACGAGCACGCGCTCCCTGCCGCCCGCCGCCGGCAGCGGGCTCGAGCCCTGGCGCTTGACCGCCACAAGCTCGAGCAGTCCGGGCTTGAAGCCTTTCTCCACCTGCTGCTGTACCTGGGCCTTGAGCGCAACCTCGTCGGGGCCGCGCGAGCATGCGGCGAGCAGCACGACCAGGAGCAGCAGGAGCCGTCTCATGGTCCGAACCCGAAGAGCGGAAGCGCGAGCGAGCCCTGGATGATCATCGCGTTCAGGATGTCGATGAAGAAAGCGCCGACCATCGGCACGATGAGGAAGGCGAGCGCCGAGGCGCCGTGGCGCCCGGTCACCGCCTTCATGACCGCGAGCGCGCAGGCGGTCGAGGAGAGCCCGAAGCCGATCTGGCCGCCGCTGATTACCGCCGCGTCGTAGTTCCGGCCCATCACGTTGTAGGTGATGAAGATGGTGAACGCGATCATCAGCAGCGACTGCAACGCGAGGATGGCGAGCAGGGGGCCGGCGAGGTTCGCGAGGTCGAGAAGCTTCATGGTCATCAGCGCCATGACGAGGAACAGCGACAGCGACACCTCGCCCACCACCTCGACGGTCCGGTTGCTCAGGCTGAGCCCCTTGGTGAAGGTCAGGCTGTTGCGGATCACCACGCCGAGGAGCAGGGAGAACACGAAGTCGGGCAGGATGATCCCCGAGCCCTCCATGAGGCGCACCAGCGTCTTCCCGCCTGCGAGGCAAGCGAGCACCACGAAGAGCGTGTTGATCAGGGTGCGGGAGGTCACCTCGTCCGCCTCCGCCGCGGCGGCGCCTGCGCTGTCCCCCGGCGCCGCCCCGGCGGGGCCGGCGAGCTTGTGACGCTTGATCAGGTACTCGGTGACCGGACCGCCCAACACCGCGCCGATCACCAGCCCCGCCGTGGCCGCGGCCATGGCGAGCTCCATCGCGCCCTGCAGGTTCATCGTCTCGCCGAGCCGCGCGGCGTAGGCGGCGCCGGTGCCGTGGCCGCCGACCAGGGTGATGGATCCGCCGAACAGCCCGATGACCGGGTGCAGGTCGAACGCGAGCGCGGCGGCGATGCCGACCACGTTCTGCGCTACGACCAGCCCGGCGCTGATGCCGAGAAACACGAGCAGCCTCACGCCGCCCTTCGCCAGCATGCGCGCGTCGGCGGCGAGACCGATAGTGGTGAAGAACATGAGCAGCAGCGAGTCCTTCAGCGCCATATCGAAGGACACCTTGATGCCGCCCAGGCCGTCGGCGAGCGCGAGCAGGATCGCCATCACCCCGCCGCCCACCACCGGCGCGGGGATGCTGAAGCGCTGCAGCACGCCGATGTTCGCCACCAGCGCGCGGCCGGCGAAGAGCACGATCATCGACAGCAGGACCGTGTGGATCAGGTTGAGCTCAAGGCTTTGCATGCAAGCTCGTATACTTTCCGTGGAAGAAGCCGGTGTGAAACTTCCCTCGATTCCGCAGCGCTTCCGCGACGTGCAATGGCGCTATTGCGTCAAGGTCGGGCTCGCCGCGGGGCTCGGCTACCTGCTCACGCGAGGCGGCGAGAACGAGTATGCGATCTACAGCGCGATGACCGCGGCGCTCATCGTGGGCGCGACGGTGGGAGAGGACTTCCAGGCGTCCGGCAGCCGGGCGAAGGGGACCCTCGCCGGCATGATCGCCGGCGTGGCGTTGAGCGCCTTGTTCGGCCCCTCGGCGCTCGGGGTGGGGCTCGCCGTCGCCGCCACGGCGCTGCTCGCGCTCGCGCTGGGGTGGGGTATCCCGGTGGCGCGCGTGGGCGTCACTGTCTGCATCGTCACGATGGTGCTCCACGGCGTGCACGCGCTCGAGTACGACCTGCTGCGCGCGCTCAACACGCTGATCGGAATCGCCGTCGGCCTCGCGGTGAGCTTCCTCGTGTGGCCGGTGCGCGGGCGCGACGCGCTCGAGCGCGCCATGCGCCGCGCGCTCGAGTCCGCGGCGAAGCTGCTCGAGGGCCTGGCCACCGGCGAGCGCGACCTGCGCCCGGCGCAATCGAACCTCTACGACGCGCTCGGCGCCGTGGTGAAGGCGGGCAAAGAGATCCGGCTGGAGCGGCGCATGGGCATCGAAACGGCGGCGCTCGATCCGCGCGGGCTGCCGGTGCTGCAGCTCGGGCTCGAGCTCCTCGCGGTGGCGCTCGCCCATGAGGGCCACGCGCCCGGCAGCGCGGAGCGCCAGTCGCTCGAAGCGCTCAGGCGCCGGCTGGACGAGTTGGCCGGGTCCGCGCATTAGCGGTCACTTGGCGGTGGCGTCCTCGCGCGGCTCGCGCCAGACATCGGCGTTCAGGACGACCGCGCCTTTCTCGCCGGTGAGCATCCCCGGTCCATCGGGAATTTCGTTGCCCGAGTGATACGCGACCGGCTCGGCGGCGCAACCCGCTGCCAGAAACGCCATGAGGACGAGGGCACGCATCAGAACTTCACTCGCGTGCCGACCATGAAGAAGCTGATGTCGTCCAGGTCCGCACCCGGCCGGTCCATGCTGTGGAGCTTGTAAAGCGCGAACACCTCGGCCCAGGCAATGGGCGTGAAGACGTAGCCGATGCCGTACATCTTGGCCTCGTCGCCGGAGGCGGCCTGGTCCTGGCCGATGGCGTAGTCGACCGAGACTGCATGCTTGCCCACTTCGTATCCGGCCTTGAAGTAGTCGAACTTGCCGGTTCGGCCGGCGAGATCGCGCGAGGTGTGGGCGTAGGTGAGGCTGATGCCGCTCGGATGCAGCCAGGAAACCGAGCCGCCGACGGTCTCGTCGTCGATGCCGCCGGGCGCGGCGTCCTCCGAGGACCAGCCGAGCGCGGCCGCGAGCGTGCCGAACTCGCGGATTTTGCCGCTGTAGCGCAGCGCAAGATCGGTTACGTCGGTGTCCTTGTGGCCCCAGCTCGCCTCGCCCATGAAGCCGCTGAAGACGGGCGTCTGGTAGAGCAGACGGTCGTAGCGGCTCTCGAAGTCCTGGTTGCTGATCGTGCCGGAGATGCTGGCGCCGGAGAGCGCGCCCGCCGCGGTGCGGTATTCGAAGCCGCCGCCGATGTCGCCGGTGGAGGCGTAGTGCGCGACGCTCGTCCCCGAGAGATCGACCTCGGAGGCGCCGTTCGCCGCCCCGTCGCCCTGCCCGAGGCGCGCACGGCCCCAGGGGCCCGCGAAGAACACGTCCATGTGCCGCTCGTCAAGCTCGGGCGAGATTGAGCGGGTCGCGAAGTTGACGTCGCTGCTCGGGTTGGATTTGTATTCCACCTCGAACAGGATGCCGGCCCGGAGCGCAGGCGTGATCGGGGCCTCGGCGTTGAACCGGAAGCGCGTCGAGCTGTTGCCGTTGTCGACGTTGAACCATTCCTGGTCGACGCCGTCATCGGCGGAGAGCAGGGCGCGGTTGACTTGCCCGGAGAGCTTGACCTCGATGCCTTGCGCGGGCGCCTGAGCCTGGGCGGTGCCCGCCATGGCGCCAAGCGCGAGCGCGGTCAGGGCGGCAAGCGATTTCTTCTGCATATTCATCCCCCTATGATGATGCTTGCAGTTTGCGACGGACCGTGGAGGCCCGGGTATCGGACCTTGGTCTGATTCTGGGCTAGGGCGGGGTAGTGCGCCAACTCGCCGGGTCCGCCCCCAGGCGCTCGCCGAGGTCGACGAGGTCGTTCATCACTTCGGGCACGAAGCTGCCTGGCTTGGCCGGAACGAAGTCATCGGGCACCGCCATCAGGCGTACCTCGACCTCGGCCCGCTGCCGGAGCCGCGCGATCTCCGCGATGGCGAACAGGTGGCGGATGGAGTTGACCGTCGAGGTCTGCGTCGACATGACCGTAGTCCGGGCCATGATGGCGGGCCAGCGGTTCTCGATCACCTCCGGCGGGAAGCGTACCTGGTTGTTGAAGATTACCCAGTAGCGCAGCCGCGGCATCGGGCGGCGCGGGTGCCGCGCCTGCCAGCGCGCGATCAGGTTGCGGTCCTCGCGCGCTTCGCCCCCGTAGAGGATGTTCCCGGTGATGGCCCCGTCGACATAGAGGTGCTCGCCGAGGTTGCGCGCCGGGAAAAGCGCCGGAATGCCGGCGCTCGCGAGCAGGATGCCGCGCAGGCGCTCGCTGTCGCCGGCGAGCGCGGCTTTCGCCTCGGCGACCAGGTCCCAGGGGCGGTTATCCCCGAGGTCGACATTCGTCGTGTTCACGATCAGCCCGCGGCCGCTCGCGCCCTGGGCCACGATGCTCTCAAGCATCGCGCGGTCGAACGTGGCGCGCAGGTCGCGCTCCAGGCCCGGCACGACGAACAGCGATGGGTTGTCGGGCAGGAAGAAGAGCCATCCGCGCGACTTCGCCACGTCTTCGGGCGGATTCCGGTAGAAGTGCACGATGCGCTCGATCGAGGCGTCGTCGCCGAGGAACGCGAAGGGCGCGATCAGCGCGCCGGTGCTCACGCCGGTCACCACGTCGAAGAGCGGGCGGGCGAGCTCGCCGCTGACCCTGCCCCAGCCCTTGAGCACGCCGGCGCCGAACGCGCCCCAGTCGCCGCCGCCCGAGATCACGAGGATGTCGATGGTCGGCGGCGGGCGCGAGTCCTTCGCCGCCGCTTCGGCCTTCGATGCGATGTAGTCGACGAAGCGCTCGATGAGCGCGCGCCGCTCGAGCTCGCGTAACGCGTCGTCGGCGCGCCGGGCGGCGAGGAGATCCTGAATGTCCGCCTGCGGTCGCTCCGGCGGCGAGGCGCAGCCCGCGAGCAGCACGGCGAAGAGCAGGGCGGTGCGATTCATGATGTGGTCCTTTGGATGCTCAGCGCCAGGCGCTTCCCGCCTGGATGTAGATCGCGGTTTCTTCCGGCCCATGGGCGATGTCGACGCCCATATAGATGCCCAGGCGCCGCGCGACCAGGCGGCGCGCGCCGATGCCCCAGGCGCTCGCCGAGTCGTCGGCCTTGCCGCGTCCAGCGAAGCCGACGAGCGCCCAGCGCGGCGTGAAGTTCCAGCGCAGCTCGGCTTCGATCAGCGCGACATCCTGGTCCTGGTAGCGGAAGAACGGAATGCCTCGCATCTCGATGAAAGGCAGCTGGTAGAAGGGCACGTCGCCGCGCGCGGCGCTCGCGTCGATGCGCCCGCCCAGGATGAGCGTTTGGCCCACCGGGAAGTACGCCAGCAGCTGCGCCCGGTAGGTCTCGTACGCCTCGTCGCTGCCGATGTCCGGCGAATAGAACACCGATTCGGCGAACAGCTTCCAGCCGCGGGAAGCGGTGAAGAAGTTGTCGCGCGAGTCGTGCTCGAAGAAAAGGCCCAGGCCCGAGCTGCGGATCGTAGGGTCGGAAGGCGTGAGCACCGGCTCTGGACGCGAGGGGTCGAAGCGCGCCTCGAAGTCGATGTAGTTCCAGCGCGCGCCGACGAAGTTCTCGCTCTCGCCGAGGCGGCGCTGGAGGAGGTGTGTCGTCGCCCAGCCTTCCAAGTTGTAGCCGATTTTCAGATCGTCGCCCGCCCCGCCGTAGAAGTCGAGGTTGACGTCCGGCCGCCCGATGAACCCGCGCCAGCGCCAGTATTCCTGCGCGAAGGTCACCATGCCGAAGGCGCCGGCGAGCGTGGTGTCGTTCTCGGTCGCGGCGAGCACGCCGCCGAAGATATCGGGCGGCGTCAGGCGCCCCTGCGCGCGCCGCTCGCCGAACGACTCGCGGAACCAGAGCAGCGCGGCGCCGCCGCCATAGCCGATCGCGGGCTCGGTGACGATGATGGGTACCGGAAGGAAGCCCTTCTTCTCGAGCAGCCACTCCGAGGCGTCGAACGCGCCGTCCTCGGGATCCGTGAAGACGCTGCGTTCCTCGGCCGCCGCCTTGGCACAGACCACCATTCCCAGCGCGAGCAGCATCCGGGGAAGGCTCTGACCCCTCTTTTTCCACAGCCGTTAGCTGGAGATTACCTTGGCGAACACCAAGTCCGCAGAGAAGCGT
>DASRKB010000113.1:0-50350 GCA_035649175.1 Burkholderiales bacterium | reverse complement strand
GGTGGAGGAAGAGGTGCTTAAGTTTGCGCAGGCAGCCCGCCGCGCGCGCGCGGCCGGTTGCGACGGCATCGAAGTCACCGCCTCGAAGGGCTACATCATCCACCAGTTCCTCAACCCGGCGACCAACCGGCGCAAGGACCGCTACGGCGGCTCGTTCGAAGCGCGCTTCCAGCTCCTGAAAGAGGTCGTGGAAAGCGTCCGCAAGGAGGTAGGCCGGGATTTCCTCTTCGGCGTGCGTCTCTCTGCGCAGGATTACAACTACCTGCCGGTCTGCCGGTTCCAGTGGCCGCTTGTCTGGCCGCTGCGCGACTACTGGATGGGAAACGGTTTGGAGGAGAACCTGCGATACAGCCGCTGGCTGCAGGATCTTGGCGTGGACTTCCTTCACATCGATAGCGGCTTCGGTTTCATCAACCCGAAAGGCAACCCGGGCAAATATCCGCTCGAGGGTTTGCGGCTTTTCGCCAATTCCACGCGGCACCTTTCGAGGAAGGCGAAGCTTCGCGCGATTGGGCTCAACGTCTTACCAGCGCCACTCGCGCGTGCGCTGTTCGGCATCGGTTGGCGGGTAAAGGAGGCGGCAAATGCCGATTTCGCTGCCGTGTTCAAGAAGGCGCTCCGCGTCCCGGTTATCGCCAACGGCGGCTTCCAGCGCGCCGAGGTGATCGAGCATACGCTCGCCTCCAAATGCGACATGGTTGCGATCGCGCGCCCGCTGCTCGCGAATCAGGACCTGCTCGAGCACTTCCGCGCCGGCACCGCGCCGCGCAAGCCCTGCACTTGGTGCAACAAGTGTTGCACGCGCACGGCAGTGCTCCCGCTCGGCTGCTACGAGCGAAGCCGCTTCGATAGCGACGAAAAGATGGAAGCACAGATCCTGGAATGGTCGGCCGACCCGAACCCGTGAACGCGGGCGAGACAGCGCCAGCGCGCCCCACCGTCGAGGACGCGCTTGCCGCAGCCGCGGCGAGCGGCCGGCTCGATGCCGAACGCCTGCGCTTGGTTTGCCGCGCCGTCGTGCGCACGCCCTTCGGCGTGCTTCCGGCGAGCGCATTCATCGCCTACATCATGGCGCCGCATGTCGGCGCCGCTCGTGCGTGGGGATGGATGGCGCTGGTGTTCGCGCTATGGTCGGCCCGGGCCGCGGTTTGCGCGGTGCTCCTACGCCATCCGCCGCCGCTCGATCGTGTGCGTTTCTGGATCCGGTTTCAGATTATTTTCGCCTGGGCGGGCGGCATCGCTGCTGGCTCGGCGGCGGTTCTCTTCGCCCAGGCGCCGACGCTCGAGACGGCCTATATGACGATGATCGTGTGCGGCTGGTGTGCCGCCGGACTCGCAGTGTCGGGCGCGGTGCCGGCTGCCTTCTTTGGCCTCGTGGTGTTTTTCCTCGGCCCGCTCACCGCGGCGTGGGCGCTTTCTAGCCGCGCCGACGGCCCGCTGGTCGCGACTTTGCTCATACTGTTCATCGTGCTCCTCACAACCTATGCGCGCGACAGCGCGCAGCTTGTGGCGCGCACGCTGCGGGTCGGATTCGAGAACGAGGAGCTCGCGCGTCGTCTGCAGGCGCGCGAGGCGGAGGCGCAGGCGGCGCGCCGACGCGCCGAGGCGGCCAATGTTGCCAAGTCGAACTTCCTCGCCGCGGCGAGCCACGACCTGCGCCAGCCCCTGCACGCGCTTTCGCTGCTGCTCTCCGCGCTGCAGGAGAAGACGTCCGACGCGCAAGCGAGCGAGCTGCTTAAGAAAATCGCTACTGCCGCGGATTCGCTAGATGCGCTGTTCAAGAGTCTGCTCGACCTTTCGCGTCTCGACGCGGGCAGCATGACTTCGACGCCGGGGCCGCTTCCCCTGGCGCCGCTGCTCGCTCGGCTGGAGAACGACTTCCGGCCGCTCGCGGAGGCGAAAGGTCTGCAGTTCGCCTGCGCTGCGAATAATGCGTGGGTGAGCTCTGACGCCGAGATGCTCGAGCGCGTGTTGCGCAACCTGCTCGACAACGCCATTAAGTACACCGAGCGCGGGCGCATCGACCTCGAATTGGACGCGAGCGCCGATAGCGTGCGGCTCGCCGTGCTCGACACCGGCATTGGCATCGAATCGGTACACCGCGATCGCATCTTCGAGGAGTACTACCAGATCCGCAATCCCGGGCGCGACCGCCGACAGGGGATAGGGCTCGGGCTCGCGATCGTGAAGCGCATGTGCGACCTGCTCCGGCACGAGATCATCGTGGACTCCGAGCCCGGGCGCGGCACGCGCTTTGCCATTAGCGTACCGCGCGTGGCGCCCGGAGCCGCGAATGCGCAGGAAGCGGCGCCGAGTGCCCGCCGGTCCACCGAGCCGCTGCGCGGTCTGGTGATCGTGGTGATCGAGGACGACGGCGAAGTTCAAGACGCCATGCGGGCCCTCCTTGGTGGCTGGGGCTGCGTGCCGCTCATTTGCACAAACAGCGAAGAAGCGTTGCAGGCACTCGCCGCGCGCGACGTGAAGCCCGATGCAGTGCTCGCCGATTACCGCCTTGCCGGCACGGAGAATGGGCTCGATGCGATCGGGCGCCTCTACGCGCGTTACGGCGACGTCCCGGCCGCCATCGTCACCGGCGAAATCAACGCCGGCGATCTCAAGATCCCCGAAAGCATGCCGGTGCTCGTCATGCAGAAGCCGGTACCTGCGGCCGAGCTCCGCGACTGGCTGCTCGTGTGGAAGTCCATGAGCTAAGCTCGTTTCGGTAACGCGCTCGCCGCGTGGAGCTGAGGAAAAGAACCATTTGGGGTTGGCGTAAAGGTGCTCGCTAAAAATCACGATGCGGCTGCGGAGCTGATCCGCGAGGAGTTGCATTAGAGCGCGGTCAAGAACCCGGCGGTGTACCTTCTTGAAGCAACGGATGGCCTTCCTTCAGCAGAAGAGCTTGCACGCATGCCGTTAAGACGAGCTCAACTACTGAAGGTCGCAGGACTGGCGCCAAAGCGGGTCCTCTTGTTCATGGGCAGCGAAGGCTCGTGTCGTGCATCTACTCGCGATTCCATTTCTTCGGTCTGTTCCTCGTTGAGGTCTCGGGCATCGCATTCCTTTTCCCGCCTGGGCTAAGGCGGAAAGCGGCGGGCAGCACGCTTGACGTCGGGCAAGGAGCGCTCATGCTAATGGACCGCACGGGGCGAATCGTGATGCCGACTCAACAATAATAGACCGCCGCTGTGGCTCCAATGGGCAATCTGCATCGGGTTCTGGGTGTTCGCGCTGCACAATTCCTCGGTGCGAGGGTGTGTTCGACAGCGAGGCCGAACTGCGGATTGGACAAAGAGCAAGAAGAAAGCAGGAATTCGGGATTGACCCGCATTGTTTGATAGGCGTAGTGTGCCTCCGCCCATTCACAAGGGAGGCCGCAATGGCGATGATGACGTTCACGTCCTCGGGGCCAGCTCCGCAAAAGTCCGACATGGACAGACACCGGAGACTCATCGGGCGTATCGGACTTTACGTGCCGGCCATTCTGATCGTCCTTGTCCTGTGGAGGGACGGACCGGAAATCTGGGGCCGCTTGGACTCGGTCAGCGCCTATTACTACAGTGGTGCAGTTGCGGTTTTGACCGGAATGCTAGTCGCGCTCGCGCTCTTCCTCTTTACATACGACGGCTATAGGAACGATGAAGACCACTGGGCTGACCGTCTTTGTTCAATAGTTGCTGGCTTCGCCGCATTAGGAATCGCGCTCTTTCCCACATCGGCGCCGGACGGCATTCCGGCTCTGCCATGGGTGAGACCGTGGGTAGTCAGGCTTCATTTTGGCTCGGCCGTCGTCCTCTTCGTCATGTTTGCCGTGTTTTGTCTCTGGCTTTTCAGGAAAACGGGCAAAGGACAAACGGACCGCGACAAGAAAATAAGCAACGCTTTCTACTTGTTCTGCGGCCTCGCCATCGTCGCTTGTATAGCATGGGCGTTTTACAACCGCCTACGAGGGGAATCGATCTTCTGGCCCGAGTCATGGGCGTTGATCTTTTTCGCATCCTCTTGGCTCGTCAAAGGTGGTGAGCTCTCCCTAGTGTACGGCTGGCTCCGTTCGAAGTTCGCCAAAGCGCATGTGGCTGACGACGAAGAAATGTCGAAGAGGTCGGGTGGGTAGGCCGCGCTGTATCAGCGCCCGGATACCACGAAATGGTAAACGCCGCACGTGCCACCGCGCAGCGTGATCTTGGTGATCCCGCACCGGCGGCGTTCCGCAGCGCGCGGCACGATCCCGATGAGCAGTGGCGTACATAGCAGCTGCAAGCAGCCAAGATGCGCGGCGTTCAACTCAGCGAGAGCGCGATTCGCGCGCGGCAACGATTTCCCGAATGCTCGCCGCGACATCGCGGCGTTGCTCGATGGGGTTGCAGCCTCGAACCGGAAAGCCTACTTCGGGCGCCTGCGCCACCGCACCGTCCTGAAGTACAGGTTGAGCGTTAAGCACGCCCGCACGGACCGAGCCAGCCGTGCTCTTACGCGTTCGACGCGCTTGTTGTCGCTGCGAAGGCCCTGCGCGAGCTACCTCTCGCGCCACGGCATTGCCTTGGGGGTTGAAATCGACATCCAACGCGGTCAAGTTCACGCCCGACGGCGGGCGGGTGGACGTGAGCGCGACTATGGACACCGATAAGGTGGAGATCGCGGTGAAGGACACAGGCGTAGGGATAGCAGCCGAAGATCAGACATCGCTTTTCGAGGAGTTCAAGCAGCTTGGCCAGGACAGCAGCCGCAAGGCCGAAGGCACTGGCCTTGGTCTGGCGCTCACCAAGCGCCTCGTGGAGCTGCACGGCGGCCAAATCGCCGTCGACAGCGCGCTCGGCCAGGGCTCGACTTTTAGATTTAGCCTCCCGTTACAGCGCTAGCCTTTCCAGCGAATCGAGCGGCGCCGCCCCTCGTTGGTATGCGGTCAGTAGCCCCGCTCCTCGTCTAGCGGGTTACAGCAGGTTCGTGACTTCTTTGGCGGCGCGCATCCTTCCCGGGCTGTATGGTTGATACGGAGGGAAGACCATGGACCACTACAAACTCTACCGGCCGGACCGCGTGTCACCCCGTTTAAACGCAGATTGGATAGTTCACCTTGTTGAGGTGCTCTCGGCAATCGGCTTTGTGCTGATCATCATGTATCTAGTGCGTTAGCGCCGCGAGCGAGGATGGTTCTCACAATAGTTCTAGCGTCGTCTGGCGGTCTCAAGCGCCAGCACGCGGGCCTGTGCATAACAAAGGATTGCAGCGGCCTCACGCTGTTGGCCATAGAGTGGGGCGAATCCTTCTACCAGAGGGCTCAGTCGAGATGAACTACACTCCCTTCATGCTTGCTGTCTTTTGTCTGATGTTGGCGGTGTTGACTGCAGGCTTGGTGATCCTCGTGCTAGATCGCAGAAACAGGGAAAAGGAAGCCCTCAAAGGTCCACACTTGGAACCATCCCTGATGCCAGCCGTCTACGACGCCAATCCGGATGAGGGACGAATCGAGCCCAAATGAGCGAACCCGCCGGGGGGGCTGGAGCACGTCCCGGCCAAAGTGCGTGCAGCAGGCGCATCCAGGCGAGGCGCGGGCGGGACCACCGAGGGCGAGCGCCTATGTTCGCTACCGCCTCACTGGATCACCTGGTCCGCCCGAAGTAGCAGTAAAGGCGGGATCGTGAGGCCGAGGGCCTTGGCGGTCTTGAGGTTGATCACCAGCTCGAGCTTGGTCGGTTGCTCGACGGGAAGGTCCTCTGGCTTCGCTCCCTTGAGGATTTTGTCGACGTAGGTCGCAGCGCGCCGGAACAGATCGGAGAACCTTGGCGCATACGAAACCAGCCCGCCCGACTGGACGAAAAGCCTCTCCTGGTAAAAGCTCGGGAGCCGCCTCTTTAAGGCAAAGTCCACAATGAGCTGCCGGTTCTTGAAGTTCACCGGATTACCGAAGGCGAACAAGGCGTCGGCACGGCTCGCAGTCACGGTCGCGAAGGCCTCGGCGGAGTCCTCTGGCGTGCGCATCTCGATCGATTGAATCTCCAGGCCGAAGGTCGGCGCCGCGGCGAGCCATTCCTTGAACACCAGCGCCTCGACCGGGCTCGCTGGATTCCACAGCACGGCCAGACGGGAGGCCTTCGGAGCGATCTCCTTGAGAAGCTCAAAATGCTTGCCCAGAAGTTCCGGCCCGAGGTTGCTCAAGCCCGTAACGTTGCCGCCGGGCCGGGCGAGGCTCTCTACGAGGCCGATCTTGTCCGGATACGCGGAGACCGCCATCACAATGGGAATCGTGCTCGTCGCCTGCTGGCGGCCCGCGTCGCCTGTGTGCTTGACACGACGATGACGTCGACCTTCAACTGGACGAGCTCGCTCGCAAGGGCGGGCAGCCGGTCAGTGTTCCCCCCCGACCATCGCCATTCCATCGTGACATTGCGGCTGTCGACGTAGCCGAGGTCGCGCATACCTTCGCGAAAGCCCTCCCAGGGAGGCGCGTCCTCGTTGCCGAGGACCCCAATGCGAGGGAGCTTCGTGGGCTGCTGCGCAAAGGTGGTGAAGTGCGCGGCGAGAATTCCGCCCGCGAGCGTGCCGATAAACGTACGCCGGTCAATCACTGAATCACCTCGCCGACGACATCTTACGCGTCCCAGCAGAGGCTGGGTCGTGGCCGAATGCGGCGCTTAGCGAAGGGCCCGGTGGTTCGTAGCCGCCTAGTTGGGACACTTCTGGGCCACTAGCAATAAGGAAACGAGCGCAAGCGGTAGCAAACTGGCGCAGGACCGCGAAGCTAAACCCCTAATTCATCTACTCCCGCTTGCTTTGGTGTTCGCTAATCTACGGAAAGAATACATCTTTTAATCCGTTGGTCGGCGGTTCGAATTCGTGATCGACCTCGACTCGCACACCAACGGGCGGGGAGATCGTGGCCCGATGAGCCTTGCGGCCGCGCGCGCTATGCAACAAAATCCGACAAAGTCTTCGGCTGCGCTCAAGGGGGCAAGAAGAACATGCTTCGCCTGGCTCACCGTGCAACGCTCGGGGCTGCGGCCCTGGCGCTGTCGCTCACGGCTCATGCAGCAGCAGTATTCGAGGCGATGACCGGCGATGTCCGAGTGGTCGCTGGTGCGCAGAAGCCGGCTGCAGTCAAGCAGGGCCAGCGCATCGCCAGCGGCAGCTGGGTGATTACCGGCACGGACGGCCTGGCGATCCTGAAGTTCGACGACGGGCAGAAGGTGGCCATCGCGCCGAACAGCGAGTTCGTCATCGTCGATTTCAACTACGACCCCAAGATCGCCGACGCCGACCGCTCGGAGCTCGCGCTGAACCGCGGCGCGGCGCGCATCGTCACCGGGCATGTCGCCCGGCGCAACTACGAGAGGTTCGTGCTGCGCACGCCGCACGTGAACCTCGGCGTGCGCGGCACCGATTTCAGCGCCACGATCATCGGCCAGTCGTACTGGTCGGTCATCGAGGGCGCGGTCTCGGCGAGTACCAACGTCGGGGTCGGCGTCTACGCCAAGGGCTCCTATGGCCGCGCCGATTCGCTCGACCGGCTCGCCACCGGCGTGTCGAGCACCGGCTTGCCGGTCGCGGTGCTCGCGCTGTTCAACGAGCTGAATTCGCCGCGCATGGCGGCACAGCTCGGACCCGGCCCCGGCGGACCGTCCGTCGCGCCCGAGCATGCGACCGCCAACGCCAACGGTGCGAGCGCAGACAGCGGTATCGGCCTCGGCGCCTCGCTTGCGATTCTCGCGGGTGTCCTCGCGGCGCTCGCCGCCGCAGGTGGCGGCGGCAGCGACAGCGGGGCCGTCACTCCCCCTCCGCAGCACTAGCGAGCAAGGCTGAACGCAAGCTCCTCGGCATCAGCCTGATGTGATGGCTACGCCGTAGCACGGTTTTCACCATCACCAGGCCGGCTTTTTCAGCCTTTTCGGGCTGAAGGCCGAGTTTCCTCAGGCTAGAATCCCACCGACAAGCTGCCTCGGTAAAAGACCCAGAACCGGCTCAATAGCCCAGGACGACGAGGCAGGAAGGCGGGGGCTGTTGGTGAAGCAGGTCGCAAGAGCATTTGTCAGTACGCTTCTCCTCGGCGCGGCCGCCGCGACCGTGCACGCGCAGTTCGGGCAGCAGCGGCCGGGCGATTCGCCCCTACAGCCGCAAACGCCCACGGTGCAGGTCCCGCCGTTCCAGACGCCAACCATCACCAATGTTCCGCCTTCGATCAGTGTTCCGCCTTCGATCAGTGTTCCGCCTTCGGTCGGCGACTTGCGCGCAACGGTGCCCCTCAAGCCGGAGGCGCAAAAGCCCGCTGCACAAGCGCAAAAGCCGCCCGCCCGCCCCCTCGCCGAGCGCGAGGGCAACGAATTCCAGATCTTCATCGAGGCCTCCACAGGCCAGCGACTGCCGGTCTTCGGCCAGGAGCTCTTCGAAGGCGCGCCGAGCACCTTCGCGCCGGTCGAGAACATCCCCGTTCCCGCCGACTATGTGATCGGCCCGGGCGACGAGCTCCTGGTGCGCGCCTGGGGCCAGATCGACGTCGACTACCGGGCAGTCGTAGACCGCAACGGCACCATCAACATTCCGCGCGTCGGGTCCATCAACGTCGCCGGGGTGAAGTATCAGGATATTACCGACCACGTTCGCCGCGCCGTGGCGCGCAACTTCCGCAACTTCGACATCCTGGTCACGCTGGGCCAGCTGCGCACCGTGCAGATCTTCGTCGTCGGCTACGCGCGCCGGCCCGGCAACTACACCGTCAGTTCGCTCAGCACCCTGATGAACGCTATCTTCGCCGCGGGCGGTCCGTCGCCGGCAGGCTCCATGCGCGGCGTGCAGCTCAAGCGCGGCAACACCACGGTCACCGAGCTCGACCTCTACGACCTCCTCCTTACCGGCGACAAGTCTAAGGACGCGCCGCTTCTCCCCGGCGACGTCATCTACTTCCCGTCAATCGGCCCGCTCGCCGCGGTCTCCGGCAGCGTGAACCAGCCCGCGGTCTTCGAGCTCAAGGGTCACACGACACTCGGGGACCTTGTCGGCTACGCCGGCGGCCTCTCCACCGTCGCGCAATCGCGTCAGGCCACGATCGAGCGCATCGACAATCGCCGAGCGCGCGTCGTAGAGCAGGTAGACCTCGACTTCAACGCCGCCCAGCGCCCCGTGAAGGACGGCGACCTCGTCTCAATCCTGGCGATCCTGCCCAAGTTCGAAAACGCCGTGACCCTGCGTGGCAAAGTCGCAACGCCGCTCCGCTACCCCTACCGCCCCGGAATGCGCATCCGCGACCTCATCCCGGACAAGGAAGCGCTGATCACGCCCGACTACTACAAGCGCCAGAACCTAGCCGTGCGCACCGACATCGTCACGCAAGAGGAGCTCACCACCAACGTGCGCCGCCTGGCCGACGAGATCAACTGGGACTACGCCGTCATCGAGCGCCAGAAGCAAACCGACCTCAGCACCGAGCTCATCCCCTTCAACCTCGGCAAGGTGGTTCTCGAGAACGACCCCGTCGCCAACCTCCCGCTCCAGGCCGGCGACGTCGTCACCATCTTCTCCAAGACCGACGTGGCCGCGCCCGCCGGCCGCCGCCCGGTGATCGTCAGCCTCGAGGGCGAGTTCAACTTCGCTGGCGTCTACCAGGCGCAGCCCAAGGAAACCCTGCGCCAGCTCGTGGTCCGCGTCGGCGGCCTCACCGAGCGCGCCTACGTCTTCGGCGCCCACTTCATGCGCGAATCCACCCGCCGCGAGCAGGAAGAGCGCCTGCGCATCGCTATCGAGCGACTCGAGCAGGACCTCCAGCGCGCTGCCGTTACCCGCACGCAGAGCGCGCTTACGCCCGAAGACCAGGCATCCGTGAAGCAGGAGCTGGAAGCGCAGCGAACCCTCGTCGCGCGCCTTCGCACGCTGCGCCCGAGCGGCCGCATCGTCCTGGAGCTCCCCGAAAACCCGACCGTGGCCAGCCTGCCGGACATCGAGCTCGAAGACGGCGACCGCCTCCTTATCCCGCAGCTTCCGTCCCAGGTAAGCGTCTTCGGCACGGTTTTTAACGAGGCGGCCTTCCTCTACACGCCCGACAAGAGCGTGAACGACTACCTCGTCCTTGCCGGCGGACCCCGCAGGGAAGCCGACAAGTCGAGCATCTACGTCCTGCGCGCCGACGGCTCGGTCGTCAGCAAACGACAGTCGGGGTTCCTCTCCGCGTCCTTCAGCGGCACCCGGCCGATGCCCGGCGATGCGATCGTCGTGCCGGAGGACTTCGAGCGCACCACGTGGATGAAAGACCTGAAGGATTGGTCGCAGATCTTCTTCCAGTTCGGCCTCGGCATCGCGGCGATTGAAGTGCTGAGGGACTAGTCGCTTCGTGAACGGCGTAGATCAAGAGAGCGCCCTTCCGCCTGAGGGGGAAACGCGCCTGCTCGACTTGGCCATAGTGCTCGCCAAGCGCAAGAAGCTGGTCCTTGGGTTGCCGTTCGTGGTCGCCATTCTCGCGCTTGCTGTAGCGCTGCTCCTGCCGAAGGTCTACACCGGCACGGCAAAGATGCTTCCACCTCAGAAAAAAGAATCCGCCGCTGCAGCGATGCTCGGAACCCTCGCCGGGGTACCCACGACTGGCGCGGGCGCGCTCGTAGGCTATGCGTTAGGCATCGGAAATCCGAATGATCTCTACGTCGGCATACTGAAAAGCCGCACCATCGCCGACCGGCTGATCGAGCGCTTCGATCTGCGCGAGGTTTATCGAGCCTCAACGATGATCAAAGCCCGCAAAGAGCTTTCGAGCGCCACGCGGATCAGCGCCGGGCGTGACGGGCTTATTACGATCGAGGTGGACGATGAGGATCCACAGCGCGCGGCGAACATGGCGAATGCGTACATCGAAGAGCTCGACCGGCTGATGCAGACGCTTGCGCTGAGCGAGGCATCGCAGCGCCGGCTTTTCTTGGAAAAGCAGCTCGCCAGCGCACGCGATCAACTCGTCAACGCGGAGCTTGCTCTCAGGAAAGCCATCGAAACGAAAGGGATCGCGGGTGTGGACGCGCAAAGCCGCGCGGTGGTGAGTACCGTTGAGCAGCTACGCGCACAGATCGCGGTCAAGGAAATTCAGATCGATGCCATGCGCAGCTTTGCCACCCAGCAGAACCCGGAGGCGGTCAGGCTGCGGCAGGAAGTCGCCAGCATGAAGAGCGAGCTCGGGAGGCTCGAAGGCGGAAGGCCAGAGGCCAATGGAAACTCATCGCCAGCCGGTCTCGAAAACCTACGCAGGCTGCGGGAAATGAAGTTCCTGGAGTTCACCGCCGAACTGCTCACAAAGCAGTACGAGCTCGCCAAGATAGATGAAGCCAACGACGCGATCCTCATCCAGCTCGTGGACAAGGCGCTTACGCCGGATGAGAAATCCGGGCCGAAGCGCACCATGATCGTTCTCGCATCCACGCTAACCGCTAGCATTCTCGGAGTGCTTCTGGCGTTCGCCGCCGAGGCAATGGAGCGGGCACGCAACGATCCGGAGTCGGCCGGGCGTCTGGGTGCGCTTCGTCGCCATCTTCGGTGGCGCAAATAGCGCACCGCGATCGCGCCCTCGATAGTGCGGCCGTAAGTACCTCTTACCGGCGAGGAAACAGCTAAGCATGTGCGGAATAGCCGGTATCTTCGCCTACCGTGATGTCGCCGCAAGCGTTGACTCCCATGAGCTGCGGCGGATGCGCGATTTCATGGCGGCCCGCGGTCCTGACGGCGCGGGCGAGTGGCGAAGCACGGATGGTCGCGTCGGGCTCGGGCACAGGCGGCTCGCGATTATCGATTTAGACGATCGCGCAGCGCAGCCAATGCTTTCTGAAGACGGCTCACTCGTAATCGTCCTCAACGGTGAGATCTACAACTACCGCGAGTTGAAGCGGGAGCTCGAGGCCAAAGGCGTCGTCTTTCGCACCCAGTCCGACACCGAAGTGCTGCTTTGCCTGTATCAGCAGCGCGGCTCGGCGATGGTGCAGCACTTGCGAGGCATGTTTGCATTTGCAATCTGGGACACGCGCAAGAGAACGCTTTTCCTGGCGCGTGACCCATTCGGAATCAAGCCCCTTTATCTGGCAGATGACGGGCGTACCCTGCGCTTCGCCTCGCAGGTGAAGGCGCTCGCCGCGGGGGGCGGCGTTCCAAAGGAGCCGAGCAGCGCCGGAATGGCTGGCTTTTTCCTGTGGGGCCACGTGCCCGAGCCGTGGACCTGGCTCGCCTCCGTGAAGGCGCTGCCCGCCGGGTCGACGCTAGTGATTCAACAAGGCCAGCCCACTTCGCAACCGAGGCAGTACTTCGATCTGCGCGAGGAGATCGTTCGCGCCGAGGCGGCCGGGCCCCCCTCCGGGGACGCTCTGAAGGAGGCCGTCGAGGCGGTCGCCGATAGCGTGCGCAGCCATCTTGTCTCCGATGTCCCGGTCGGCGCGTTTCTTTCCGCCGGCCGCGACTCGACTCTCATAGCAGGGCTGGCGGCAAACGAGCTGCGCGAGCCGTTGCAGACGCTCACCTTAGGCTTCGACGAGTACCGCGACACTGCGAACGACGAGGTACCAGCTGCTGAAGCGATCGCCCGGACAATCGGTGCATCGCATCGCACGGTGCGCATCGCTCGCAGCGATTTCGAAGCGCAGCGCGAGCATATCTTCGCTTCGATGGATCAACCGAGCATCGATGGCATCAATACCTACTTCGTCAGCCGCGCGGCTGCTGACGGTAAATTGAAGGTGGCACTTTCAGGCCTCGGCGGAGACGAATTGTTCGGTGGCTATCCGTCCTTCCGGCAGGTTCCATGGTTGTCACGCCGACTGGCTGCTCTCTCGCTGATGCCGCAGTTTGGTCCTGGTTTTCGTTTAGCATCCTCCCGCCTCCTACGCCATCTCTCCCGGCCCAAGTGGGCGGGGCTATTCGAATACGGCAACTCGCTCGCCGGCGCGTACCTTTTGCGTCGCAGCCTGTTCATGCCGTGGGAACTCCCGAGCGTGATGGCACCGGAGCTTGCGCAGCAGGGCCTCGCCGAACTGAGCGTGCTCGAAGATCTGCAGGCGCGCATACAAGACATACATACTCCAGCTGCGGCAGTCATGGTCTTAGAGATGTCCTGTTACATGCGCAATCAGCTCTTGCGCGATGCAGACTGGGCCGGCATGGCGCACTCACTTGAGATACGCGTGCCTTTTGTGGATCGGGCGTTACTCGGCCAGTGGCTGCCGCATGCGATTCGACAGCTACCATTTGATCGCCAGCAAGTCCTCTCGGCAGCAAATGAGCGGTGTGCTCGAATTATTGGAAAGCGCGAGAAAACTGGCTTTTCCATTCCGCTACAAAACTGGTTACGGTCAAGTTCTCCGAGGGCCGCACGCGAAGTTGGGCTTAGAGCGTGGGCCCGCATTCTGGCCAGACGACTCTCGCCGAACATTTGCCCAATTCGGCCGATCGTGTTGTTGACGGATGCGTTCGGGGGCACTGGAGGGATCGCCAAGTTCAATCGCGACTTGCTAGCCGCTTTGGACTCCATGCCCGAATGCCGCAGGGTTGACGCGTTACCACGACTCATCGAGCGTGAACCAGAAGCCTTGCCTGCTAAATTGTCCTATCGCTTCGAAGCCGCCGAAGGGAAGCTCGCGTACGTGCGAACCGTGCTCCGACTATTACTCGACGGAGTTCCTGCCGACGCGGTTTTTTGTGCTCACCTGAACCTGCTACCGCTCGCACGGATGGTCAGCATAGTAAAGCGTTGTCCATTGCTACTAATCGTGCACGGCATTGAAGCATGGCAGCCTCATCACAGTCGGCTTGTACGAGCGCTTGTTCAGCGTGCCGATCGCGTAGTCGCTGTAAGCCGCCATACAGCGGACCGTCTTGCTAGCTGGACTGGCATCCCTTTCGAGCGGATCCATATACTGCCTAACTGCGTCGACTTGGCGGAATTCCAGCTTCGCCCACGCAACGCGGACCTTGCACGACGTCTTGGCATCAACGGCCACCACGTTCTACTCACGTTAGGTCGGCTTGTGGCCAAGGAGCGGTTTAAAGGCTTCGACGAAGTGCTCGAGATCCTTCCCGATCTAGCACGCTTATATCCGGACATTACTTACCTGATCGCTGGCGAAGGCGATGATCGCTCTCGGCTCGAGAAAAAGGCGAGAGAACTCAAAGGGGCCGCGCGGGTGGTGTTTACCGGCTATGTGAGCGAGGAAGAGAAGAAGGATCTTTACTCGCTGGCGGATGTGTACGTCATGCCGAGCCGAGGCGAAGGATTTGGCATCGTGCTCCTCGAAGCGATGGCTAGCGGGCTTCCGGCAATAGGCAGTTCGCAGGATGGCAGCCGGGAAGCGCTGCTAAACGGAAAGCTGGGCTTGGTGGTGAATCCTGATGACCGCAACGGCTTGATCGATGCAGTCCACAGTGCTTTGGCGCGGCCGCGCGGCCGACCAGAAGGCCTGGAGTATTTTGACGTCACGGCCTTCCGCGAACGCTTGACAACGCTCGTCCGTAATGCGACCGCTTAAGCAGGTAGTGCGTTGGCCGATATTGTTCGGCCCCGACGCACTTCCAATGAGTGCTTTGGTCGCATTTGTCTTGACTGTCATCGCCGCGTACAACTTCGGTGCTACCGGGATAGCAAGGGCGGTTCCAGTCTGTTCTGCCTTTCAGCTCTTATTGACCGCCTACGCACCGCGCCGAGATCGGCACCAGCCGGCCGTGGCATGACCAAAGAACCTCATCCGAGCGGGTTGGACGATGTCCGCAGTGCCGCTTATGGCAATTACGGTCGAGATTTTCAGGACACTTCCACCCATTTTGATGCCATCACGGCGGCCCGCTGGGGTAAGGCCTATCGCTATTACTTGCGCGATTGGTTTCCGAAAGAATACTCAGCAAGGATCGGTGAGCTCGCCTGCGGCAACGGAAAACTGCTGCATCTGCTAAAGGAACTTGGATACACCAATCTATACGGCGTAGACATTAGCGCCGATCAAGTCGCCTCCGCTCGCCAAGTCGTGGCAACGATCGACCACGGAAACGCGCTTGATTGGCTAGCGGAGCGCGGAGGATTTTTTGATTTACTCATTGCTCTTGATTTCATCGAGCATTTGCATCGCCATGAAGTGCTTCGCTTTCTGGATCTTTGTCAAGCTGCGCTTAAGCCAGGAGGGCGCCTAATACTGCAAACGCCGAATGCCGACAGTCCGTTCGGCTTAGGGATGCGATACAACGATCCGACGCACGAGTGGGCCTTTAACGCTAACCAGCTAGGAAGATTACTGATGAGGGCGGGCTTTGGCTGCATCGAATGTCGGTGTCAGGGCCCGATCCCATGGGGATATAGCTGGAGATCAACGCTGAGATGGTTTCTATGGTTGCCGATTCAAACAGGCCTGCAGATATGGAACATCGCGGAAACGGGGACTGGACTGCCCGTACTTACCCGAGTATTCCTAATAAGTGCCCTAAGAGCGTAAGTGAGTTCATCGGTCGCCGGGCACAAAGGAACCGAAAAGCTGATCGGTTTGTGGATCATGTCGGGCCTTCTCCTTACTGAAGGGACGCACCGCCGCCGGCCGGCTGCTGCCGATCGGCTGTACGTCACTCAGAAAGAATTGAACCGATACGGCACACTAATGCGGACTCTTCCCCGTACGTTCACGACGGAGATGAGGGTCTCGATGCCCCTTGACTGCTAGGCCAGCCCCGTAGAATCAGCGCATGGGCGTCGAGATGGCCGTAGTGGTAGCGATCGCACTAATACTGTGGATTCTGCCGTCGCTTTGGTGGCGCCTACCGCAGCTCACGCTGGTCGATATGTTCCTGCTGGGCTTCGTGATGTTCTTCGGGGCGTACATCGTCGTCGATGCCGCCTTGCATCCCTATGAATACATGGACGAGCTCGCGATTGTGGTCTTGTTTCTGCCGATCATTGTGACCCTGCTCATGCTTTGGGTCTTCGCGCGTCGGCCCTCCCGGTTGCTGCGCGCGACGTCGCTCGCCAGATTCCGTGACGACTGGGTGGCGACGCCGACCTGGGCCGTTGTCGGGTTAATAGCCATCGGGCTGCTTTACACCTGGAGCGCCGCCGCGTTCTTCGGCGAGTACTTCACCCTCGAGGCACACAAGCTACCCGAGCTCGAGCGCAACATGCCCTACTGGCTCACGTCAATCGGAATACTGACCAACCTGACCGCCTTCCCGGGGGCGCTGTGCGCCTGGGGCAAGGCGCGGAGCTCGCGCGGCCTCGCCAAGGTCTTCTGGTACGCCATGCTAGGGGTGAGCGCAGTAGTTATCCTCGGCATGGGACGACGCGCTGTATTCGCGCTTCTCGTCGTGGTCGGGTGGGACATCGTCAGCGCGCTGCGGGCGAAGGGGCGCCAAGCCGCGGCGATCACCATGCTCGTGTTATCGCTACCTGCGCTCGTGGCAATCAGCAACGTCTACCAAGCCTACCGGTTGGTCAGCTGGCGCGGCGTGCCGCTGAGCAATATGGTCGTGGGCTCGGATGGGCACTCGCTCATCGAGACCGCGGCAGAACTCAATCGTACCGTTGAGAACTTGCAGGACCGCTCCGCGACTTGGCGATTCAACTACGAGGTGGTGAAAGCTCACCTTGACGAAAAGGGCGAGCTACAGCTGGGCCGGTTGTTCCTGTTCGGCATCCAGAACCTAGTCCCTTCGGCGCTTTACTCTGGCAAGGAGACATTCGACACCGAAGGCGAATTGTTGCGTTCTTTCCAGCTTGAGGATTACGACCGAGCTGAGAACATCTTCGTAGCTACGTATGGTGATTTCGGGATGTTCAACGTGGTCGTGGCGCCGGTGCTCGTCCTGCTATTCGTCGTGGTGTGCGCTCTCGTGCTACGCTGGCTCACCGATCCATTCCTGCGGGTGCTACTTCTCGGCTCAGCGATCTTCTACGCCATCAACGTCGAGGCCGCCTATCACGTCCCGGCCGGGCTCGCGCGTGACTTCGTGGTGATCGCGCTGACATACATCGCGATCAGGGCATTCCTCCGCTCTGTGCGTCGGATGGTTCAAGCTCAAATCCCGACCCTCCGGGGCGACTTGGCGTCCGACGACGCCAGAATCAGAGCCCATTAGCGTAGTGCCCCGCGCGCTCTACTATGTGTTCTGATCCTTTCTGCCCCCTCGCGCAACCTATACCAACGAAAATCGGCCGCGCGTAGCGCCCGTAAAAAGCTAGGGGCGGACGAACACATGAAAGTATTGCATGTCGTGCCGTCTTTCTTCCCTGCCGCTCTTTTCGGTGGCCCGACCGTTTCTGTATATCAACTCTGCAATCATCTTGCCCAGAAGCCTGGCGTCACTCTACGAGTGCTGACAACGAACACAGCCGGGTACCGTACTAACGAGCGGCTCTCAATTTTTGAGCGCGACGCAGATAAGTACGATGGGTATGCCGTTCATTTTTGCACCAAGTTGTTGGGTACTGCTGTAGCGCCTGGGATATGGGCACGAATCTGGCCCGCTGTAGCTTGGGCCGATGTGGTTCACTTAACGGCCATCTACTCGTTTCCAACGCTGCCAACTCTTATGGCAGCACGCGCGCTGCAGAAACCACTCATCTGGTCGCCCCGTGGGGCACTAAAGGAATGGAGCGGCACGAGAAAGAAATGGCCCAAAGCGGTTTGGCGGAGGGGGTGCAGAACTCTGTTGCCCGCACAAGCGATGCTGCACGTTACATCGTCTGAGGAAGAGCTAGAAAGCAAACTCCGAATGCCGGGCGTCTCATCCATTGTGATTCCCAACGGAGTGGAGATCCCGGAGCTTTACAACACGCGAGACTGGATGCCCAATGGTGAACTGCGACTCCTCTCGATGGGACGACTTGACCCGATAAAGGGTCTCGAAAATCTAATCGTCGCGCTTCGTCATGTTCGAGCGCCGCGATTCTCCCTGAAGGTCTTTGGTACCGGCGACCCCCGATATCAAGCGTCTCTCGAAGCTTTGGCGGTCGAGCATGGCGTGCGCGAAAGGATATCGTTTCTTGGTGCCGTGTCAGGAGAAGTCAAACGCAGCGCCTTTCTGTCCGCGGATGTCTGTGTCGTACCGTCGTTTTCAGAGAATTTCGGGATGGTTGTCGCAGAGTCGCTCGCCCATGGCACACCGGTTGTCGCGAGTACCGGGACACCATGGCAGATTGTGCAAAGCGCTAGTATCGGCCGATGGGTCTCAAACGATCCGCTGACGCTTGCCAACGCCATAGACTCCCTGCGCGGCGAGGATCTCGCGTCTATGGGAAGAAGAGCTAGGGAAGTCATGAAGTCAGCATTCGCCTGGCCTGCGGTCGCTGCGCGAATGCTGGCAGCCTATAAGGCGTTACGGGGCGATACCCAAAAACAGATGTAGCGTAGGAATGTTGCGCAGAATTGCAGAACGGCTCGGGCGCAAGAGGGTTCTCAGGCGACGCCTGCCCAGCGAGTTCGGCGGCACGCCCCTGTATGTTTCCCCCGACGCCCAACTGAAATACTTGCGCTTCGGACGCCATGCATTCGATGCCGAGTTGCTGCGGGTCGCGAGCGAGGAAATAGAGCCGAGATCCACAATTTGGGACATAGGTGCCAACATCGGCGTTTTTGCGTTTGCAGCAGCTAGTCGAGCATTGCCGGGCGGCTACGTGCTGGCCGTAGAACCGGACGACTGGTTGGCAAATATAATTCGCAGATCAGCGGCCCTTCCGGAGAACAGCCGCCTAGCCGTTCAGGTCTTGGCGGCTGCTATATCCGACAAAGTTGGTACTAACACCCTATTGATTGCACGGAGAGGGCGAGCTAGCAATGCGCTGCAAGGAGTCGGGCGTAACCAGATGGGCGGTGTGCGCGATCGAGTCCCCGTGCAGACATTTACACTGGATCATTTGCTAGAGAGCTATCCCATGCCCGATTTCCTGAAGGTCGACGTCGAGGGCGCCGAGTACCAGGTTCTGCAGGGCGCGAAGCGCATGCTTTCGGAGGTGCGTCCAAAGATCTATGTGGAGGTTGGGTCGGAACTATTCGACTTGGTGACAGCGAAGCTGCGCGAGTATGACTACGCTCTCCTCGATCCATTGTCCCCGAGAAGCCAAAGGGCGAGCATGGTGAAGTGCGCGTTCAATACGCTTGCCGTCCCTGAAGAATTGCTTTAGCCATCGAACTTCGTGTTGCGCATCTGCATCGTTTCTTCCGTCGGCGGCCATCTAACTGAGGTGCGATGCCTAATGCAGGTGTACTCAGCGTACGAGCATTTCTACGTGCTGAATGACAAAGCGCTTGTGCCGCCTGACATGTCCTCCAGAACCCACTTCATCACCCACTCAGAGCGCGATTGGAAGCAGCTGTTAAATCTGTACGAGGCATGGAAGATCTTACGGCGCGAGCGTCCGAACGTGATTCTCAGTACTGGCGCAGGTCCTGCGGTGCCATTCGCTTTGATCGGCAAGTTGTTCTTTGGTGCTCGAGTGATTTTCATAGAAACGATCACCCGCGTTAGTGCGCCGTCGTTGGCGGGGCGGCTGATGTATTGGCTTGCGGACGAGTTCTTCTATCAGTGGGAGTCGCTACGGCGCTTTTTTCCCCGCGGGCGCTTTCTCGGGCGCCTCATTTGAGCACTTTCGTCACGGTTGGAAACGCGACTCAGCCCTTCGACCGGCTCTTGCGCGCCGTCACCGACATATCAGCCGAGCTGCCGCATCCGATCGTCGTACAACGAGGTACGAGCACGATATCGCACCGCGACTGGGACAGTCACGAATTCATCGAAATGGTGCAGTTCGAGCGGCTGGTTAAACAGTCAGCGGTTCTTATCATGCATGCCGGCGCCGGATCAGTGATCAATGCTGTTCGCGCCGGACGCATGCCTATAGTGATGCCGAGGCGCGCCACCAACCGCGAGCATGTCGACGAACATCAACTGGAGTTTGCTACAGCCCTTGCGTCCTTAGGCTACGTAGTCCTCGCCCGCGACGCTTCGGAACTTCACTCCGCCGTTCGGCGGGCACCGCGTTCCCGCGGTACTCGCGGGGCCGCTCCAACTGAGCTCGTGGAACACATCAGCCAGCTCCTCGCCAGGCTTGCTTTGGCTAGCTAACTCGGCGTGTTCATCCTCGGTATTAACGCGTACCACGGGGACGCCTCTGCCTGCCTGTTGGCCGATGGCCAACTCGTCGCCGCTGCCGAGGAAGAGCGCTTTCGGCGCGTTAAGCACTGGGCTGGCTTTCCTTCGGAGTCCATCCGTTATTGCGTGCGGCAAGCAGGGACCAGGCTTCCGGACGTCGCCCACATCGCGGTGAATCATGACGGGCGGGCGAACGTCCTAAGAAAGGTCGCTTACACGCTTTTGCATCGTCCGGACGCGCGTCTCGTACTGGAGCGGCTGAAGAACAGACGCAAACGCGCCAGTGTCCGGGACCAGTTATCGCGAACGCTCGGCGAGCGCTGCGAGGCCCGAGTCCACAATATCGAGCATCACCTTGCGCATCTGGGATCGGCGTTCCTGGTATCACCGTTCGAGGAAGCCGTCGCCGTATCGGTGGATGGGTTCGGGGATTTTGCGAGCGCGGCGTGGGGTATTGGTCGCGGAGCATCGGTCGCGATCGAGAACAAGGTGTTTTTCCCGCATTCGCTGGGTATCTTCTACCAGTCCCTGACCCAGTATCTCGGCTTTCCGAACTACGGGGATGAATACAAACTCATGGGCCTCGCCCCCTACGGCGAGCCTCGGTACATCAAGGAGATGCGCCGAATCGTGCGCCTACTGGGGGGCGGTGCGTTCAAGCTCGACCTGCGCTATTTCCGTCATGCGCGCGAGCGAATCGAGTACGACTGGGACGAGGGAGCGCCGGTTGTCGGCAATCTGTTCAGCGATGGGCTGAGCGATTTGCTAGGTCCAGCTCGAAAAGCGAGTGAACCGCTCGAGCAGCGGCACCGGGATATCGCGCGCTCGGCGCAGGTGATGTACGAGGAGGCATTTTTCCACCTCCTCAACAGCTTGCACGGCCGGTATAAGCTCGATGCGCTTTGCCTCGCCGGCGGGTGCGCTATGAACTCCGTGGCGAACGGCAAGGTTTACGAGCGCACGCCCTTCAGACGTCTCTACGTCCAGTCGGCGGCCGGAGACGCCGGCGGCGCGATCGGCGCGGCGATGATTGCCCACACACGCCTGGCAGATGGGAAACCAGGCTCCCGACTCCTAATGGATCATGCGTATTGGGGACCATCGTTCAGTAATGCGGAGATCGCGAGCCTGCTTGACTGCCGAGCGGATGAGCTGCGCGCGCAAGGTTGCGCCGTTGCCAACGTGCCCGACACCGACGCGCTTTGTGTAAGCACCGCGCGAGCGATCGCGGATGGCAAGGTAGTCGGTTGGTTTCAGGGGCGGATGGAGTGGGGGCCGAGGGCGCTCGGGAACCGAAGCATCGTCTGCGATCCCCGGCGCGCCGACATGAAGGAAATTCTCAACACCAAGATCAAGCGCCGGGAATCGTTCCGACCCTTCGCTCCCTCGATCCTGAGGGAAGAGGTCGCTCAATGGTTCGAAACCGACGATGACGTGCCCTTCATGATGCAGGTCTATCGGGTGAGGACCAAGAAGCGCGGGCTTATTCCTGCGGTGACCCACGTGGACGGATCGGGGCGACTGCAGACCGTGACAAAGGAAGCCAACGCGATCTATTACGGCCTTATCAAAGCCTTTAGAGAAATTACAACCGTCCCGCTACTGCTAAACACGTCGTTCAATGAAAATGAGCCGGTCGTCTGCACCCCTAGTGAGGCATTAGAATGCTTTCTGCGGACGCGCATGGATATGTTAGTGATGGGTAGCCAAGTGGTCACGCGTCCAGGGGGATAAATGAAAGAGCGCATTCTAGTGTGCGGTGCCGGTGGCTTTATCGGCTCGCATCTGGTGCGTCGCCTGAAACTCGAGGGCTTTTGGGTCCGCGGAGTGGATTTCAAGCGTCCGGAGTTCTCCGAGACAACGGCGGATGAGTTCCTCGTTGCGGATCTACGCGATCCGCAGCTCGTGAAGAAAGCCGTGAGCGAGGTGGACGAGGTTTATCAGCTTGCGGCAGACATGGGAGGCGCCGGGTACGTCTTTACCGGCGAGCATGACGCCGAGGTAATGCATAACTCCGCCACGATAAACCTCAATGTGCTGGAGGCGATGCGGCAGCTCGAGGTGAAGAAGGTCTTCTATTCTTCGTCCGCCTGTATCTACCCGGAGTTCAACCAGCTCGATCCGGACAACCCGAATTGCGCGGAGGATTCGGCTTATCCTGCGCAGCCCGACAGTGAGTACGGTTGGGAGAAGCTTTTCAGCGAACGCCTTTACCTGGCGTACATGCGCAACCACGGCATTACGGTACGCATAGCGCGCCTGCACAATGTTTTCGGCCCGGAAGGCGCTTGGAAGGGCGGACGCGAAAAGGCGCCGGCTGCGCTGTGCCGCAAGGTCATCGAGGCGCCGACGGGAGGCGAGATAGAGATCTGGGGCGACGGCAAGCAAACGCGCTCGTTCCTGTACATAGATGAATGTCTCCAAGCAGTCCGCCGCCTTATGGAGTCCGACTTCGCGGGGCCTGTGAACATCGGCTCCGAAGAGATGGTGACGATTAACGGCCTGGCGAAGATGGTGATGGACATCGCCGGCAAGAAACTGGCGATACGGAACGTCCGGGGGCCGGTCGGCGTTCGCGGCCGCAATTCGGACAACCGCCTGATCAGGGAGAAACTCGGATGGGCGCCGAGCGAGCGTCTGCGGGACGGGCTCGCCAAGACCTATCCCTGGATTCTTGAGCAGGCAAAGGCGTACCGCGCAGTAGCGGCGGTGTGACGCCTAGGGCACCTGACCTCGTCTATCTCTGTGACTGGCTGCCCCCAGATTTCGGGGCGGTCGGTCAGTATTCGTTGTTGTTGGCCCGAGAGCGTGCGCGGCTCGGCGAGCATGTCGTGCTGTATGGGCTTTCTTCCGCAAGACGGTCGGTTGAGAGCGAGACTGTCGGCAGCGGAAGCCTGCGAGTTGTCCGTCTGGCGGCCAAGGTCTACGACCGCACGAACCTGCGAGCGCGCGCCGCCTGGACTTTGCGCACAAATCTGTCGCTCTTGCGGCACGCCTTCAACGACCTGCGGCTGTGCAAGGAGATTCTCTTTACGGGCAGTCCGCCGTTCATGCTGCATTTCGTCGCACCGCTTAGCTTGTTTCTTAGAAGGAAGCTGACATATCGCATCACTGACTTCTTTCCCGAATGCCTGATGGCGGAATATCCCCGCACTCCGCTCGGTCTACGGCTCCTCTACAGGCTGACGTCGTTCTGGCGACGGCGTGTAAGCGAGTTCGAGGTGCTCGGCGAGGATCAGCGTAGACGTTTGCTTGAAGCCGGAATTCCAGCCCGGCGCATCGTGCTGAAGCGTGACCCGAGCCCGGTGGCCATTCCTCCCGGAACTGCGCCGCTGGAGGGTCCCCGGGAGCTAGCCGGTTACCGGATACTGCTCTACTCCGGTAATTTCGGGGTCGCGCACGACTACGAGACCTTCCTGGCCGGATACAGGAGACATCACCATGAGGGCAGCAAGAGGGTGGCGCTGTGGTTGAACGCCATCGGAAAAAGTGCGGACGCTCTCGAGGAGAAACTCAAGCGGGAAGGCCTGCCGCATCTTCGTACCCGCCCGCTGCCGCTCGGGCAGCTTGCACGGCTCCTGGTGACGCCGGATGCGCATCTCATAACGCTCCTCGAGCGCTTTGCCGGGTTCGTGGTGCCTTCCAAGGTGCACGCGTGCATCGAATCGCGCAAGCGCATCATCTACATTGGGCCTGCCGGTTCTGACGTGCACTTGCTCTGCCGCACGCGCATGACCCCCGGCAGCTATGTCCATATCGCGGTGGGAGACGCCGACGCCGTTGTGCACGCCCTTGAGAACATGTAAAGCGAGTTCTGACCGGTGAGCGCGCCGCTCTCCGTCCGCGTCGTGCGCCGCCTGCGCCGGTGGCGGCGCCGGCTCGTCGCGTTCGCCACCGGCGCGCCGCCTACCGGCCGGGCCGAGCTCGGCGACCTGCGCCGGACCGCGCCGCTGTGCGATTCGTTCGGCGCCTCGCGCGGCACGCCGGTCGACCGTGTCTACATCGATGCCTTCCTCGCTCGCCACGCCGCCGACATCCGCGGCCGCGTGCTCGAGGTCAAGGAGCCCGCGTACGCCACGCGCTTCGGGGCCGGACGCGTCGAGTGCATCGACGTCGTCGACATCGACCCGGACAACCCGCGAGCCACGGTGCTCGCCGATCTCGCCGACGCGCCCGAGCTCACCGACGACGCCTACGACACGGTGGTGCTGACCCAGACGCTGCAGCTCATCTACCGCCACGAGACGGCGCTCGCGACGGTGCATCGCGTGCTCAAGCCCGGCGGCGTGCTACTGATCACGGTGCCCGGCGTCACCACCGTCGGCGCCGCCGACGGCGTCGACGTCTCGTGGTTCTGGTCGTACACGCGGGCGTCCCTCGCGCGAATGCTCGAGGAGCGCTTCGGCGCCGGCGCGTTCGAGGTCGCGAGCCATGGCAATGTGCTGGCGGCGATCGCGTTCCTCGAGGGCCTCGCGGCCGAGGAGCTGACCGTCGGCGAGCTCGCCGTCCACGATCCCGACTACCCGCTAGTGGTCGTCGGGCGCGCCGTCAAGCAGGCCGGGACGCAATGATCGCCGCGCTCCAGCGCTACGGCAGAGGGCTGTCGCGGCGCGTCGGACGCGCGCTGCGACGCCGGATCCAGCCCAACGCCCTGGTGCTCGTCTACCACCGCATCGCCGAACCGCTCGATCCGGATCCCTGGGGGCTGTGCGTCGCGCCCGAGCGCTTCCGCGAGCAGCTCGACGTACTGATGCGCGATACCGAAGTCGTGCCCCTTGCCGAGCTAAGACACGCCGCACGGCGCGGCTTCGGTCGGCCCCGCGTCGCGGTGACCATCGACGACGGCTACGCCGACGCCCTGCACCGCGCGCTGCCGCTGCTCGAGCGCCATGGCCTGCCGGCGACCGTGTTCGTCCCGACCGGCCTGGTGGGCGACGACGCCGGCTTCTGGTGGGACGCGCTCGCCGACGCGTTGCTCGGCGCCGGACAGCGCCCACCTTCGCTCGCGTTAGTCCCCCCGGCGCTCGAGTGGAGCGGGCCGACCGCGAGCGCCGCCGCGCGCGCCGCCGCGCACGACGTGCTCTACGCCCTGCTGCGCACCGCCGCGCCCGCCGCGCGTCGCGCGACGCTTGCCGCACTTAGCCACTGGTCGGATGCGCGCGCGCCGCGCGACCCGCTGCGCCGGCCGCTGCGCGCCGACGAGCTCGCAGAACTGCTGCGCTCCCCGCTTATCGAGCTCGGCGCGCACACCGTCGGCCATCGCTGGCTGCCGGGCTGCACCGCCGACGAGCTGGCCCGGGAGGTCGACGGTTCGCTCGCCGATTGCGCACGGATTGGCGGGCGCGAGCCGGCGGCGTTCGCCTACCCCTATGGCTTCCACGACGACGCCGCGCGCGCGCGCGTCACCGCCGCCGGCTTCGGCCTCGCCTGCGCCGGCGGCGCTGGGCTCGTCTGGCCGGACACCGACCCGTTAGCGCTGCCGCGCTACCCGGTGCTCGACTGGGACGGCGCCGCGTTCGCCGAGCGCCTGCGCTGGACCTGGACGCCATGAGCACCGAATCGCCGGGGGTTTCGGTAGTGATGATCCACCACCAGGCGGAGCGCTTCATCGACGAGGCGATCGCGAGCGTGCGCGCGCAGACGACCGCGGACTGGGAGCTACTGGTGGTCGACGACGGCTCGACCGACGGCAGCGCCGCGATCGTTGCGCGCCACGCCGCCGAGGACCCGGCGCGCGTCCGCGCGCTCGCCCACGCCGGCGGCGGGAACCGCGGCATGGCTGCGGCGCGCAACCTCGGCATGACCGCCGCCAGAGGCAGCGCCATCGCTTTCCTCGACGCCGACGACCTCTGGCGGCCCGAGCGCCTGGCGCGCCACCTGGCGGCGCTCGAGGCGCATCCGGCCGTCGATGTGGTGCTCGGCAGCACGGTGGAGTGGCGCTCATGGAACCCAGAGGCGCAGCGGACCGACCGCGTGCTGAGCTCTGGGATTACCCCCGACCGCGAGTTCGACCCGCCGTCGCTGCTCGCGCTGCTGCTTGCGCCTGGGCTCGGCGCCCTCCCGGGCGTGTGCAGCGTCACCTTGCGCCGCGGCCCGGAGGTCCCGCCGCCCCGGATGCCCGAGAGGTTCACCGGCCTGTTCGAGGACCAATGTCTGTTCGCCTTGCTGCTGGCGCAGCGCCGCGCGGTGGTCGTCGACGCGGCCGACGCGCTCTACCGCCAGCATCCCGCCTCGCACGTCGTCCGCCATGCGCCGGAGCGCGCCGCGGAGGAGCTGCGGTACCTCCGATGGCTAGACGAGTACCTGCGTCTGCGCGGCATTTACGACGCCGCGCTCGCCGCCGCGATCGCCGCACGCTTCGCGCCGCACCGTCGGCCGGTACGGACCGCGGTCGCCGGTCTGCCGCGTCGGATCGCACGCACCGCGGTCGCCGGCGTCGAGCGCGTTGGCGCGGCGCTGTTACCGGCCACGGCCGCATCGACGCTGGACCGCACGTTCGAGCGCATGCGCGAGGCGCTGCGCCGGCGTCGGATCCGCGCCGCAGAGCGCCGCGAGCGAGCGCGCGACGACGATGCTTAAGGTGCTGCGCGACCTCGCACGCTTCGCCCGGCCCTACCCCTGGGCGCTGCCGTCGCTGGTCTTCCTCGGGCTGTTCGCGTCGCTCGCCGAAGGCTTCGGCATCGGGCTGCTGATCCCGCTGCTCGCCGCGCTGTCGCTGATGATCGTTGCGCTCATCGGGGTCAAGACCCTGGTCCACGCAGTCGATCTGAAGGTCGCGACCGCCTGGGTCGGACGGGTGGCACGCGACCTGCGGGTCGCGGCCAGCCGGCAGCTTCTGCACGTCGGCTACTCCTGGTTCGCGCGCAGCGAACAAGGCTACCTGCTGAACGTCCTCGACACCCAGACCTACCGAGCGAGCGACGGCCTGCTCTGGCTTGCGACCACCATTACCAACCTGTGCACGGTGGTGGTCTTCCTCGCGCTGCTGTCCGTGCTGTCGTGGCAGCTGGCGCTCGTCGAGCACGGCCAGGTCGAGCGGTTACTCCGCAGCGGAGGCCCGTGAGCGCAATTGGTCGACCTCGAGGACGAGGCGCCGTGAGCGTGGCCGCTCCAGGCGGCGCGCCGCGCGTCGTCGTCGAGCCGAGCGACACCGTTCTCCACAACCACGGCGACGCTGCGATGCTCCAAGTGGCACTCGATCGGCTGCGCGACGAGCTGCCGAGGGCGCGGATCGAGGTGTTCACCGAGGAATCGGAGCGGTTGTCTGCTCGCTGCCCGACCGTGGTGCCGCTGCCGATCGACGCGCGGCGCGCCGCGACCGGCGGGCTCGACGCGCTGCGCCGGCTGCTGCCGGCGGCGCCCGGCGGGCTGCGCGTGCTGAGACCGCTGGCACGCTGGACGAGTGAGGCCTTCCCGAATGCGAGCCGCACGCTGGCGCGATGGGGCCTGCGTGTCGTCGGCGGCGGCGATCCGGGCGCGGCGCACCGCCGCCAGCTCGCGGGCGCGCACCTGCTGGTCGTGGCCGGCATGGGCGGCCTCACCGACGCGTTCCACAGCTTCGCCGCCGGTCTGCTCGACTCGATCGAGCACGCGCTCGACGCTGGCGTCCCGGTCGCGCTGATGGGCCAAGGGATCGGCCCGCTTGCCGACCGAGGCCTGCGCAAGCGGGCCGCGCGAGTGCTGCCGCGCGCCGCGTTGATCGCGCTGCGCGAAGGCCGTGCGTCGCCTCGGCTGCTCGCCGAACTCGGTGTACCGGCCGAGCGCATCGTCGTTACCGGCGACGACGCCATCAGTTTCGCGTGGGCGCAATGCCCGGTCTCGCTCGGCGACGGTCTCGGGGTCAACGTGCGGATCGCCGATTACGCCGGGACCGCGCGCCGCGACGTGGTCGGCCCGGTCGCGACGGCGCTTCGGACAGCGGCAGCCACCGCCATCGCACCACTGGTGCCTCTGCCGATCGCCTGCCATGGCGGCGACGACGACGCCGAGACCATTCGGGTCATGCTCGGGGCCGCAACTGCCGAGCGCGTCACATCCCCCGACCAGGTGCTCGACCGCGTCGCGCGCTGCCGCGTCGTCGTCACCGGCAGTTACCACGCAGGGGTCTTCGCCTTGGCGATGGGCGTCCCGGTCGTCGCGCTGGTGGCCTCACCCTATTACCACGACAAGATGCGGGGACTGGCCCACCAATTCGGCGCCGACGGCTGTCGGGTCGTCGCACTCGACGACCCCGACGCGCCCACCGCGCTCGTCGACGCAGTCGCCACGCAATGGGCGGACGCCGAACGGCTGCGGCCCGCGTTGCTCGCCGCGGCGGAGTGCCAGGCCGCGGCCGGGCGCCATGCCTACGGCCGGCTCGCCGGGATCGGGCGCCGTGGGGCAGAGGCCGAAGCGTGAGGCGTTTCCCGGACCGTCGCGCGCGGGCGCTGCTATGGGCGTCGCTGCGCTGCCGCCTGGTCGGCGCCTCCGACTCGATGCGCTGGGCCATGACAGTCGAGCACGACCCTGCTTGGGACGAGCGCGCCCGCCTTGCGGCGTCGCTGGTCGAGCTTGGAGCGCGGGTGATCGAGTTCGGTGCAGGTCGCCGTGCATTGGAACGGGCGCTGCCGAAGGCCTGCGCGCACCTCGCGACAGACTTGGTGCCGCGCGGGCCGGGCTCGATGGTGATCGATCTCAACGCCGCCCCGCTGCCGCCGCTAGGCGGCCAGGACACTGCGGTGCTGTGCGGAGTACTCGAGTACCTCCGCGATCTGCCCGCCGTTGCGCGCTGGCTAGCGCGTCAAGGCGTGGGATGCGTCATCGCCTCCTACAACCCCGCACTCTCGACGCCGGGCGGACCGGCACGAGCGCTCGAGTGGCTGCGACGGGCTCAGCGCGGCTGGGTCAACGCCTACGACGAGCACGAGCTGCTGGCGGCATTCGCGGCGGCGGGTTTTGAGCTCGAGCTGCGCCGCATTTGGCATGCGGCCGACGGCGAGGAACCGATGTACCGCTGGCGGCGGCCGAAAGCCCCCGCCGGCTAGGCGCAGCGCCCGGCAGCAGCGAGCTCCTCCCACCATTCCACTGCCAAGCCCGTGCCTCTCGACATGAGCAATCACGGACTGACGGCCACGCGTAGTATCGCAGCCGGGGCAACTTCACAGTTTCCCAAGCCAAAGTGCTGCTTGTGCGGCTGCGCAATGCGCGCTCGCATGAACCGTGCGGGGAAACAGTTTCGTCGACTCTTTTAGAAGTGCGCGCGCATATGGATGGAGGAGGTCCGTCCAGTGCCTTTGTCTGCATCTGGGAAATCTCTGAACTACCATCTAACAACCGCGCCGAGACAGTTCAGCAATACGCGATTGAAGATACGCGGCGCGGCTCTTGAATTGGCGAGCGCGAGCTCGATGACCTCGCGCAGACTGTCCGCATAGCGATCCGGCGTCCAACCCTCAATGATGTCGCGGCTGGCGCAACCCATGGCGCTCCGATCGCAATCACCGTGCGCGACGCGCCCCATCAGATCCGCAAGTACATCAGGCCGAGCTGGATCGAAGGTGAAACCGTTGTCGCCGTGATACACGAGATCCGGTACGCAGCCGCAACGGTTCGATACGATGACCGGCAGTGATGCCGCCATCGCCTCATTGACGACCACGGCCCAGGTGTCGCGCGTGCTCGCATGCACGAAAGCGCCGGCAAGTCCGTAATATGATGGTAACGCATCGAAACCGAGCCAGCCGGCCAGCTTTACCGCTCCGCTCAGATCCAGATCATCGATCTGACGTTTGATCTCATTCCGCAACGGACCATCACCCGCCAGCACGAGATGCCATGCCGCATCTCCCGCGCGCCGGCGATAGGCGGAAAACGCGTTTAGTAAGGTGGGCAGATTCTTCTCTGGCGAAAAGCGGCTCGATGCGAAAAAATATTCCTGCGGCAAATCCAACCGCGTGCGCAGATGCGCTGCCTGCGTGCGCGCCTTGGCGGCACCGTCGCTGAAGTGCGACACGTCTATCGTGTCGATCGGACCTTTGACGATCTTATGCACCGGCACGCCCAGCACCGCCAGATATTGCGCGGATAACGTACCAGCGGCCCACGCGGCGGAGCACACCTCGAGGATCTTCCTCTTTACGAGTTCCTTCCACCACGCGCGTGCGTAGTCATGCTGCGTGCTATCGGACGCTATCACGGCCGCAACATCATGCAGCGACGCCCATCGCAACGCGGCGATATTTCGCGCACCGAACCAACCGAGGGTGAGAACGACGTCCGGTCGGATCTCGTCCAGCGCGCGCGCCATGGCAGTCGACGCAGCGTCGGAAGTGAGTAACGCTACACGGGTGAACGCTTCGTCTCTATTTGGCATCCATCTGCGTTCCGTTCGGCCGGGTTCGAAAACTTCCACCGCCACAGTGTCGAGCCATCGTGCCGAGGCGTTGAAATTCGCCACTAGCCAAGGCGGAACCTCGCTGAGGATACACGCCAGCCGCGGCTTGCGCTGCGGTTGCACAGTCGCGGGACGAGTAATGGTGCTGTTCACGATGCCGCCTGCTTTCGCGCCAACACGGCCGCGACCAGCAGCTGTAATCCAAGCGCGACGCTCACCGCTGCGGCTGCGCCCTCGATGCCGAAAAGATACACACCGACGACACCGAGCAGGACGCTGGCAATTGCTCCCGTAAGCTGAGCCAGCAGCACGTGATGCGTGTGATGCTGCGCGTATGCCACGCCGGAGAACACGTGCGACACGGCACTCAACGAGTAGCCTGCCGCGATCCACGGCATTAGCGCCGCGCCTCCGCGATACTGCTCGCCGAGACACCAATAGGCGATGACGTCGCTGAAGAAAAGAAAAAGCAGAAATATCGCCACGGCGATCGTCGCCACCATGCCGAACCAGGCTATGACTGTGCGCCGCATCGCGGCCGCGTTATTGTTCGATACAGCATGAAAGTAGAGCGGCCGCAGCGTCGTTTCAATGCCGCCACAGAGCGAAATCGCAGGACGGCTGGCGATGCCGTAAACGGCGGCATAGAGTCCGGCCTGCTCAATGCCGAGCATGCCGCCGATGATGTAGCGGTCGGCCAGACTGCTGGACCAGGCGATCAGGCCGAGCGGCAACAAGGGCAGGGCGTAGCGCACCAGGGTCCGGCGCAGCAGGTCCTGCGACTTGTACGAACCGGACTCATGCATACTCGCCCCTTCGCGCTGCGTGGTGAGCCAGAACAGCAGAATCACCGCCAACGCCCCACCGATATAACCGCCGAGCACCGCCTGCGCGCTCGCGCCGAGGGTGACCACGCACAACGCCGCGAGCAACGGCCGCGCCCACGCGTCGGCGGCAGTCCACAGCGCCATCGGCCGCTGGCGGCGCGCGGCGTTGAACAGCGACACGTTGAGCGAACGCACCATATCGAGCGCAAACAGCGGAATCAGCAGTAATCCGAGCAACACGCCGGTATCGAATGACTGGTAATAATTCACCCAGCCTATCGACCACAGCGTTGCGAGCAACAAACCCGAACGCCTGAGCAGCGATGTCGTTACCGCGCGCAATTGCGGAAGCGTGCCTTCGCGCGCACAGTCGGGATAGAAGCGCAGCGCGGCCTGCACAAACGGGCTGCCGGCCATGCCGTAACCGAGTGTCGCGATACCGAGCAGCAGTGACACTTCACCGAATACGCGCGGCGGCAGAAACTCGGTGAGCAGACGGATGCCCGCCAGCGTTCCAAATGCCGAGCCGAGTTGACCGAACGCCACCCACGCGCCGTCACCGAGGACGCGGCGCCGGGCCAGCAGCCACTGCGCGCTGGCGGCGATGATGCCACTTTTCTTCACGTCAACCAGGCTTTTTAACCGGCGTGGGCCGACTCAGCGGTGCGCTTATCGGTTGTCGCCTGGCGATCCCCCGGCAAAAGGTTAGATCCTATCGCGGGTCCAACTTTGATGACTTTGGGAAATTCCTGCGCACCCATGCTGCCGCCAAATGCAGCTGCGGCGTGTTTCGGGTCGGTGAGCGGCACTCTCACTATGATCGATCCAAGCCGTGGCAGGAAGCCGGCACAAGAGCGGCCTCATAGCAAATAACTCGCTGGCGACGCGCCCGTCAATCACTTAGACTGCGAGCGGAATTTTCTCGCTGGAATGATGGCCCGCCCGCATATCAGCGTTGTCGTCTGTACCCGCGACCGCCGCGGGCTTCTGGAGCAATGCCTTACCGCGTTACGGAAGCAGATTTACCGGGATTTCGAGGTCCTGGTGGTCGACAACGCGCCGTGCGAGCCGGCGCGCGATATCTGCGTCCGGCTCGGTGCGCGCTACATCGTCGAGCCCGTCGCCGGCCTGACCCATGCCAGAAACGCAGGCGCGCGCGCGGCGCGCGGCGAGCTTATCGCGTACACGGACGATGACGCCGTTGCGGGTTGCGGCTGGCTCGCGGCGCTTGCGGCCGAATTTCGCGATCCCACGATCGCTGCAGTGACGGGCAGCATCCGCTATTTCAAGGCGCGCGGGAATTCCCGGGAGATGTCCGGCAAGGAGGCCGCGAATGCACTTCGGCCGCGCGCGCGCTTCGATTGTTCGAGCTCAGGGTGGTTCACCCGCGCGGCCCTGGGCGGAGTCGGTGACGGCGGCAACATGGCGTTCAGGCGCGTGCTGTTCGATCGCCACAGGTTCGATGACCGGCTGGGCCGCGGCCGGGTGCTCGAAGGCGGCGATGAGCACCTGATGTTCGCTTCGGTCATGTCCCATGGGCACGTCATTGCCCATTGTCCCGAGGCAGTCGTGCGCCACCCGAGCGCCGGTACGCGATCGGCGCAACGTGCCGAGCGCGTGAGAGCCGAGAGGGCCTCGATTGCTTACCTGCTATTCCTGTGGTCCGAATTTCCGTTGCATCGGGGAGAAATCGTCCGCTTCGTTCTCCGGGCGCTAGGCCGGCGGCTGAGCGGAACCGGTGGGCGCTGGCCGACGCTGCGGGCCTGCCTGAGCGCGCCCATCGTCTATTGGCGAGCGCGGTCGGAATGGTCCGGAAGTGAACGCCCCGCGCAGCTTGAACCCGAGCGCTCGGCTCAAATGCCACCCACTCGGGATAGAATCGTCTCGGCAGCGGATTAAAGTTACAAGAAACAAGAAGAACGAGCATTCGGGGGAATGCGGCCTGACCAGCATCGCCGTCGCCGTTGCAGTTCTGCTTGCCGCGTTTTCGGCATGGCTGAGCGCGAAGGCGCTCGTTCGCGGGAAGCCGAAAGCGCTCGACGATACACGGGGCGGGCTGCGCAAAGTCCACGTTGTTCCCACTCCTCGAATCGGCGGGATTGCCATCGCCACCGGCTGCCTGGCTGGCGTGGCGGTCAACTGCGTTCTATCCGGGGACCGGTACTCCTCGGCGATCCTGCTGCTTTGCGCGGTACCAGGCTTCGCGTGGGGTTTGATCGAGGACTTTTCGAGGCGCGGGGCAGTCGCGGTGCGGCTGGCGTTCACCGCGGTATCCGCATCGCTCGCGTCCTTTGTGCTCGACGCGCGGATCGTGCAGCTCGATGTGCCGGGGCTCGACTGGCTTCTTGGTTTCAACGCGTTCTCCTTCGTGTTCACGGTGTTCGCCGTGAGCGGAGCGGCGCATTCGATCAATGTGATCGACGGCTTGAACGGGCTTTCGGGGGTCATCGCGCTGATTGCGTCCATCGGTTTGGCCATCGTGGCCGCGGCGGTGGGAGACGACTTCGTTCTCGGTGTGGCGTGCGTGCTGGGCGCGAGCGTGGCAGGGTTCCTGGCGCTGAACTATCCGCGCGGGCGGATTTTCCTGGGGGACGGGGGCGCGTACCTGGTAGGGCTGGTGCTTGGTTTGCTGTCCGTGCTCATCGTGCAGCGCAATTCGGACGTGTCGCCCTGGTTCCCGCTTGTGCTGCTCGCTTACCCCACCTGGGAGACCATCTTCTCGATGTACCGGCGCAAGGCGCGGGGTTACGCGGCCGGACGCGCGGATGCGCTGCACCTGCATACGCTCGTGTACCGGCGGGCAGTGCGCTGGCGCGGCTTCGCGGGGAAGCCTGCGGATTACGTGAGGCGTAATTCACTCGCGTCGCTGTGCCTGTGGCCGATCCCGCTCGCCTGTCTGGCGATCGCTCTCTTCTTCTGGGACTTCTCCCCGGCGCTGCAGGTTTCGGCGGCAGCGTTTGGAATCATTTACACGCTGGCCTACTGGCGGCTGGTCCGCTTCCGGGTTCCCGCCTGGCTCGTGCTGCGGGCGAGGAGCGAGTCGGGCGATGAGCAAGCGGCGGAGTTGGGCGCGAGGCGATAGATCTTTGCCGCCTGCGCAGGAGGCGCCCGCAAGGTCGCGCGCGAGCACATAATTCCTTGTCGCATCCGCGACGACTGGTCACAATGCGGCACGCCTCGTACCAAGGCACAGAAAAAGGGGGAGGCAAAAATGATACGAATTCTCCCGGCCGGGCTTCTCGCGCTCGTCTTGCCGCTCGTCGCCTCCGCGGCTGCGGTGGTGGAGTCCATCAACGGAAGCGCGCGGGTGGGCGAGACGTCGCTTGCGCAGGGCCAGCGGTTCGCCGCCCCGGCTGCGATCAGCACCGGGCCCGGGGCGCAGGTAAAGCTCAAGTTCGACGACGGGATGCAGATCGTGCTGGGCGAGAACAGCCTGCTGCGCGTGGTGGATTTCCGGCGCACGGGAAACGCCGCTTCCGGTCGGGCAGTGTTCGATCTGCTGCGCGGCGGAGCGCGCGTCGTGACCGGCACCATCGCCCGCGACAACCCGCAGCAGTTCTTCTTCCGCACGCCGCAGACGCAGCTCACGGTGGAGCGCCCGGCAGACTTCTCGGTGGTGCTCGTGAACCCCGCCTACATCGTGGTGCACGCCGGCTCCCTGATCTCGAGCAACGGCTGGGGAATCCAGAGCCTGGGCACCCAGAGCACCACCATGGTCGCCGCCAATGCGGCCGCCCCGACGGCGATTGCGCCTTCGGTATTGCCGGCCTCGGCCGCGAGGTCCATGCAGAGCCTGCAGATTGCGCAGGTCGGCTTGCCGGCGGGCGGCGGCGCGGCGTCCGGCGCGGCTGCGACCGCCGGCCCCGACGACCGCGCGGCATTTGCCGTCCCCGCGGTTCTGTTGACCCTCGGCCTAGGAATCGCGTTGCTCGTCAACGAAGCCGGCAAAGACACGGTTTCGACGACGCAGCACTAAGTCTGGCCGTCGAACCGCATGTCGGAAGGCCCCGATTGGGGCCTTTCTTGTTTCTGCTGCTGCTCTTCCTTGCGGGGCGGGTGCTCGCGCAGGAACCGAGCGTGAGCGGGCAGACCGGGCTCATCAGCATGCCGGACGCACGCTTCGCGCCCGAAGGCACGTGGCGCTCGGGCTTCAGCTTCCTGCGTCCCTACGAGGCGCTGTGGTCGAACGTCACGGTGTTCCCCTGGCTCGAAGGCTCGTTCCGATTCACGCGCATCTACGACGTGCAGGCGTTCCCGGACCGCCCGGATGCGGCCGACTACGGCGACTACCGCGACAAGTCGTTCGACGCCAAGGTGCTGCTCCTGCCCGAGCGCGGACTCTGGCCGGCAATCGCGCTCGGAGCGCAGGATGCCTTCGAAGGCACCAGTATTTTTCGGGCCGCGTACGGGGTGATGTCGAAGCGCCTTGGCGAGCTCGATCTGACGCTCGGCTACGGGGTGGACCGCCTCGACGGCGCCTTCGGCGGGCTGCGCTGGTCCCCGAGCGCGCTTCCCGGGTGGAGCCTGGTGGCCGAGTACGACGCCTACGACTACAAGCAGGACTTCGGCTCGGACCTTTCGGGCGCGGCGGCTTACAAGAAGGAAGGCGCGATCGGGGTCGAATACCGCAGCGACTTTTGGGGCGCGAAGGCGTTCGCCTCGCACGGCGAGGTGGGCTTCAACGTCTACGTGCAGCTCCCGCTCGAGCAGCGCGAGTTCGTGCCCAAGGTGGAGGAGCCGCCGCCGTACACCAGGATCAACCCGCGCCCGACCGAGGCGCAGTGGGCCGACGACCCCGAGCACCGCGCGCGCCTCGCGCGGGCGCTGGTGGAGCAGGACTTCCGCGGCGTGAGCCTCGGCTACGAGAACTCCCGCCTGGAGGCGGTGCTCACCAACGTGCGCATCTCCTCCATGCCGCGCGCCGTCGGCCGCGCGGCGCGCACCATGCTCTCGTTCGCGCCGCTCGAAGTGCGCGAGATCCGCATCACCTACGTGCAGGGCTCGCTGCCGCTCGCGACCTACACCTTCATCAACATGCCCCTGCTGCAGCGCTACTTCAACGGAATGGCCTCGCGCGAGCAGCTCGCGCCCTACGTGGCGATCGAGTACGCGAAGCCGCTGGAAGCGAGCGAGGAGGCGGACAAGAAGGAAGCCCTGATTGCCTTCGAGGAGCCGCTGCCCGTAAGCATCCTGACGCAGCACCCGGGCGCCGACATCATCGCGGTGGGCGGCGAGAACGTGCTCGGGGGAAGGCTGCGCGTGAGGCCGGGGCTCTCGATCTACTTCAACGACCCGAGCGGCGTCTTCAAGTACGAGCTTTACGCGCTCGCAGCCTACGACCGCGCGCTCACGCGCCAGCTCTTCTTTCAGGCCGAGAGCAAGCTCCAGCTCATCGAGAATGTGAGCGATGTGACGCAGCCTTCGAACAGCACGCTGCCGCACGTGCGCACCGACATCGCCGAGTACAAGGAGACCGACTTCAAGCTGACGCGGCTCCTCGTCAACCGTTTTTACCATCCGCAGGAGCGGGTCTACGTCCGGCTGTCGGCGGGCATCTATGAGGAGATGTTCGGCGGCGTCGGCGGCCAGGCGCTCTACCTGCCGCGCGACGGGAGCTGGTCGGCCGACCTCGCGGTGGACTGGGTGCGCCAGCGCGACTTCGAGGGCTGGTTCGGGTTCCAGGACTACAGGACCGTGACCTCGATCGCCTCCCTCCACTACCGCATGGCGCAGGGGACGACGCTCTCGCTCCGCGCCGGGCGCTTCCTCGCCAAGGACGAGGGCGTGCGCGGCGAGATCAAGCGCCGCTTCGCCTCGGGCTTCGAGGTGGGCGCGTGGTACACGATCACCAACGGCAACGATATCACCTCACCCGGCTCGCCTTCCGACCCGTACTACGACAAGGGCGTGTTCGTGATCATGCCCCTCGAGACGATGCGCACCCGCGACACGCAGTCGGTCGCCGGGATCGCGCTTGCGCCCTGGACGCGCGACGTCGGCCAGATGGTGGTCTCGCCGGGCGACCTCGCGCGCATCGTCGAGCGGCCGGTGATCCAGATGCATACGCGCGACGGCCTCGTGCGCTTCGGTGACCGAGACGACGACTACCACCTGCCGATGCTCGGCGCCGACCGGCAGTGGCCCGACTTCCTCGCCGCCGACCTCTTCGGCACCGCGCGCTCCGCGAGCGAGATCGACTGGTTCAAGAGCACGCTCGCGGCGGTCGGCGGCACGCTCGGCTCGGCGACGCTCGACGACCGCGCCTTCGAGTACGCGGACGAGCACCGCAACAAGAGCTGGATGAAGAACTTCGTCGATTTCGGCGACGCGCTGCCCTTCGCTGCGGTGGGGGTCTCGGCGCTCTTCGCCTTCGACGAGTCGCGCCCGCGGCTCTCGGACGCCGGTGTGGCCGCGCTCGAGGCGGGCGGGCTCGCGCTCATCGCGAGCACGGGGCTCAAGTACGCGGTGGGCCGCGCGCGCCCGCCCACGGGCATGGGGAAGAGCGAGTTCGAGCCCTTCACCTCCGAGGACGCGTTTCACTCCTTCCCGTCGCGCCACACTACCGTGACGTGGGCCGCGATCACGCCTTACGCCAAGGAGTTCGACATGCCGTGGCTCTACGGTGTCGCCGCGCTCACCAACCTCTCGCGCACCGGCAGCCGCGAGCACTGGCTCTCCGACACCGTGGCGGGCTCATTCCTCGGCTACGCGCTCGGCCACCTCGCGTGGGAAGGCCGGCGCGAGGCGCGGCGCGGGAAGAACGTCCCCGCGGTCGCCGTCGGACCGGGTAGCGTTACCTTTGCGTGGGATTTGGAATGAGGCTTTTCTTGTTGCTCCTGCTGGTCGCGCTTCCCGTGTTCGGGCAGGACTGCAAAGTCCTGGACCCCGAGCTACAGGCGAGCTACAGCGGGCCGTGCGTGGATGGGCTGGCGGAAGGCCAGGGCAGCGCGAGTGGGACGGCCGAGTACGTAGGCGGGTTCAAGGCGGGGCGGAAGCACGGCCAGGGGGTTAAGAGCTGGCCGAACGGGGATCGTTACGAGGGGGAATTCGTTGCCGATCACAGGCAGGGCTACGGCTCGTACGTTTGGGGGCGGGGCGCCTCGCAAGGCGAGCGCTACGACGGCGAGTTTGTCGCCGACCGGCGCGACGGCTACGGTATCTACTGGTGGCAAAGCGGCGACGTGTACTCGGGTCCCTGGCGGGGAGACGCTCCGACCGGAGCGGCGACGCAGATGATGCGCGCGCGCGCGAACAATGCTGCCGAGGTGCGGGCGGCGGTTGCAAAGGAAGGTCAGAAGGTCTGCCGCGAGATGCCGGTGGGGACCGCGGGGCGCGAGTGGGTGCGCGGCGTGGTGGTGGGAATCGAGGGCGAGCACGTGGGCGTGCGCATCGACGACCCCGGGAAGCAGGGAGCTTTTCCGCGCGGCGAGGTGGTGTGGGACCTCGCGTACTCATGGACGCCCTGCTGGTAGCGCCCCTACAATAGCCGCGGAGTGAAGGGGGAGTCTGGGAAGGGGGGAGTCTGCAGAACGCGAGAAACATCGCGATCGCAGCGCTGCTGATCGGCGTGAGCGCCTGGCTCGCGCATCTGCACGTCATCTCCCAAAGCTATCACCCGGTGGTGCGTCTCTCGTCGCCCGACGGCCTCGTCTATACCGCCGTGCAGGACGCGAGACAGGAGCGCCAGGCATGCGGCGCGGCGAACGACCGCTTTCTCGACCCGGTGAAGCAGCTATGCAAGCAGTGCAAGGTGGAGATCGCGCGCTGCGAGCGCCAGCTCGAAGGCTTCGAGCTCGCAGTGTACGAGCGCCGGAAGGTCCCGAACTACGTGGTGAGCGGCCCGGGCTTGCGCCTGGCGATCGCCGGTCCGGCAGCCATGGCCAAGGCGAGTTGCGACCACATCGTCTCGGGAATCGCCCGCAGCGGGCGCTCAGCCGCCTGTCTTTACCCCTCGGGCTGATCTGCGTCTAGGGAGCAAGTCCTTCTCGCTGCGCCGCCACGGGCCGTTCACTGCGCAGCTTCTGCATTACATCCTTCACCAGCGGTCCGACGCTCTTGACCGCTCCCCTGAGGTCGTCCTCGCTGACGCCGAGCCGCTTCGACCAGTACTGGACGTCCTGCTCACGATCGATGTTGATCCGGCTTTCGTCCGCCTTGCCGCTCGGCGCGCCGTCCTGCGACAGCTGATCGACGAGGGCTGCCAGCGTGGCCGCGTTCTGCAACTGCGCAAGACTTGAGGCGAGCCCATCGAGACTTTGTCTAGCGTCGGGTGGCGCCGCGCTGCCTGCGCTTTCCTCAGCCGCCGGCCGCAGCTGCGGGCTCGGGACTGCAGGTAGGACGACGATGGGCGTGACGGTGGTGACCGGAAGCGGCGGCGCCCGGGTGAGCTCCGGCATAGGCGCATTCGGCGGCGTGGCGAGGGACTGCTGCGGAGCGGCCGCCGGCGGCGCAGCTTGCTTGACGGGTTGGACACCCGCTGCCGCCTTAGGCACCTGCGGGACGGCAGCGAGCGCGACCGGCGGTTCAGCTCGGGCGGCGGTATGCGAACGCCGCGCGTCCGAGCGCTCGGTGCGCGCAGCCGGGCGTTCGGTAGCGCGCGCGGGGGGGGGTGGCGCAGTCGCGGCGGTGGCGCCGGCAAGCGTCGCTTCTGCCCGCAAAGCGCGCGCCGGCGCATCTATTGCATGCGTAAGCATGGATAAAGCCGGGGGTGCTGCCGAAGGCAACGCCGTTTGCTCGGAGCGCTCAGGAGCGGGGGCGACGGCTTCCATGGCCAATGCAACCGCAGGTGCGGGCGGAGCAGGCAGTGCTTCCGAAGGCAGGGCGGTCTGCTCGAGAGGCGGCGTCACGGCAGCGGCGACCGAAGCACGCGTCGCTTCGGGCGCCGTGACGGCAATTGTGCCGAGGACCGCAGGCGGTCCTGAAGGCGACGCGGCTTGCTTGGAGCTCGCGGTCAAGACGGAATCGCCTGGCGGGCGGTAAAAGTAAAGCGCCGAGCCTGCGAGCCCGGTAGCCACCAAAACGATGGCCACCGTGAGACGCGCCGTTGCGGAAGGCTTGGGAGGCAGAGGGACCGAAGCAGGCACAGGCGTCTTGGGCGCGAGCTCGACGCGCGATGGCGCGACGAGGTTCTCGCCGCAGTTATGGCAGCGCAACCAGCTTCGGTCGTTGATCGCCTCGCATTTCGCGCACAGCCGCAGATTGAGCCGCGCGCCGCATTGGGAGCAGAACTTCCCAGCGGCCCGATTCTCCTGCTGGCACTCGATGCAGACGAGGGCGGCCATGGCTGGCCTCATTGTAGTTCCACGCTGCACATCATGGTGAGGCGCGGGATAAGCCGAGATCTAGCGCTGAGCTCGTTAGTGCGACGCTAAGTATCTGTTTTCTTTAACGTACTTCTTGGCGAGAGGCGGGCGGGGAAACTAGGTGGTGCGCAGCGCCTCGGCTAGCCCCAAGTGCCTGGCAGTGACCAGAGCTGGTCAATGGACCACGTGAATTAGTCACTTCCCCCTGTAGCATTCCGCACTGGAACGCCCGCGGTGCCTGGAGTTACTGTGGCACCGTACGCAAAGGAGGGATGCAAATGAAAGAGTACTTCACCTTCGTGGCTTTCTTGTTTCCGACCCTCTTGGTTGTGGGGCTTGCGACAGCTACAGTGATAACCGAACCTCCTAGGGAAGCTGCGTCCCTCCTGATACTGCCCCATGCGCAAAACGCCGTGAAAAGCGGGGCCTAAGAAGACTAGAGTGGTGTAACCCGGCAACAGCGGAAACTCCTCCTCCTCTACGCCGGAATTGGCCCGGTCCCCGAAAGGGGCCGGGCTTTTTGTTGCCCAGGACGAATTGCACCGGTGGCTCTTCTCTTTGATTTCATGACCCAGCTGGCCTCCGAAGACCAGCAAGAGCCGACGCGAGACCGCTAGGACTCACTCCTTTTGTCAGATAGCCGCTTGCGCCAGCAGCGAGCGCGTCGGATATGACGCGGCTGTCGTCGTTGGAGGAAACGATGACGATAACGACGCTCGGGTAGGCTTCCTTGAAGCGCTTCAGCGCGTCGATTCCCCGACAGCCGGGAAGGCCCAGATCCAGCAAGACGAGATCCACTGGCATGGCGCGCGCTGCTTCAAGCGCTGATTCCAAATCCCCCACTGCTGTTACGCGTGCACCTGCGAGGGCAGAGGTGGCAACCGCCGTCAAGAGCTCCCGCACGACCTGCTGATCTTCCACCACCAGGATGTTCATGAACACCTCGCCGACGCTACGATGCGATAAGCAGCGAGTGTGGGGTCACGGAGCGGCGTATCCCTGGTTAAGTGTCACGGTTTGCAAGTTCTGACCAGATTCGACGCTATGTCCGACTGCACGGCTCGAAGAGACGTCGGGATCGCGGCATCCTTCTGGTCGCGCCACGACCTGCCATGTTCTCGGCCGCTTGGCCGGTTTGCCTTCCGCAGCTCAAGAAGCCAACATGATTGACGTGCGTACGGGTAAGCCCCTCACTGCTGGCAGTCGCGAAGCTGCGGAAAAATATCAGCTCGCTGTCGATCGCATCCTCGGTTCTGAGACCGGCGCCGCGGAAATGCTCGATCAGGCTTTGGCGCTGGACGGCAATCTCGCCGTCGCCTTGGCCGCACGCTACATGCTTGCCAAGGACGCCAAGGCAACGGACGCTAATCTCTTCAAAGAGCGTGCGCTGTTGGCGGCGGAAGCAGCACTCCCCTGGGAGCGTGCACATATCTCCGCGCTATTTGCCCTGCTTGAAGACCCGTATACCAACCTTGCGGCGACCGAGGCCTACATCACGGCGAACCCCGGCGACCTGCTGGTCATCTCGCAACTTTGTGGTTATCTGATCTTTTATGGAGGTGCGCGCAAGCTCGAGCGCGTGCTGAATATCATGGAATCGGTCGATCCCCGCTTGCATGATGATTGGGCGTGTACTGCACGCCTGGGGTTCGCAGCCAGTGAAGCCGGTGATCGGAACCGCGGCCGTTTACTTGTCGAGAGAGCACTGCAGCAGCGACCGCAAGCCCTCTACGTTATCCACAGTTATGCCCATGTACTGCACGACCAGGGCAAGCCTGAAGAGTCGCTGGATTTGCTGGGCAACTGGCTGAACGAACACCGCCGATCGGCTGAGGGCGGCGCCATGTTCGGTCACGTGCAGTGGCACCTGGCATTGGCAGAATGGCAGTTGGGCTTAACCGAGCAGGCATGGCAGCGCTATGAGCGGTATTGCGCGCCCGAAACCACTCACTGTGGCCCCGTGCTGACGCTCGCGGACTGCGGCGGCTTTCTGTTGCGTGAATATCTGCGTACGGGAGCTACTCGTCCGGTCTCGGCTGCGGTTTCTGCACTCTCCGTGCGCTTCAGTTCGATGCTTTCGCATCCGTTCATAGCACTGCATCTTGCCGGTATTCAAGCATCGGCGGGCGATATCGCCGCGCTTGAGCAAGGCAGGGCGGCTATCGCGACCAAGGAGTCCAGCGACCAGACGCGGCTTTCACTCTCCCTGGTCGATGCTGTCAGTCAGTTTGCGAGAGGCAAGCACGCTGATGCCGCCAATATATTGAAGTCGTTATCTGCGGATCAGCGCATTAGCGTGGGTGGAAGTTACGTGGAGCGCATGCTGATCGATCTGCTTGAGGCCAGAGCAGTCGAGCTCGCCGCCTAGTTTGGAACTCAGCGGGGGCGGGCAGCGCGAGCGCTGTCTCCATATTAGAGAATCACTTGGCTCCCCTCACCTGTTCCCCAAGCTTCACAATGACGTCGTCCGCAACGTTCTTGAAGATTGTTTGCCACGCTCCGACCGTATAGGCGCCACCGGCGTCTACGGTGCGCTTGGCGTCCACCGACCCCACCTTACGATTGTCCGACTCGTAAATCGCGCCCCGGACGACGAGCACCGTCGATCCATAGCCGGGCATGAGCCACCGCTTGAACGCGTCGCCTTTGACGTACTGAACAATCTCGGCGGTGAGTACGAGTTTGGGAACGTCGCCCCCCGTCCACTCGAGATCCCTCTCTTTCAGCGCTTGGCTGAAGGCGTCAGCCAGCATCTTTTCAACGTCAATATCGAAGCTCTGCCCGGTCTGGTTCTTTACGGTACCTAGTACGACCTTTGTGCCTGGTTTTACGGAGTACTGTTGATCGAGTTCAATCTTGTGCTCCACAGTGCCGCACGCAGTGGCTAGCAGCAGAGCCATGACTGTTGCTGCGTAAGAACTAAAGGCTCGGAACATGCGCATTTTTCTGATACCTCCCTCAGTCATTCCCATGTTGGTTCCAACTGCAGCTGGTCGCAATCACATGGTCAAGGGATCCCGCCTACGATTCCGATCCTCTCCAACGGCGTCGGATGGGGTCGCGATACTTATCGAATTGTCCAACCCAGTTGCGATTCCACAACATATCGCCACATCTTTCGGCTGAGTCTGATCATAAAGACGCATATCAGAGGGCGGGTGTTAGCGCTCGTTGTACTGTCCGACCGCCGAACGCGCATGGAGGCGTTCATTCAATCAAGCGAAAGGGGGAAACAGATGAGTACAAGAACAGGTTTGGTAATGCTTGGATTGGCATCGGCTATGGCATTCACGCGGCCGGCGTTTGCACAGGACCCGGGCTTCTACATCGGTGGTGCGCTAGGACAGAGCAGCTTCGATGTTGAGTGCGCAGGGACGACATCCTGCGATGACAGCGACTCGAGCTGGAAGATCTTCGGCGGCTACCACTTCAATAAGCATTTTGCGGTCGAGTTCGGATACGCCGATCTTGGTCAAACAACCGCATCCGTGCCGGTGCCCCCCTTCAACGTCAATATCGCATTTGAAACGACAGTGTGGGACCTCGTGGCTGTGGGCTCGTTGCCAATCGCCGATCGCTTCTCAATCTTCGGAAAGGCTGGTCTGTACATGGCGGATACGGAGGTTAATGGGAGCGCGGCCGGGCTGGGCTCGGTTTCGGAATCCGATAACAACACGGACCTTATCTATGGTATTGGTGCGCGTTTCGACTTTACCCGCAACCTTGGCGTCAGGCTCGAGTGGCAGCGCTATCAAGATGTCGGAGGCGAGTTTTTTGGCGTAACGGCTGAAACTGACGTTGATGTGATAAGCGCCGCAGTCATCTGGAAGTTCTGAGCGGCGCGAAGGTCGAGCTGGGAAGGCGGCTTCGGCCGCCTTCTCTTTTGGTGGCTACGTAAGCCCCGCTTTGCGCAGACCCTCGACGAACTGATCGAGCGGCGCGCGGTCCCTGTACGGCAGGATGCGCAGCGTCAGCTCCGGGGTGTACTGCGGGTTGATCTCGGTGAGCTCGCGCCACATCCGCTTTGCCTCGTCGACGCGGCCGGTGTGGCCGTAGAGCGAGGCGAGGTAGGCGCGCGTGACGTCGGAATGTGGCATGCGGATCAGGCGGCGCCTGAACATCGCTTCGGCCTCGGCATAGCGCCCGAGCGTGAACTGGGCCCGACCCAGCGCATGCATCCAGATGTTGAACTCGGGGTCGAGGCGCAGCGCCTGCTCGAACGAGGCGATCGCCTCCTCGTGCCTGCCGGAGAAGTGCAGCACGTTGCCGAGGCCGCCATGCGCCTGGGAGAAGTTCGGATCGAGCTCGATCGCGCGCCGTGCCATCGGCTCGGCTTCGTCCAGCCGGCGCAGCCACATCATCGAGATTGCCAGCGCGTTGCACGCAATCGCGTCGTTCTCGTCCGCGGCGTAGGCCTTGCGCGCAAGCGCGAGCGCCTGCTCGAGGCGATCGGGCCCCGCGTCGCCCCAGCCGTTCAGGTACTCGGTGGCGTCGGCGATCGCGAGGAGGGCGTAGATCTCCGTCATGCCGGGATCGATCTCCAGCGCGCGCTCCAGCATTGCGCGGCCCTCGACGACCTTTTGCGGAGTGAACTCGAGGATGCAGCTGCGCGCCCGCAGCAGGTAGTCGTAGACCTCGGTGTTGACCTTGCCGCGCTCGCGCTGGCGCGCCAGCTCGCTGCCGGTCAGGTTTACCCTGAGCGCCTCGACGATCTTTTGCGTCACCTCGTCCTGCAGCGCGAAGATGTCCTCCAGGTCGCGGTCGAAGCGCTCGGCCCACACGTGCCCCCCGGTCTCGGCGTCGATGAGCTGCACGTTGATGCGCACTTTGACGCCCGCCTTGCGTACGCTGCCCTCGAGCACGTGGCGCACGCCGAACCGGCGCCCGACCTCCTTGACGTCCACGTGGTGCTTCTTGTAGGTGAACGACGAGTTGCGCGCGATGACGAACAGCCCGGAGATCTTCGAGACGTCGGTGATGATGTCCTCGGTGATACCGTCCGCGAAGTACTCCTGCTCGGGATCCCCGGACATGTTGGTAAATGGCAGCACGGCGAGCGAAGGCTTGTCGGGCGGACGAAGCACGGGTTCGACGACCGATTGCGCCGGAGCGGTGCCGGGCGCCCGGGCGTCCGCGACCACCCTGAACGCGCGCACCGGATAGGCGATGTTCTTTACCTGTTGCTCGCCCTGGTCGGCGAAGCTCGCATCGACCTTGCCGCGCACGGCGCCGTAGACGGCGTCTGACACCGAGATTCCGCCAGGCTCGGCGAGGGCCTCAAGCCGCGCCGCGATATTGACGCCGTCGCCGTACACCGTGCCGTCCGGCTTTTCGATCACATCGCCCATGTGGATGCCGATGCGAAAACGCATGCGCCGCACCTCGGGCAAATCCTTTGCCGAGTTGGCGAGCGCCTGCTGCGCCGCGAGCGCCGCGCGCACCGCCCCGGCCGCCGTCTCGAACACGGCGAGGACCGAGTCGCCTGCCATGTCGATCACGCGTCCCGCGTTGGACTCGATCTGCGATTGGAACGCGCCGCGCGCGGCATCCAGCGCGGCGACCGTCGCACGCTCGTCCGCCGCCATCAGGCGCGAGTAGCCCACGACGTCCGCGGCCAAGATCGCCGCCAGCCGTTGCTTGAGTTCCTGCTCGCTCACGCCGTCCGTCCGCATCCGCACAGCACCGGGCCGATGTTACTCCGCGCCGACGCGCGACGTTTCGAAGACGCAGTGCTCGTGCCCCTGGGCGGCGCACTGCAGTTCCTCGGACGTGAGTTTGAGCTTGCGCCCCGCCGCGGCGGCGACGTATTCGAGCGAGCCCGGGAACCAGCCGCGGAACATGTAGCAGGTCTTGGTGCCCTTCTTCCCGTGCGTGAAAACAGAGTGCCTGACGTGGATGCGCGCCCGGCCGGCTTCGGCATCGGCTGACTGCACCTGGAATTGCGCCCAGCCGCGCTGCGAGAGGCGCTTCATGTAGTGATGAAAGACTTCCAGGCCCTTCAGGCCGTGGGTCTTCGCTTCCATTTCGCACCAGAGGTAGGCCGACTTGTGCCCCGCGTCGAAGAGGAGCTTGGCGTACCGCTCCTCGCCGAGCGCGCTCTCGATGGCGAGGTGGTTGTTCAGGAAGAAATGCCGGGGCACCAGGATCATCGGCACCCCGTCGACGCTCCACCCGCCGGTGGCGTCGTCGACCTCGATCGGCACCTGCGGCTTGCCCAGTGTCAGGCGCCCCAGACTTCCTTGAGGAGGCGCACCCAGTTCTCGCCCATGACCTTGCGGATGCGCGACTCCTTCCAGCCGCGCTTCTGCATTGCCGCGGTGAGGTTGGGGTAGTCTTTGATCTCGCGGATGCCGGCCGGGTTGATGATGTCGCCAAACTCGGTGAGCTTCCTCGCGTAGCCCTTGTCGTGCGTGATCCAGTCGAAGAACTTTCGGTCGTAGCCCTGCGTGAAGTCGGTGCCGAAGCCGACCTGCTCTTCGCCGCAGAGGTTGATCACGTACTCCATCGCCTCGACGTAGTCGTCGACCGTGGAATCGGTGCCGCGGCGCAGGAACGGCGGGAACATGGTGACGCCGACGAAGCCGCCGCGCTCGGCGATGAACTTGAGCTGCTCATCGGACTTGTTGCGCGCATGCGCCTTGAGCGCGGCCGGCAGGCAGTGCGTGTAGGCCACGGGCTTTTTCGACGCCTTGATGACGTCCTCGCTCGTCTTCGCGCCGACGTGCGAGAGGTCGCACAGGATGCCGACCCGGTTCATCTCGGCGATGACCTCGTGGCCGAAGTCGGACAGGCCGCCGTCGCGGCTCTCGTAGCAGCCGGTGCCGACGAGGTTCTGAGTGTTGTAGGCGATCTGCATGATGCCGACCCCGAGCTCCCTGAAGAGCTGCAGGTAGCCGATCTGGTCCTCGATGCCGGTCAGGTTCTGCCAGCCGAGGATGATGCCGGTCTTGCCCTCACGCTTGGCACGCGCGATATCGGCCGTGGTGGTGACCTGGGTGATCAGATCGCCATGCTCCCGGAACCAGCCTTTCCAGCGCGCGACGTTGTCCATCGTCGCCTTGAAGCCTTCCCAGATCGAGCAGGTGCAGTTCGCGGCGGTGAGGCCGCCGCGGCGCATGTCCTCGAAGATGTCGCGCCCGAAATTTGCCACCACCAGTCCGTCGACGACCGTGAGGTCGCGATGCAGATCCGTATTCGCCATGGGGCTATACTGCCACTTCACCTCGCGCATAGGGAGAACGGACGTGAAACGCACCTGGGCACTTATGGCCTGCTTTTTCGCCGTCAACGCCGCGGCGCAGCAGGATGGCATCACCCCCAACAGCATCAAGATCGGCGTGATGGCCCCGCTGACCGGCAACGCCTCCAGTTACAGCAAGGCGCAGATCGGCCTCGATGCCTATTACAAGTGGGTGAACGACCAGGGCGGGATTCACGGCCGCAAGATCGAGACGGTAATGGAGGACTACGCCTGCGACAGCACCAAGGGCGTGGCGGCAGTGAAGAAGCTCATCCATCAGGACAAGGTCTTCATGCTGCACGGCAACTCCTGCAGCGCGGTGGCGATGGCGATCAAGCCCATCGTGATCGAGGCCGGCATCCCGTGGGTCATCGCGCATGCCGCTAACCCGAACATTTCGACCCCACCCGTCAAGAACATCTTTCACGGAGTTCCGGTCGGCAAGACAATGGGAATCGCCATGGGGCAGTTCGTGGCATCCAAGCCCGGCCTCGCGCGCGTGGCCGTGATCTCGCACACGGACGACTGGGCGAAGAGCTACTGCGGGCCGGCCACTGAATACCTCTCGTCCATGAAGGTCAAGCCGGCGATCGAGGTGGCATTCGAGCGGGGCCAGACGGATTCGACCGCGCAGACGCTTCGCATCAAGCAGGCGAATCCCGATTTCATCATCGCGTGCCTCTACGAAGCCGAGACGGCGATCTTCCTCAAGGACATGAAGAAGTACGCGGTCAACGCACCGGTGATGGGAACTGCCGGGACCGACCTCGAGAACACGCTGAAGCGCGTGGGCGACCTCGACACGGTGGCGAACTACTACGTACCGCACATGTACGCCGACAACCTCGACGGGCCGAAGCTCAAGAAGTTCGCCGACATCTTGAAGAAGTACTACCCAAACGAGACGGTCACGGCCTTCAGCCTTATCTCGATGGGCGGGGGCGCGGCGGTGGTCGAGGCGCTGAAGCGCGCGGGGCGCGACCTGACGCGCGAGAAGCTTATTGCCGAGCTGGACAAGACCAAGGACTTCCAGACCGGCGTGCTGGCCGGCCCCATTACCTGGACCTCCAGCGACCGCGATGGAGTGAAGGAGGTTGCAGTGGCCGGGTTCGTGAAGGGCAAGCCGACGGTCCTCAAGTCCTGGGGCAAGCCGCTCTAACGCCCTGACCAAGTGTTCGCGCTGCAGCTCGCCCTGAGCGGCCTCGCTCAGGGCGCGATCTACGCGCTCGTCGCGCTCTCGCTCTGCGTGGTCTACCGCTCGACTACGGTGGTGAACTTCGGCCACGGCGACCTCGTGATGGCTGGCGCGTTCGTTGTCTACGTGATGGTGGTGCTCGCCGGGCTGCCGTTCCTCGCCTCGGCCTTCGCGGCGGTGGTGCTGCTTTTCATCCTGGGCCTTTGCATCGAGGTCGGTCTCATCGAGCGCATCAAGGCCGGGCCGCACATCGGCTTCGCGCTCATGTGCATTGGCTTCGGCTATGTCCTGCGTGGCATCGCGCGCGCTGGCTGGGGGCGGGAGGTGCTACCGATGCCGCGCGTGCTGGACTTCCTGCCGCTGCTGATGGGCGATCTCGTGGTGACCGGCGATTCGCTCGTCATTTTCGCGGTCGTGGCGGTCCTGCTCGGAGCCTTCTTCCTGCTCTTCTACCGCAGCTCCGCTGGGCGAGTCATGCAGGCGGTCTGTCAGTCGGAGCGGGGCGCCGGACTGGTCGGGATCAACGTGCGGGCCTTCCACGGCGTCATGTGGGGCGCCGGCGCGGCGCTTGGCGCAGCGGGCGGCGTGTTGGTGGCGCCCATCACGCTGCTGCACCCTAATCTCGGCGCCATCTTCCTCATCAAGGGCTTCGCCGCCATGACGCTCGGTGGCTTCGGCTCCTTCGGTGGCGCCGTCGCCGGCGGGCTGATCCTCGGCGTGGCAGAGCAACTGGTCGGCGGCTACGTGTCGACCAAGATGATCGACATCACGGCGTACCTGGTGATCATCCTGGTACTCGCGCTGCGGCCCAACGGGCTCTTCGGGCGGGCGATTGCCGAGCGCGTTTGATCCCGGAGTGAGCCCGAAGGCATGAGGCTCTGGCTCCTGCCCCTGGCGGCGCTCGCGATCCCGCTCGGCGCGAACGACTACACGCTGTTCATTGTCAACCTGATGCTCGTCTACGTGCTGGTGGCCGTAGGCTTCAACCTCGTCCTCGGCAACCTCGGCCAGCTCGCCTTCGCCAACACCGCGCTCTTCGGCATCGGCGCCTACAGCGCCGCCATGCTGATGGCGCATGCCGGCCTGCCTTTCTGGGCGGTCATCCTGCCCGCCGGCCTGGCGGGCGCGGCGGCAGGCTTCCTCGCCAGCGTGACCGCGCTTCGCGGCATCCGCGTCTACTACCTCGCCATCGTCACGCTCGCCTTCGGCGAGCTGCTCCGCTGGGCCTATATCCACGGGGAGGCCGTCACCGGAGGCACCGACGGGCTGGCGGTCGCGCGCTCGAGCTTCTTCGGCATCCCCCTCGACACCGAAGCGGTCCGCTTTTACGTTTTCCTGCTCATCGTC